>NZ_CP071501.1:3615000-3915000 GCF_017354985.1 Shewanella cyperi | reverse complement strand
ATACTACTCCGCAGCTGTACTGCGCCCGAGTATACAAGTCTTTAAGGTCAAGCGCTGTCAAGCCAGTGTAAGTCAATGTAAAGATGGCGGGAAACCCTTCCTTTACACAGTTTTACGCAGGCCAGACCCACACTTACGTTGACGGCCATAAACTGGGAAGCGTCGATACAGCCAATCACAGAGGTGAACCATGAAGAAATCCAAATTAACTCAAGGCCTGCTGGGCCTGCTGGCAACCGCTATGTTACTCGGTGGTACCGTCGCCGTGGCCCATGAACATGGTGAAGACCGGGGTGAAAACGGCCCCGGAATGCATCAGGGTATGCGTCATATGTTCCGCAATCTGGATCTGACCGAGGAACAGGAGGCACAGATTAAATCGCTGATGAAGGAACAACGCCAGGCCCGCAGCGAGCAGCAGGATGAATCGGAGCGCGAGACCCACAGAAGCAAGATGCTGGCCCTGGTCAGTGCCTCAAAGTTTGATGAAAATGTGGCCCGGGCACTGATCGCCGAGCAGCAACAGCACCATGAAGAAGGTATGCTGAATTTCATGAAGTTGCAGCAGCAGGTGTATCAATTGCTGACCCCTGAACAACAGGAAAAATTCCGGCAGCAGTTTGCGGAACACGGGGGCAGAAAACGCTGAATCCGCCGAATTTGTACTGCAAATTAGCTGATAAACCGCGTTTTAACCCTCTGTAATTTCTGCTATAAAGGGAGTCCCCGTACTAAGGTGACTCCCGTTCCATGAATGCCGATCATCACTATGACTTCTGGGTAAAACTGGCCTCACGCGCCTCCGTGGCCACTGCTCTGACCCTGATACTGATTAAGCTCCTCGCCTGGCTCTGGTCTGGCTCCGCCAGCATGCTGGCATCACTGACCGACTCCTTTGCCGATGCGCTGGCGTCCCTGGTCAATTTTGCTGCCATCCGTTATGCCCTGATGCCCGCCGATCACGAACACAGATACGGTCATGGTAAGGCCGAGCCACTGGCCTCCCTGGCGCAATCCGCCTTTATCCTCGGCTCGGCCTTTTTGCTGCTGTTCCACGGTGGCGATCGTTTGCTCAATCCCACACCCCTCTCCCACGCCAATATCGGCATTTGGGTATCCATCATTGCCATAGTACTGACCTTGGCCCTGGTGCTCTTGCAGCGGCGCGCGCTCAAGGAAACCGGCAGCAGTGTGGTGGCGGCGGATTCGCTGCATTACAGCTCCGACTTACTGCTCAATGGCGCAGTGCTGCTGGCACTGGTGTTGGCACAATACGGTTTTTGGTGGGCCGACGGTTTGTTTGCCTTGCTGATCGCTCTTTACATAGGCCAGCAGGCGCTCGGACTGGGTTATGGTGCCGTGCAGACCTTGCTGGATCGTGAGCTGGATAATGACAGTCGCCTGCGCATAGTGCAGTTGGCCCAGGCCGATCCCAGGGTCAATGGCATCCACGATTTGCGTACCCGCCGGGCCGGCAAAACCACCTTTATCCAGCTGCATCTGGAATTGGATGGCAACCTGCCGCTCAGGGATGCCCACGGCATTTCCGATGACACCAGCGCCAGAATAAAGAGTGAGTTCCTTGATGCCGAAGTCATCATTCACCAGGATCCCATTTGACCCATAAAGTTTTGAAAATCAGTAAAAAAACGGATATAAGCGTTCAGCTGTTGTTCAGCCTGGCCGAATGACAATGCAAGCGAACATTAAACACAGAGGGATCTCAAAGAATGAAAGCAATCAAAATAGCCGCCCTGGCCGCCGTATTGGCAAGCACTTCTGCACTGGCGGAAACCGACAAGACAGGTTTCTATATAGGTGGCGCCGTCAACCAGGTAAAACTGTCGGTTGACAATGATTTTTCCGAAAGCGGAGTGGGCTTAGGCGCTTACGGTGGCTACAACTTCAACGAGTGGTTCGGCCTGGAAACCAACCTGTTTGCCAGCGGTGATCTGGGTGAAGACAACGTGGATATAGGCGCAGGTGCCTGGACCTTTACCCCCAAGTTCACTGTGCAGTTCAACGATATGTTCTCCGGCTTTGCCAAGGTTGGCCTGGCATCCATGGCGGTGGTTGTGGACACTGATTTCGGTGATGATGACTTCACCGGGACTGGCTTCACTTGGGGCCTGGGCCTGAATGCCGCCATCAATGAGCATCTGAACATTCGTTTGAGCTACGATCGTTCCAGCGGCGATCTGGACGGTGATTTTGCTGATGACTTGGATGCCGACATATCCCAGATTGCTCTGGGCATGCACTACCAGTTTTAATTCCGCTGTTTGTAAAAAAGGACGCTATGGCGTCCTTTTTTATTGCTTTTATTCGGGATATTAAGCGGTTAATATGACGCCGCATCATAAGGACGGTCGCTGGTTGTAGCGACAAACCCCATAAGGAAGATCATGAAACTGAATTCATTACTCGTCGGCAGCTTGCTGCTGTCACTGACTTCTCCCGTTTTTGCCGCCAAGGACCTGGGTTATTACCTGGGGGGGCAAATCAACCATACCAGCATGACCGACAGAATCGGTGACTTCGAAGAGTCAGCTCTGGGTTTGGGTGTCTATGGTGGCTACAACTTCAACAAGAGTTTCGGCCTGGAAGCCGGTATTCACGGCACCGACAGCTATATCGATGAGGTTGATATCCGCTCAGCCGCCATCACCCTGGCGCCGACCGTGCGCCACGCCTACAGCGATGTGGTGACTGTGTACCTCAAGGGCGGTCTGTTGTGGGAAGCCATCTACAGCCCTGACGACAGCACTACAGATGACTATCGTGGCATTGGCTGGCTGCTGGGCACGGGCGTGGATATGACCTTAACTGAATCCCTGGCGCTGCGTCTGTCTTACGAGTACAGCGAAACCGAACCCGAGTCGAAAGATTACGACAATTACTTTGCCAGCACCCGGGTGCACCAGTTCGGCGTCGGTATGCATTACCGCTTCTAAGCCTTCGGTCGACAAAAAAGGGATGCAGTGCATCCCTTTTTGCTATTCCATTTCCAGTTCTTTCAATTTGCGGGTCAGGGTATTGCGGCCCCAACCCAGGCGGCGGGCCGCTTCCTGCTTGTGACCCTGGGTGTGTTTCAAGGCGGTTTCCAGCAAGATGCGCTCAAACTCGGGTTGCACCTCGGTCAGCAGATCGCTGTCGCCATTGCCAAGCCGCACATCCACCCAGGCCCGCAGTGCCTCCTGCCAGCCGCCGGTATGTTGCTCCGGGCTGCCCTGGCCGAGTGTCAGAGGTTCCTTCAGCAGTTCCGGTGGCAGATCCTGGGGCAGGATTTCCTGGCCCGAGGCCATGACTGTCAGCCAGCGGCAGGTATTTTCCAATTGACGCACGTTGCCGGGCCAGGGCAATTGTTGCAACTTGAGTGCGGTTTCCCGTGCCAGCACCTTGGCTTCGACGCCGATTTCCCGGGCCGCCGAGGCCAGGAAGTGACTGGCCAATTGGGGAATGTCTTCGCGCCTTTGTGCCAGGGGCGGCAAATGCACCCGGATCACGTTGAGACGGTGGAACAGATCCTCACGGAATTGACCCTTTTGCACCTGCTGTTCCAGATCCTGATGGGTGGCGGCGATAATGCGCACGTCCACCTGTACCGGCGAGTGACCACCGACCCGGTAAAACTGACCATCGGCCAGTACCCGCAGCAGTCGGGTCTGCACGTCCAATGGCATATCGCCGATTTCATCCAGAAACAGGGTGCCGCCGTTGGCTTGTTCAAACCGGCCCTGACGTACCGCAGCTGCGCCGGTGAAGGCGCCCTTCTCATGGCCAAACAGCTCGGATTCGATCAGATCCTTGGGGATGGCCGCCATGTTCAGGGCGATAAAGGGCTTGTCCTTACGTGGGCTGTGTTTGTGCAGGGCGCCCGCCACCAACTCCTTGCCGGTACCGGACTGACCGTTGATCAGCACGCTGATGGAAGAGCGTGACAGGCGGCCAATGGCGCGGAACACCTCCTGCATTGCCGGGGCTTCGCCAATGATTTCCGGAGTCTTGAGTCTTTCTTCCACCACAGGCGCCGGGCTTTGTTCGTTGGCGTGGGTCAAGGCCCGCTCCACCAGGGCTATGGCCTCGTCTATATCGAAGGGTTTCGGCAGATATTCAAATGCCCCCGCCTGATAGGCGCTGACGGCACTGTCGAGATCCGAATGGGCGGTCATTATGATGACCGGAATATTGGGATAGTGCAGCCCCAGTCGTTGTAACAGGGTCAAACCGTCGGTACCCGGCATGCGGATATCGGAAATGATTACCTGGGGCTGGGATAATTCCAGTGCCTGCCACAGGGATTCGGCCGCGGCAAAGCTGGCCGTGGTCAGCCTGGCGCCCTTGAGCGCCTTCTCCAGCACCCAGCGTATGGAGCTGTCATCGTCGAGGATCCAAACCTGTTCGCTGATACTCATGTCATCTCCTCTGTGTGGCTGCTACTTGCCGCTGATGATCGGCAAGGTAATCACAAATTCCGTGTGGCCGGGGGCCGAATGACAGTCGATACGACCGCCATGGAGCCTGGCAATATTGTGGGCAATGGACAGTCCCAGCCCCGAGCCCTGTTCCCGCCCCGTGACCATGGGATAGAACAGGGTATCCATCAACTCGGGCGGGATGCCGGGTCCGTTGTCTATCACGGACAATTCGGCCACCAGTTTGAATCTTTGGGTGCCTATGGTGACCTGATGCTGGGTGCGGGACTTGATAATGATCTCGCCGCCCCGTTCTTCCAGCGCCTGCACCGCGTTTTGCACTATGTTCAGCAACGCCTGCTGCAGCTGATCCGGATCCATATTGATGTCCGGAATCGAAGGGTCATAGTCACGCTTGAGGCGGATATTCCTTGGCAGAGTCACCTCCACCAGTTTCAGCACCTTTTGCACCACCTGGTGGATGTTGTGGGGACTGTGCTGGGTGGGGCGCTGGGGCCCGAGCAATTTATCCACCAGGGAACGCAGCCTGTCTGCCTGTTCAATGATCAGGGCGGTGAATTCCTTCAGCGCCGGTTCCTCCAGTTCCCGCGCCAGCAGCTGCGCCGCACCGCGCAGGCCACCAAGGGGATTTTTAATCTCATGTGCCAGGTTGCGCACCAGAAATTGCGCCGCCTGTTGCTGGGCATCCTGGCTCAGTTGCTGGTGGATCCGCCGCTGTTGATCCACCTGGCGCAGCTCCAGCAGGCTCAGCTGCTGTTGCTCCAAGGGCACCAGGGTCAGATCCACTGTGTGTTGCTGGCCATCCAGGGTGACCAGGCTGGCGGTGTTCACCGTCAATCCCTGGCCCTGGCGCACCGCGTCTTCCAACAAACGGCGCTCCACGTCCAGCGACAGCAGGTGCTCGGTGAGCGGATGTTCTGTGAGGCGATGGCTGCCGGCCCCCAGCAATTGCTCGGCGGCAGCGTTGGCAAAGCAGGGCCGCAAGTCACTATCTATGACCAGTACGGCGGTAACCAAATGATTGAGCAGGTTGAGAGTATCCATCGGCCGTTCCGGAAATTGTGTTTGCACCAATATGGTGCACCAATATGGTGCAAACTGCAACCTGGAACGGGCGACTGACTATTTATAGGCTTGGCGTATAACTAACTGTTTACCAAGAAATAAATTCATTATCCAGCTTTGGGTTGTACCGGCTGGGGCGCCTGCAGCAAGGTTGCGCGGTGCAGAAACAGGGTTCTGGTATGACTGGATGCAAGGACTTTGCCGTTTTGGGTGATCAATTGCACCTGGATGCTGTGCTCACCGCGATCTATGTTTTCCAGCTGGAAGAAGGGGCTGGTTGTGGGGTCTTGCCAGACCTTGCCGTCCAGCCTTAACACCCAGAGGGCACCCTTGGGAGGTTCGGGGTCTATGCTGGCCCTGACACTGAAGTTACCGTCGTTATTGCGGATGGTTTCCTCGTGTTCCGGGCTGAGTATGCTTAATTGATACTCGATATGGGCCGCAGGCGACTGCTTGCCGGCGCTGAGATCCACAGGTGGCCGTACGCTGATCTGGTTTTGGGTATTTTCTTTGGGTTCAACCAGCTGGGCATCGCCCTTGGGCTCATCGCTGTAATGGACCTTGCCGTCCTTGTCGACCCATTTATACACGGCAGCCTGGCACAGGCCGGCGAGCAGCAAGAGGGTGAGGGTGAATATCCGCATAATGGCGTTCCTGGTGGCCAATTCTTTCACTAGAGTAGCCCGTTTTGACGCCGGGATCATCCACCCTCGACCAAGGGCCTTAGCGATAGCTGCACAGGTATTCGGCAATCCCCTGACAGCGGATATCAAATTCAACTCCGGCCGCCAGCTCAAAGCTGTCGCCTTCCTGCAATACGCGCCAGTCGGTTTCCCCCGGCAGGCGCACTTCTACCGGGCCGGAAGTGATGTGCATCAGCTCCGCCTGGCTGGTGTCGAACCTGTATTCTCCCGGCAACATGACTCCCAGGGTCTGGCGACTGCCGTCGGCCAGAAAGATACTGCGGCTGCTGACCCGACCATCAAAATACAGATTGGCTTTTGTGGCTACGTTTACCTTTTCTATCAATTGCATGTCAATTCCTCAGTATTTTTAGTGAATGACTGAGAATATCGTCAATTACCCGGCCGGACTACTGAATAAAATTTGAGTTGCTCCGGCCGGTCCCGGCTTCAGCGTTTTTCTCTTTTACGCCAGATGCTCATCTCCGACAGACTGTGCTGGAACTTACGCTTGGTTTCGCGGATAACAAAGGGAATTTCCTTCACCGCCACCAGTTCAAAGCGCTCTATCAGCGCCTCGGTCAAGCCATCGAGGGAGGTGAAGTTTTCGCCGTTGATCTTGATACCACCGAGCCAGTTGGCCTTGGGCGTGTATTCTTCCAGCCAGGTATAGGGTGAGGCGATTACCAGATAGCCGCCTTCGTTGAGGCGTTCATGGATCCGTCCCAGGAACTGCTGTGGCTGAGCCAGGCGGTCGATGAGATTGGACGCATACACCAGATCATAACCACTGAACATGGGCTTGAGATTGCAGGCATCACCCTGGGCAAAGTGAACCCTGTGTTTCACCTGCTCGTATCCCAGAGCCGCCAGGGTGACGGTACGGTATTCCACCAGATCGCCCTCGGTGCGTATGGTGTAGCGCTTCTCGCCCTGCTCGGTCAGGGCATAGGCCTGCTGGATAAAGCGGGCCGAGAAATCGATGGCGTCCACCTGGGCAAAGTGCCTGGCCAGCTCAAAACTGGCCCGGCCCACTGAGCAACCTATGTCCAGCGCCTTGCCATTGGGTTTGAGGTCGAGCTCCGCCAACGCCTGAGTAACACCGTTGACGCAGAAGTTGGCCACCCCGAAATACTCACGGCCATAGTGGAATTCCAGGTATTGGGAGATGGATTCGTCCGTCTCGTACACATTCACTTTCAATCCCTCGTCGGGGGCCTGGGCTGATTCCAGATATCGGAAACCTGCGTGCTGATAGAAATGGCGCCTGAAGGCGTAACGGGACGAGGCTATGGCCTCATTGCCGGTGGAAACCCAGCTGCCGCCCTTCATCAGGTTATGCTTGCCGTCAAAGGTGGGGGTGGAAAAGTCATCGTACAGGGGATGCACGGCAAAGCCCGGAAAACCGTCGATGGCGGTTTCGGTCCACTGCCAGACATTGCCCACTATGTCGTACAGCCGTCCCTGGCGGAAACGGTTGACCGGACAGGATGAGGCGTGGAATGCCAGCGCCAAATTGCCGGGCATCTCGCTCCAGGCCGGGGTGGCGCCTACGGCTATGCTGTCGCCCGCCAGCTCCCGGCGCATCAGGTACCATTCGGCTTCGGTGGGCAGTCGCAGCCTGCGTTCGGTTTTTTGGGATTTCCAGTTGCAAAAGGCCTTGGCCTCCAACTGGTTGACTTCGACCGGCCAGTTCAGCGGCAGGGGGATTTCCTCGGTCAGATTGCGCTGACGCCAGTTGTCGCCATCGCGGCGCCAGAAACGGGGCATTTGAGCCCCGGTAAACGCCAGCCAGCCGCGGCCTTCCTCGGTCCAATAGTCGGGATTTTGATAGCCACCGTCCTCGACAAAAGCCAGATACTCGCCGTTGGAGACCAGATGCTCGCTGGCCCTGAATTCTTTGAGCTTGTGGTGCTGGCGGCCGTACTCATTGTCCCAGCCATAGCTGGCATCTTCCTCATCCTTGCCCAGCACTATTTCGCCCCCCTGAAAGGGGATCAGCTTATTCTCGGGTGCCGGCCCCCAGTCCTGACAGCCGGGCCAGTCCGGGTGCGTCCTGACCATGGTCAGCGGCAATTGGCGAATGATCACCGAGGAGGTTTCCAAATGGATGCGCTCATGTTCTATGCCCATCAGCAGCACCCAAGCCAGGCTGTCCTGGGTAATGGGCAATTGCAGCTCCATGGTATCCAGCAGGTGCTCCACCAACTGCACCACCTTGGCGCGATAATCGCGCACTTGTGCCACGGCTGGCCAGTCATAGTGGGCCTGGTTCAGGTCGTCCCAGGACATTTCGTCGACACCTATGGCGAACATGGACTCAAAGTGTTCGTTGATGCGCTCGTCCAGGTATTTACCCAATTTGAGTTTGTTGACGAAGAACGTGGCCGTGTGGCCGTAATAAAAGATCAGCGGATGACGCAGGGGCTCCGCCTTGACGTAGAAGGCATCATCCGAGGTCAGCAGGCTGAACAGGGACTCATACTGACGCTGGCTGTTGCGAAAATAGTGCCTGAGTTCATCACGCTTGGCCTCGGCATCCGCGCCACTGAGCAAGGGGGTTGGCAGGGCGGTGTTTTCCATGTGCAGTCACTCCTGTTGATTGGCAATCTATTTTGGGGCCTTTAAGCCTGGCAGACACTTGTGACAGCCAGGCGGGTTCAGTCGCCGCTGGAACAGCTGCTGCAACCATTGTCACTGCAACCACTGTCACTGCAGCCGCTGTCACTACTGCAGCCTGTGCCACAGGCTATGTGGCTGGCGCAATAGCTGCCGGGGTGGCGCAGGCAATCCAGGCTATAGCTGAAGCCATCGGCTATCTGCAATTCGCTGTCCAGGGCAAACAACAGCGGCAACCTCGAAGGCCGTTTGGGGTCTATGCCCTCGGCCTTGCAGGCCAGACGCCAGCAGCGACGTATGCCCTGCTGGGCAGAGGTCTGGGACTGCATGGCTTCGGCCGGTGTGTGATGTAGAAAACGACCGAAGGCACGGCGACAAAATTTCTGGTATTGACGGGTAAAAAGGATAAATTCGTGCCACACGCAATCCACAGCCTGTGATGGCATGGCCAGTGGTTGACGACCCGCGGTCAGGCTCAGCTGAAAATAATTGCGCAAGCCTTCAAGCACCAGCAGTTGGCCTTGTTGACCCAGGTGGGGATAGCGCTCGGCCAGCCGGTGTGAAAGCTTGTCCGGAAACACCAGTTCGCGTATGTGGCGTTCACGCCTTTGTTTGCGGCGCTGGCGCCATCTGAGTACCAGAAGCAGCGGCAGGGCCGCCAGACACGCAAAAAACAGCCCGGCCATGTCAGTTCCGGTAAGGGTCATCGGCCAGCAAATAGGCCCTCAGGGCGGCCCTGTGCGGCTGTTCATCGAGCCAGGTGCGGATCCGCACCAGTTCCTCATAGGTCTCGGCGCCGAATTTTTGCCGGTAAAGCTCTGCCTGATGTTGCCGGCTCTGGGCCTGGCGCAACTTGTGCTGCCATTCTTCGGTGACCAGTTGATTGAGACAATGGGCCAGGTTTTCGCGTTTGAGCCATTGCCATTCACCGCGATCCAGCCAGACACCACCGACGGCGGAACTGTAATCCAGATGATGATTGCTGTAGAGGCTGAACCTGAGTTTGCGCATCAGGGTGCCGCTGATGGGACACAGCAGGGCCTGGCGGCTTTCCTCCAGCTCTTCCACCACCACGGCCCGACCTTCCTCCAGCTCGGACGCTCCCTGTTGCTGCTTCCAGGCAACAAAGTCTTCAATCAGTACCCAGTGGCCCTCGCAATGATTGCAGCTGTGGGCCGGGAACAGACCATCCAAACGGGTGGGCACCAGGGTGCCCTTTTTGCAGCTGGTACATTTCATCTTTTTTCCGCCAAATAAAGTGGTTAGCGCCTCGACTTACCTTAAGCCATGGGACTCTTGCGCTCAAGTGACACTTGGGTTCAATTGGCGCTGAGCGGCAGGGCGGTACGGCTGAAGGTTTGTTTCAGCACCAGGGTGGATTCGATGCCCGCTATGGCAGGCAGGCTACCGAGGGATTTTTTCACAAAGCGCTCGTAGGCCGGCAGATCCCGGGCAACAATTTTCAGCAGATAGTCGTGGGAGCCGGTGATCACCGAGCATTCCATCACTTCCGGCAATTTGGCGACAGCGGTCTCGAAGCGCTCGGCGGCGGTATCTGAGTTCTCGCTCAGACGGATAGCGGCGTAAACAATGACATTAAAACCGGCCTTATGCGGGTCCAGTTGGGCGGCGTAACCGCTGATCACCCCATCCTGCTCCAGCTTGCGGATGCGGCGAATGCAGGGGGTGTCGGACATATTCAGGCTGGCGGCCAGCTCGCTGATACTGATGCGGCCATCACGTTGCAATCTGTCTATGATGGCGAGGTCTTTCTTATCCATATGTGACTGGTTTGGTGAATTTCGTTAAATATGTCCAATTAATTATTGAAATGCACCAATGTCGGTGGCGAAAGTAATGCTGATTGGTGAAAACCAATCTTGCCACTGTGCTAGGCTGATGGTCTCAAAAAGAGCTTTAACAAACCCTGATATAAGCGCCATGGAGAAGCCGCAATGAAACACATGACCTTGAACGTGGAAGCCTTTGATGACTGGCTGCGCACCCGTTTTGTGGAACTGAACAACAGTCTGGAAGCCCTGTACTGGTTGCAGGATGACAGGGCCAATGTTGAGGGCGTAGGCGAAGAGTACAAGCAGGCGCTGGAAAGTGAAGGTCGCACCCTGATCCTGGCGCTGCTCGACGAGGGCAATACAGATGAAGGCTTTGATGCGGCCTTTGATCTGCTGGGTAATGTGGGTCTGTATATGGCGGCCTGTCGGCGCCATGAGATAACAGAGCCCAGCCGGGAGACCAGTTCTCCCCTGGTGGAAGCCTCGGCCCTGGCGATGCAGATTGGCGCCTCCATCGGCGTGACCCCCCGTTTTGCCACCGCCCATTTGACTACCCATAACCGTGCTCATAACGGCCTGTACAAGCGCTTTACCGATTTGGCCGACGAGCGTCTGTTCGTGGATTACAACACCAAGGGCATTTTGGCCTATAAGCGCGCCGCCGATGCCCTGCTGAAAATCCTGCCGCTGGGTATTTCCCATCCCATCAGTGCCGATCTGCTCAAGGTGGCGCGTCAGGCGCTGCAGGATGTGATGGACTCCAACGCCACTCTGTTCAACGAGCTGGATACCGATCGTTTCTTCTATTGCGTGCGGCCTTACTACAAGCCGTATCGGGTCGGCAGCCAGGTGTACCGCGGTGCCAACGCCGGCGACTTTGCCGGCATCAATGTGATCGACTTACTGCTGGGACTGTGTTTTGCCAATGAGCAGTCTTACTCGCAAATGCTGGTGGACAAGTTTCTCTACATGATGCCCGAAGATCAGGCCATACTGCGCGACTGCATGCGCCGCACCAGCCTGATGGACCAGTTCCTCAAGGCCAGCGGCGGTCACAAGGAAGCCTGGTACCAGCAGAACCTGCCGCTGTTCCTGGAGGTCTGTGAACTGCATGGTCAGACGGCTATTCAACACCATGACCAGCTGGTGCACAAGTATATCTCTGGTCCCTCGGTTGATATGCAGCAGCAACACATGTCCAAGGTGACCGCCAGTGGTCCACCGCTGCATGTGCTGTTGGCCTCCCTGGAGAAACTCAGGGACAGGCGCGCTGCCGCAAAGCGCAGCGATATCCGCACCCGCTGGCAGGATATACAGCGTCTGAAGGCAAGTCTGGGGTAAGTCATGGATTATAAAAATGAATTTTACCTGCCAGAGGGCGTGTACCTGCTGAATCACTCGGTGGGTCGCCCCCTCAAGGCCGCCAAGGCGGGCTTTGAGCAGGATTTTTGGCAACCCTGGCAAGACAGTGGCCGCGAACCCTGGGGCCACTGGCTGGGTGTGGTCGACAAGTTCCGCACTTCTCTGGCCTGGCTGTTTGACGGCCGGGCAGAGGACTTCTGTCCCCAGGTGAACCTGTCTTCGGCGCTGACCAAGCTGGTGATGTCCCATCCCCGGCTGAATCGTGCCGGTGCCCGTATTCTCATGAGTGAGCAGGATTTTCCCTCCATGGGCTTTGCCCTGCGTCAGGCGCTGCCCGAGGCCGAGCTGGTGTTTGTGCCGGCGGACGCCGATATTACGGATGCCAATGTCTGGGACCAGTACCTGAGTGCCGATCTTGATCTTGCCTTTATCAGTCACGCCTATTCCAATACCGGCGCCCTGGCGCCCGTGGCCGAGCTGGTAGCGCGCTGCCGGGACCTCGGTGTGCTCAGCCTGATTGACGTGGCCCAGTCTGCGGGTGTGGTGCCGCTGTCGCTTGCCAGGCTAAATCCGGATTTTCTGATAGGATCGGCGGTCAAATGGCTCTGCTCCGGTCCCGGTGCCGCTTACTTGTGGGTTAATCCTGAACAATTGTCCCTTTGCCTGCCCAGGGATGTGGGTTGGTTCTCCCACGAGAATCCGTTTGAATTTGATATTCACCAATTCCGTAATCATCCAACTGCGCTGCGCTTTTGGGGCGGCACACCGTCGGTGGCGCCCTATGCCATAGCCGCACATGCCATCGCCTGGTTCGCCGAGCTGGGCTCCGATGTGCTGCGTGTGCACAATCAGGCTTTGGTTTCAATGCTTTATGATGGATTGCACCAATATGGTGCGCTGCGTATCAAGCCTGAAAATCGTAGCGGGACCGCGATCCTGGATTTTGGTCAGGACAATGAGGCGGTGCAGCAAGCGCTGGCTGCGGCAGCTATCAGCGTTGATCGCCGCCGTTATGGCCTGCGGGTCTCGCCGCATCTCTATAATGATGTGGCCGATATCCGCGCCTTTATCGCCTGTGTGGAAGGGGTCCTGGCTTAGGTAAACCCCGGCTCAAAATAAAAGCCCCGGCCAGAGCCGGGGCTTTTTCATGTGGCTACCGCGAATGGCCAGCTTTGCAGTTACAGCCAGCCATAAAAAAGTAGCGCCCCGGGGTTGAGCCCGGGGCGCTTTTCTTTTTTTTATCCGCCGGTTGCCCGGCGGTTCTGCAGGGTATTACAGGCTGTAGTACATCTCGAACTCGAGTGGGTGAGTGGTGCGGTTCACGCGCTCGGCTTCAGCTGTTTTCAGCTTGATGTAGGAATTGATGAAGTCATCGCTGAACACACCGCCCTTGGTCAGGAACTCACGGTCTGCATCCAGAGCCGCCAGAGCCACGTCCAGAGACTCGGCTACCTGTGGGATTTCGGCCGCTTCTTCGGCTGGCAGATCGTACAGGTCCTTGTCCATGGCATCGCCAGGGTGGATCTTGTTCTGGATACCGTCCAGACCGGCCATCAGCAGGGCAGCGAAGCCCAGGTATGGGTTGGCAGTTGGGTCTGGGAAGCGGGTCTCGATACGACGGGCTTTCGGGCTTGGTACCACAGGGATACGGATAGAAGCAGAGCGGTTACGGGCAGAGTAAGCCAGCATCACTGGTGCTTCAAAGTGTGGAACCAGACGCTTGTAAGAGTTGGTGCTTGGGTTGGTGAAGGCGTTCAGGGCACGGGCGTGCTTGATGATACCACCAATGTAGTACAGGGCAGTTTCAGACAGCCCGCCGTACTTGTCACCGGCAAACAGGTTAACGCCGTCTTTGGCCAGAGACTGGTGAACGTGCATACCTGAACCGTTATCACCAACGATTGGCTTGGGCATGAAGGTCGCAGTCTTGCCATAGGCGTGGGCCATGTTGTGCACCACGTACTTCAGGACTTGGATTTCGTCGGCTTTCTTGGTCAGGGTGTTGAAACGGGTGGCGATTTCGTTTTGACCGGCGGTAGCCACTTCGTGGTGATGGGCTTCAACCACTTGACCCATTTCTTCCAGCACCAGACACATGGCAGAGCGCAGGTCCTGTGAAGAGTCTACAGGAGCAACCGGGAAGTAACCGCCTTTAACGAATGGACGGTGACCAGTGTTGCCTTCTTCGTAGCTGGTGCCTGAGTTCCAGGCCGCTTCCTTGGCGTCGATCTTCACAAAGCAACCGCTCATGTCGGTGCCGAAACGCACGTCGTCGAACAGGAAGAATTCTGGCTCTGGACCCATCAGCACTGTATCGGCAATACCGGTAGCGCGCAGGTATTCTTCGGCCTTCTTGGCGATGGAGCGTGGGTCACGATCATAGCCGGTCATGGTGCCTGGCTCGAGGATGTCACAGCGGATGATGGCGGTGGTTTCTTCGGTGAAAGGATCCAGCACGAATGTGCTCGCATCTGGCATCAGTACCATGTCTGACTCGTTGATGCCTTTCCAGCCGGCAATGGAAGAACCGTCGAACATTTTGCCATCTTCGAAGAAATCGGCATCGACTTGATGAGTAGGGATAGACACATGTTGCTCTTTACCCTTGGTGTCGGTAAAGCGCAGATCCACAAATTTCACTTCCAGTTCTTCAAGCTGCTTTAACACTGTTTCAACTGACATTCTCAAGTCTCCGGTAGGGTAGAGGGTGTTCCCTTAATCATCTTATCTGGCAAAGCAACAAATCCCGGTTGGTATCGCGCTTTGAAGTTGCCCATCTAAAGCGAGACTCGTGCCAGGTTGCTAAGATCATGATGTATAAGGGGATGGTTTGAGTGAGTAACGCAGAATTGCTCCGGGTTGCACTATTTTGGTGCGCACGATGCTTTATGGTGGTGCAATCACCACGCGAATGCAGCATCTTGGTGCAGTCTTGCCGGACTATAGCTTCCATAAGCGGCCAAAAAATAATCCTGTGCGATGGGGCGCTGCTAGAGTAGAATGTCACGCTTTTTAAAGCAACCATCCGTTAGACTGACCTCATTGGGGGGTCGATAAACGGCTGGCGCCGGTGATACAAAGCAGCGACCGCAGGTACGTCTTGCCGTCATAAACAGCTGCTATGCTGTCGTCGAACCCCACAGTATTTTGATGGTAAGAGGCTAATAGTGTTAGAGAATTTACGTAACATCGCCATTATTGCGCACGTTGACCACGGTAAGACCACCCTGGTTGATAAGCTGCTGGCACAGTCAGGAACCCTGGCAACACGGGGCGAAGCCACTGAGCGGGTGATGGACTCCAACGATCTGGAAAAGGAACGTGGTATCACTATCCTGGCCAAGAACACTGCCATCAAGTGGAACGATTACCGTATCAACATCGTGGACACCCCCGGCCACGCCGACTTCGGCGGTGAGGTTGAGCGTGTACTGTCCATGGTGGATTCTGTGTTGCTGCTGGTGGATGCCGTTGACGGCCCCATGCCACAGACCCGTTTCGTGACCAAGAAGGCCTTTGCTCAAGGGCTCAAGCCTATTGTGGTCATCAACAAGATTGACCGTCCCGGTGCCCGCCCTGATTGGGTTATCGACCAGGTGTTTGACCTGTTTGACAACCTGGGTGCCACCGATGAGCAGCTGGACTTCCCTATCGTTTATGCCTCTGCCCTGAACGGCTTCGCGACCCTGGATCCCGATGACACCAGCGCTGACATGACGCCGCTGTTCCAAACCATAGTGGAAAAAGTATCTCCTCCGGATGCAGACGCCGAAGGCGCGTTCCAGATGCAGATCTCCCAGCTGGACTACAACAGCTACGTGGGCGTTATCGGCGTGGGTCGCATCAAGCGCGGCAGCGTCAAGACCAACCAACAGGTGACTGTGGTCGGTGCCGACGGCAAAACCCGTAACGGCAAAATCGGTCAGGTACTGGGCTACATGGGCCTGGAGCGCCACGAAGTCGATGTTGCCAACGCCGGTGACATTGTGGCCGTCACTGGCCTGGGCGAGCTGAAAATTTCCGATACCATTTGCGCCGCCGGCAATGTTGAGGCGCTGCCGCCTCTGTCCGTTGACGAGCCAACCCTGACCATGACCTTCCAGGTAAACACTTCTCCGTTTGCCGGTAAAGAAGGTAAGTACGTGACTTCACGTAACATCCTCGAGCGTCTGCAACAGGAACTGGTGCACAACGTGGCCCTGCGTGTGGAAGAGACCGACAGCCCGGATCGTTTCCGCGTGTCCGGTCGTGGTGAATTGCACCTGTCTATTCTGATTGAAAACATGCGCCGTGAAGGTTTCGAGCTGGCCGTGTCCCGTCCTGAAGTGATCATTCGCGAAATCGACGGCGAGAAATGTGAGCCGTTCGAAACCCTGACCGTTGACGTGGAAGAAGACCATCAAGGTACAGTTATCGAGAAGCTGGGCACCCGTAAGGCTGACATGAAAGATATGCAGCTCGACGGTAAAGGCCGTGTGCGTATCGATTTCGTGATCCCAAGTCGTGGTCTGATCGGTTTCCAAACCGAGTTTATGACCGCCACTTCAGGTACAGGTCTGCTGTACCATACCTTTGATCACTACGGTCCTTACAAGGGTGGTGAAATCGGTCAGCGTGCCAACGGCGTACTGATCTCCAACGCCACTGGTAAGGCGCTGACCTTCGCCCTGTTCGGTCTGCAGGATCGCGGTCGTCTGATGATCGGCCACGCCGCCGAAGTCTACGAAGGCCAGGTAGTGGGTATCCACAGCCGCTCCAATGACCTGACGGTAAACTGCCTCAAGGGTAAGCAGCTGACCAACATGCGTGCATCAGGCACCGACGAGGCTCAGGTTCTGACTCCTCATATCCAGATGACGCTGGAACAGGCACTGGAATTCATCGATGACGATGAACTGGTGGAAGTCACGCCCAAGAGCATTCGCGTGCGTAAGAAGTTCCTGACCGAAAACGATCGCAAGCGCGCCAGCCGCCAAGGCTGATAGCGTTAAAAAATAAAAAGACCCGGCCTTGCGCCGGGTTTTTTATTGGTACTCTTCGAGGTGCCGATTGACTTACCTCAAAAAGAGCTATGAAAGGCTGGGGACTATGCCAAGTCTGTACTAATTGGTTAATGAGGAACCAAAGTTGCACACGTCAGTCCGGCTATCCAGACTGAGTCATGAACTTCTGGTGTCTCCGCTACAGCACATTCGAGGTGATTACCATGGCACCATGTACTTTTATGACTCCCAGGATTTGGCTTTATCCTCTGTTGGCTTGGCTGTTGTTTGCCTGGCCGCTCAAGACGCTTGCCAAAGACTCAATCGAGCAGCAGGGGGATACTCTGCAATATGCCGTCCCGGCCGTGGCGTTGGCGGCAACCTTGTTTTATGAGGATGGTTTTGATGGCAGCATTCAATGGATAAAGGCGGTTGTGACCACGGAAACCACGGTTTATGTACTGAAAAAGTCTGTGCACAAGGAAAGGCCCAATGGCAATTGCTGCAGCGCCTTCCCATCCGGTCATGCGGCCACGGCCTTTACCGGTGCAGCCTTTATTCAGCGCCGCTATGGCTGGGGCTATGGTGTACCGGCTTATCTCGTGGCTGCCTACGTGGGCTATACCCGGATTGAGTCCGATAAACATGACACCACGGATGTTGCCGCCGGTGCCTTGATCGGCATTTTGAGCAGCTATTACTTCGTCGAACCTTATAAAGGCATCAAAATCACCCCTTACGCAGCCAATGGCAGTTATGGTCTGATGTTCACTGGCCGCTGGTGACAAGCCGGCTTGATACAATTTTACACAGGGTGCATGGGCCGGTGTTTTCTGTGGGTCTGGGGCTTGAACACTGGGAGACAGGGTAAAAATTGATTTATTAACACTATGTTATGCTTTACTCTACCCCAAAGAATCATTCCTGCTTAAGCTGGCATCGACCTCCCCGGTGCTATGCTTGGCTCCAGAGCACTTGGCATTGAGTACTGAACAATGAACGCCGGTAAGTTATTCAGGACAAAAGTAGGCATGGTTGCCTTTGTGCTGGTGTACATAATACTGGCCTATTCCACAGTTGAGTACCTGCAGCAGAGCTATCTTCGCGATGCGGAAGCCGAGCGCTCCCGTGGTTTATCGCAACAATTGGCACTGATCCGCGCCAATATCGAAGCCGAGGTCAATGCCGAAGTGTTTTTGGCCGACAGTCTGGCAACCCTCATCAGCTTCAGTCCCGAATCCACCTTTGAACAGTGGGAACAGGTGGCCATGCAGCTGACCCGCAAGGCGGAGCATATACGCAATATTGGGGTGGCACCCAATGATGTCATGGCCTTCGTTTATCCGCTGCAAGGCAACGAGCGGGTCATAGGTTTGGATTTTCGCGACTATCCCAATCAATGGCAGACGGTGCAGCAGGCACGTCAGGCCCAGCACATTATTATATCCGGCCCACTGGAGCTGGTTCAGGGCGGCACGGCCATCATAGCCAGGGTGCCTATTTTCTCGGATGCGCCCCAAAACAGCCAGTACTGGGGGACATGCAGCATAGTTCTGGATATTGATGGTTTGTTCCGCGATGCCGGGGTTTATGACCTTCCGGATAACGTGAGTCTGGCGATTCGCGGTCGCGACGGTACCGGTGCCGATGGCGAAGTGTTTTTTGGTGAGCCGGGCGTATTTCAGGACCCGCTGCTGAGCGAGACAGTGCATCTGGTCAGTGGCAGTTGGCAAATGGGGCTGTCCCTGAAAGCGTCATCTGCCGCAGTTCCAGTGTCCAATTGGGTAAAGGACAATTTGCCCAGGGTAGCGGGGTATACCGTGGCTCTGAGCCTGTTATTGAGCTTTATTTTGGTGCTCAATGCCTATCGTTTGGCCCATCAAATTTCTATGCAGGATGTGTTGACCAAGTTACCCAACCGCCGCCACGCCATGTTGATCCTGGAGCAGCTGTCCCAGCAAGGCACAGCATCCCGCTTCAGCATCATCAATATCGATCTCAATCGATTCAAACAGGTCAACGACACCTATGGTCATGCCGTGGGGGATGCACTGTTGGTGGAAGTTGCCAGGCGAATGAGGCACACCCTGAGGGGCTCGGATACCGTGGCCAGGTTGGGCGGCGATGAATTTTTGCTTATCCTGCCCAGGGTTTGCACCCGCGAGCAGCAGGATAGGGTGAAGGCTAAGTTACTCGGTGAGGTATGCAGTCAGCCTTTTGATTATCAAGGGGTACACCTGGATATCAGTCTCAGTTTGGGAGTGGCTTGCTTCCCCGAACACGGCAATGCCATTTCCGAGTTGCTGCACCATGCGGACCAGGCCATGTATCAGGACAAACAGCAACGAAAACTCAGCGCGGTGCAGGCATGAGGGGCTTAACCCTGCTGCTTTGTCTGCTGTCGGCCCTGGCCACTGCGGCGGAACCGACCCGGGTGACCTATGTGGATGCCACCAGTCTCAAGCACAACCCGAACAACAGCTACTTTGGGCTGCTGCTGCAATTGGCCCTGGAAAAATCCAGTGATAAATACGGCCCCTTTGAGCTTAAGGCCATAGACATTGAGATTTCCCAGAAGCGCCATCTGCGGGAGTTGGAAAAGGGCACCATAGACGTGTTCTGGACCATGACCAGTTATGGCCGGGAGGTGGAGGCAAGGCCGGTGCGGGTGCCGCTAACCAAGGGCATGTACGGTATCCGCCTGTTGGCCATTAATAAGGCAGATTCTGAGCTCTATGCCAACATCACTGACTTGAAGCAGTTGACGTCGCTGACAGCGATTCAGGGGCGGGACTGGCCCGACACCCAGGTACTCAGGCTCAATCGCCTGGAAGTGAATACAGATGTAGCCGAAGTGGATCTCTATCCCTTCCTGGCCCGGCATCCGGGAAGCTATTTCCCCCGGGGTGTGACCGAAATTTTTGCCGAGACAGACAACCGGGATATGCCGACCGTGGCTGTCGACCGTCAGCTGGTGCTGGTATATCCGGCAGCCATGTATTTCTTTGTGGCCCGCGATAACGAGCTGTTGGCCAACCGGTTGGAATATGGCCTTAAACGTGCCCAGGCAGATGGCAGTTTCGACCAGCTGTTCTATGGTTTTCCCCAGCACAGGAGTGCCTTTGAGCGCGCTGACTTTGCCAAACGCCGCTTCCTGTACCTGCAAAATCCCCTGTTGCCACGTACTTCGAATGCCGATGAGATCCGTGCTATGCAGCTTGAGGTGATGCGCCGTTTCGGGGGGAAGTAGGCTAACAAAAACGGCCCCAAGGGGCCGTGTTGCTTTTGGTTTGTTACTCGCCAGCTTCCATGGCGGCGATAAATTTGTTGGACTCGGCGATGGACTTTTTCATTTCCTTGATAAGTCCCGTGATATCCCGCTTCAGGTTGCCGAATTCACCCTTGATGGCCCCCAGGGTTTGGGCATTCAGATTGTGCTTGAGATACAGCATATTGTCCTTCATGGCGGTCAGCACCGGCGGCATCTTGCTCTCGGCCCGACGCATGCTGCGTACCATGGTCTCATAGGAACGCTTGGTTTCCCTGAGTTTTGCCTGACTTTTGCTGCGCAGGTTGGCGCTGCTGATCTCGCCGATTTCATTCTGCCATTCTTCAAACAGCGCCTCGGCCACATCTTCTACCTTATCGATGCGACTGCTGACCTGCTCGGCGGCTTCCAGCGAGGCGTCATACTCGTCTTTGGCCTTGCTGTAAGCCCGCTCCAAATCGCCGCCACTGTGGCCAAGCAGGGCCTGCATTTCCTCCAGCGCCGAGTTGAATTGCTTTTGCGCTTCTTCCTGGGATTCCTTGGCATCCTTCACCCGGTCAACCATGATGTCGCGTTTGTGATAGCCGACCTTTTCCATGGCGCCATAATAGGCACTCTGACAGCCACTGAGCAGCATCAGGGAGCAGGCCAGGGTCAGTGTCAGTAATGTCTTCATTGAGTCATTCTCCTTTGGGGCCCTCAGTCGGCCTTGAATTTGGCCGCATCTATGATGGCCCACAGATGGGCAATGCCACCAATAATGGCGGGCACCACCAGCCACCAGAGGGCGTAGCCCACCACAGTGACGACAAAGAAAACCAGGGCGGCAAGTATGCGTCCCTGCAGCAGTTGGCCGAGGCCGGGGAAAAACAGACTGGCAAGCGCGGCTATCACATTACCGGCAGAACCTTGTTGGCTCATCAATTCACTCCTTAGACTTGTCATGAACTTGTTCTAGGCTTTATTGTACGAACTTAACCGCCCATGACCACAGCCCGCAAGAGAAAAGCAGTGAAATATAAGATAGATGGGATAAAGATGGTGCATTGGTTTCGCGGCATTTGGCGTTTTGTGCTGCACCTGCGGCAGCGGCTGATCGAAGATCAAATCAACATCCGTGCCGGCCATCTGGCCTATGTCACCCTGTTGTCACTGGTACCCCTGGTGGCCGTTACCATGTCAATGTTGTCAGCCTTCCCCGTGTTCAAGGGGATCCGTGGCGAGATAGAAGCCTTTGTCTACGAGAATTTTTTGCCCGCCGCCGGTGATACGGTTCAGGTGTATATCAATGAGTTTGTCAGCAATGCCTCCAAGGGAACGGCCGTCGGTATTGGCTTTCTGGTGTTGGTGGCCATACTGCTGATTTCCGCCATCGATAAGGCCCTCAACGCCATTTGGCGTACCAGGGAAAAGCGCCGCCTGATGGTGTCTTTCTCCATGTACTGGATGGTTTTGACCCTAGGGCCGGTATTGGTTGGTGCCAGCTTGGTTGCCACCTCTTATCTGGTATCACTTAAGGTGGTCCACGAGGCGGAATTTTACGGCGTGGTACCCATGCTGCTGCAACGCTTACCGCTGCTGTTTTCCATCGCAGCATTCCTGTTGCTGTATATGGCGGTACCCAATCAGAGGGTGAGGTTTTTCCATGCGTTGTTGGGCGCTCTGGTGGCGGCGCTGTTATTTGAGGCCGGCAAGAAGGGCTTTGCCTTTTACGTGACCCACTTTCCCAGTTACCAGGCCATCTACGGCGCCCTGGCGACCATTCCCATTCTATTCGTGTGGGTCTACCTTTCATGGATGATAGTGTTGCTTGGTGCTGTCATCACGGCAGCCTTGCCCGAATACCTGGACCATGCCGAAAGTGTCGCCAGTGCGGAGCGTGTTGCAAGCACAGAGAGTGCCGAGTCCTCTGAAAATGTCGGCATCCAAGACGGGGCGGTGTCGAACGCTCAGCCAGGTGAGGATAAGCCATGATGCATGATGCCGGCATGCCATTGCCTCTTTTGGCCAGCCACAGGCTCCCGGTTGGCGACGGTCACGAGTTGCATCTGGCCCAGTATGGCGATCCCGAAGGGGTGCCTGTGCTGTATCTCCACGGTGGCCCGGGGGCAGGTTGCAACGCCGATGATACCCGCCTGTTTGCCAACTGCAGGGTGCGTTTGTTGCTGCTCGACCAACGCGGAGCAGGTCAGTCCCTGCCCAGGGGAGAGCTGAACCACAACCATCTGCAGGCGCTGTTGGCCGACCTTGAGTTGGTGCGTGAGGCCTTGGGCATAGAGGCCTGGTGCCTGGTTGGTGGCTCCTTTGGTGCCACTCTGGGACTGATATACAGTGGTCTCTACCCCCAGCGCGTCATGGCGCAGGTGTATTGGGGCTTGTTTGTGCCTTCCCTTACCGGACTTTCCTGGCTTTACGGCCCGGATGGCGCTGCCCGTCTGTTTGATGAGGATTACCAAAGATTCAGCAGTGGTATTCCCATCAAGGGCTGGTTGCCCCTGCTATTCGATTATTTTCACAAGGCATTTGAACATGCCGACGATAAGATCCGCGAACCGGCGCTGCGGCGCTGGTTGGAATGGGAAATGGCGCTGGCTTTTCCGGGTAACCGGCTGTTGCAGCCCATAGGTTGGCACAGTACAGTGTTGGCCCGCACCGAACTGCATTACGCCCGTAATCACTATTTCGGCGCGCTGGAGTTGTTGCAGCGGGTGGTGACCAAGATTACCGCGCCAAGCCTAGTGTTGCAGGGTGAGCAGGATTGGGTGTGTCCCTGGTCGGTATTGCAATCTGAAATCTGGTTGCCCGAGGCCGGTACAGTGGACATCACCAAGGTGCCAGAGGGGTTTCATTCCCTGGCAGATGCCAAGATGTGCCGGGCAGTTGCCGACGCAATTCAAACCATGGTTCAACAACAGCAAATCAACAGGTAGTAAATGTGATTGCATTGATTCAAAGGGTCAGCCGGGCGCGGGTGACAGTGGCCGGGGAAACGACCGGCGCCATAGACAAGGGCTTGCTGGTATTGCTGGGAGTCGAGCGCGGCGATGACAGGGCCAAACTGGAAAAGCTCGCCAATAAGGTCATGCAGTATCGTGTGTTTGCCGATGCCGAAGGCAAGATGAACCTCAATGTGTCCCAAGCCGGTGGCGCCCTGCTGGTGGTGTCCCAATTTACCCTGGCGGCGGATACGGGCCGCGGTCTCAGGCCGGGATTCTCCGGCGCCGGTACCCCTGAGCAGGCCGAACACTTGTATCTGGCGTTCATTGACTATTGCCGCAGCCAGGGAATGACCACGGAAACCGGCAGCTTTGGTGCCAATATGCAGGTCGAACTGGTCAACGACGGTCCGGTCACCTTTCATTTACAGGTCTAATATGTCATCCAACTTTGATGCCCTGGTGAGCGAGCTTGCCGCCACCTGGCACAACACTATTCCCGTCAGTGAATTCATGCAAATCAGGCCGCAACAGTTTGACGGCGAGCAGCTGACGGTGGCTGCGCCCCTGGCGCCCAATATTAACCTGCACCAGACCATGTTTGCCGGCAGTATTTATACCTTGCTGACCCTGACGGGCTGGGGCCTGCTGTGGCTGATGCAGCGCAGTCACGAGCTGCATGGGGATATAGTGCTGGCCGACGCCCATATTCGTTATCTGGCACCCGTCACCGGAGCCCCTGTGGCCAGAGTCAGTTGGCCAGGGCAAGATCTCAGCCCCTTGGCCCGTGGTAAACGGGTTAAGGTGACGCTGGATGTGACACTCTGGTGTGCTGATAAGTTATGCGCCGAGTTCAGCGGTCAGTATGTCAGCTTGCCGGGGGCACATAAGCCGGCTTGATGGCACTCTCTCTGTCGTTCTCTTGTGTGCCATAACGGCAATCCGGTATTGCCTTCAGACAGAAGGATGCGAAGGCCAGTCATTGACTGGCCTTGCTATTTTTAAAGTTTTCAATTTTAATAGCTTTCTATTTTTTAGAAGTATTTCTCCAATTTAATCCGCTTTTTTTCTCTTTTGTGGGTCAATAGACTCAATACCATCGAATCGCACCTTGGGGTGCTGTGAAATTGGGAGTGAGTTATGTCAAAAGTTTTGGTGTTGAAATCCAGCATTCTTGGTGGTTATTCCCAATCGGGGAATCTGGTCAATCAGTTGTTGTCACAAATGAGCGAAGTCGAGGTGACTGTGCGGGATTTGGCCGCCGATCCCCTGCCTGTGTTGGATGGTGAGATTGCCTCCGGACTGCGTGGCGGTGATTCCCTCAGCGAACGCCAGCAGCAGGCGCTGGCATTGTCCGATAGCCTGATCGCCGAGCTGAAGGCCCACGATACTCTGGTGATTGCTGCGCCCATGTATAACTTTGGTATTCCTACCCAGCTGAAAAACTGGATTGATCTGGTGGCCCGCGCCGGTGTGACTTTTACCTATACCGAACAAGGCCCGGTGGGGCTGATCCAGGGCAAGAAAGCCATAGTGATCACCACCCGCGGTGGAGTACACAAAGATGCCGCCAGTGACCATGTGGTGCCCTACCTCAAAACCGTACTGGGTTTTATCGGTATCAGCGAAGTAGAGGTGGTGTATGCCGAGGCGCTGAATATGGGGCCAGAAGCCAGCGAGCAGGGATTGTCACAGGCCCGGAACGCCATGGCAGCTTTGGCTATCTAAGCTTCAGTTTCTGCAATAAAAAAACCGCCTCCCAGGCGGTTTTTTGCTGTATGGCATAGATTGCTGTCAGTCCCTGTGGCTGAGCAGATCCTTGAGGGCCCCGGCGTTGCTGACGGCCATAAAGCCCTCTGCGCACAACAGATCGCAACCCTTTTGGGCACGAATACCTGCGCCACAGTAGAGTAACAAGGCTTGCTGTTTATCGGCCTGTTGCTGTGCCCACTGACTCAGGGAGTCCAGGGGCACATTGGTGGCTCCCTGCAGGTGACCGGCGGCAAATTCAGCGGCACTGCGCACATCTATAACGGGAATCCCCTGGTCAATCAGCTGCCAGCTGGCAGCGGCGTCAAGGCACTTCACTTGTGGTTGCTCCATGGGCTTACTCTCTTTAATTAGAAAAATCTGATTGAAAATAATCTAATTGAATGTGAACTGCAATAGAGTGCACGCTTTTTGCGCAGGATCAAAGAGTGGAGGCCATCAGTGGCTCTAGTCTGGGGATGCACTTTAAGGCACAGCATCTGGATTGGGGGCAGCCATGGAACAGCATTTTCATCCGGAACACCTTTGGCCCGAAAGGGGCACGGCTGCCGAGCGTTTGACGCGGATGCACAATCATCTGAAGCAGACCATGCCCCAAATCGACAGGGTTGCCTTCGCCCTCTACGATGCGGGCGATGATATGCTCAAAACCTTTATCAACAGTACCCACAGAGGCACGGCCATTCAGGCCTACCAGTATCCCCTGAGCCACAGCGAATCCCTGTCTTCCCTGGCCCATACGGGTTACTGCCGGGTGGTGGACGATATCCGCAGCAGTTTTGGTCCCCATACCCGCCACAGTCAGTGGTTGCTGGATCAGGATTATTTGTCATCCTTCACCCTGCCTTTGTACGACGAGCAGCAGCTGATAGGTTTCCTGTTTTTCGACTCCTGCCAGGCGGCGGCCTTCACCCCCAAGGTGCAGCGGGATTTACTGCTCTATTCCAACCTGATCAATATGGCCATCAGTGCCGAGTTGAGGGCTATCCGCACAGTGCTGAACTCGGCGCGGGTGGCGCGGGAATTTGCCCATCTGCGGGATTTTGAAACAGGTGCCCACCTGGAGCGCATGGCACGCTATTCCAGGCTGATTGCCATCGAGGTCAGGGAAGCCTTTGAACTTACTGATGAACAAATAGAGCATATTGCCTTGTTTGCCCCGCTGCATGATGTGGGCAAGATAGGTATTCCTGACCGGGTGTTGCTGAAACCCGGCCCCCTGGACGCCGGTGAGTGGCAGCTGATGCGCAGCCATGTGGAAAAAGGAGAGTTGTTGATCCGCAAGATCCTGGGTGATTTTGGGGTCGAGCATCTGCCGGACTCGGACATCATGCTCAATCTGGTGGCCTGTCATCACGAGTTTCTTGATGGCAGCGGCTATCCCCGGGGCCTGAAGGGCGAGGCTATCCCCAAGGTGGCCAGAATAGTAGCAGTGGCGGATATCTTCGATGCCCTGACCAGCAAGCGTCCCTACAAGACGTCTTGGCCAATTGCCCAGGCACTGGAGGAGTTGGAGTGCATGGTCGCCTTGGGTAAGTTGGATCCGCTTTGTGTGGCGGCATTGAAGCGACGCGGTCAGGAGGCCCAGGACATTATTCTGGGCTTCCCTGATGGAGAATGATGCAAGGGTTAATAATAGGTTTTGAGGTAACCCTTGATGTACTTACGCAGGGACTTGGGCAATTTGCCGTCGGCCATGGCGCGCAATTGGGGTTCGTACTCTGCCTCTCCCGAGCTGGCCAGGGCCTTGGCCATCCAGGCGTAGGTGTCCACTGATAAACCCTCGTCACTTAGGTAGTGTTGCCGGGCAAGCTCCCCGGATAACAGCTTAAGTAAAAAGGGATGATGGATGGCATCGGCTGTGATGGTACGGGCCGCTTCGCGCATCAGCTCCAGATGACCGCTGCGCAGGCCGTTGGCCAGGGCATTAATTCTTGGGCTTAGCTGCTGATCCCAATGTGCCCGATTGTTGATGATGGGCTGCCATAACTGTTGCTGCTTGAAACTGCTGAGTGCTTCCTTGGCATACTGGCGCAGTTTCTTGTGGTTGTGTTTGCCTGTGTATTCCTGCAACAGGTTTTGAAACTTGGGGTCGCCTGAGTATGCCAGGGCGCGCATTAACCAGGCGCTGAGCTGCAGTTCCTGCTTTCCCAGTGACTCCTGTGTCTCGGTCAGTTTGGCCAGTTCAGTGGCAATATTGGCAAAGATTGCCGGTTCGCCCATGCCCTCAAACTGCAGCGCGTCCGAGGCCCGCCTCACTTTATAGACATTCTGGCTACTGAAAGCCTCAATAAAATCCTGCTGACTGTATTCCCGGGCACTTAAGCCCAGCGGCGCCAACAACAGCGCCAACAGCAGGGCCGGTTTGCAGATGGTATTCAGTGTCTTGCGCCACATAAATGAAGTCCTTGTCAGTTATTCCAGCGTTTGAAAATCAGTGAAGTATTGATACCGCCGAAGGCAAAATTATTGCTCATCACAAATTCGGTATCCAATGCCCGTATCCCCGAGTGCAGATAATCCAGTTCACCGCATTGGGGATCGATATTGTGCAGGTTCAGGGTCGGTGCAAACCAACCGGCATTCATCATCTCAACGCTGAGCCAGGCTTCCAAGGCACCGCAGGCGCCAAGGGTATGACCCGTGTAGCTCTTGAGGGACGAGATGGGCATGCGGGCGCCGAATACCGCCGCCGTTGCCCGGGTTTCGGCGATATCGCCCCGGTCGGTGGCTGTGCCGTGGGCATTGACATAGCCTATGGCGTCGGGCGCGAGATTGGCATCTTTGAGCGCCAGGCGTATGGCCTGCTCCATGGTGTCGGCATTGGGCTGGGTCACATGCAGACCATCGGCGTTGGTGCCAAAGCCCACAACTTCCGCATAGATCCTGGCGCCCCTGGCCTTGGCGTGTTCAAGTTCTTCCAACACCAGGGTACAGGCCCCTTCACCTATCACCAGACCATCGCGATCGCGGTCGAAGGGGCGCGGCGTCAGCTGAGGGCTGTCGTTGCGGGTGCTGGTGGCGAACAGGGTGTCGAATACCACGGCCTCGCTGGCGCACAGCTCCTCGGCGCCGCCGGCAAGCATGGCCGTCTGGCGGCCGAACTTGATTGCCTCGTAGGCGTAGCCCAGACCCTGACTGCCCGAGGTGCAGGCGCTGCTGGTGGTGTGCACCCGGCCCTTGAGGCCGAAGTAAACCCCGACATTGACCGCCGTGGTGTGGGCCATCATACGTATATAACTGGTGGCATCTATGCCGGACATATCACCGTCGGCCAGCATGCGGCCAAAGCCTATCAGAGGATCTGTGCTGCCGGTGGAGGAGCCGTAGGCTATGCCCATGTCGCCGCTGGTCAGCAGTGGACTGTCCAACAGGCCAGCCGCTTCCAGGGCCAGCTCGCTGGCGCGGGTTGCCATCAGGGACACCCGGCCCATGGAGCGGATCTTCTTGCGTGAATAGTGCGCCGGTACCACAAAGTCGCAGACCGGGGCCGCCAAACGGGTATTAAGGCCATCAAACCTGTCCCAGTCGGCCATGCGCACTACCTTGTTCTCCATGGCCCTGAGGCTGGTGGCTATGCTGTCCCAATCCTGCCCCAGACTGGAAATGGCCGCGGCACCTGTGATCACAACCCGGCGGCTCACAGCATACCTCCGTTCACCGAGATCACCTGACGGGTAATGTAAGCGGCATCGTCGGACATCAGGAAGGCGGCCAGGGCGGCAATTTCCTCCGGCTTACCCATGCGCTTGAGCGGTACCAGTTCGTCGATCATGTCCTTGGGGAAATCGCTCACCATGTCGGTCTCAATCAACCCCGGTGCTATGCAGTTGACTGTGATCTTGCGCTTGGCCAGCTCCAGCGACAGTGCCTTGGTGGCACCTATGATGCCGGCTTTGGACGCGGAATAATTCACCTGGCCACGATTGCCGGCGAGGCCGGAAACGGATGCCAGGGTGATGATGCGACCGCCCCTGCGCGTCTGCACCATGGGCATGACGCAGGGCTGCAGCACATTGTAGAAACCGTCGAGATTGGTGTGGATCACCGAGTCCCATTCCTGCTCTGACATGGCGGGAAAGGCCGTGTCCCGGGTAATACCGGCATTGAGTACCACACCATAAAAGGCACCGTTGGCCTCAATATCGGCCTCAATGGCCTGACGCACGGCCTGACGATCGGCCACGTCAAATTGCAACAGACTCACCTTGGCGCCCAGAGTGGTCAGCTCGGCGGCTGTGGCGTCGGCCGCGGCAGCATTGCTGTGATAATGCAGTCCTATATCATAGCCGGCTCCGGCCAGTCTGAGTGCTATGGCCTTGCCTATTCCACGGCTGGAGCCGGTAACCAAGATCCTGTTTTTCATTATTATTCTCCTATGTCGTCCGCTTCAATCCTGACGGCTTTCGGCTATATAGGCCAGGGCATCATCCGGCTGGAATACGTTGATATTGGCACTGGCCACCACCGTCTCGCCCTCCAGGATCTGACAGTCGAAAACCGCCAATCCCGTGTCTTCCTGATACAGTCGCTGTACCCGGACACGATATTCATGCCCCGCCAGGAAGCAGCCTTGATGCAGTTGCAGTTTGCGGCTGCCCAGCAAAAAACCAATACGGACCGGCAGGCCGGCCAGCTTGGCCTCAATGCCTGCCAGGGCGGCAATGCTTTGGGCCATGTACTCTATGCCCACATAATTGGGCACGCCGCCTTTGAGCCCATCGAAGAAGGGGCTTTGCTCATCAATGCACACCTGAGTTTCGAGGAAGTCCTTGCGATGCTCAAGGGCCCTGTCGATAAGCACCATGGGCGCGCGGTGGGGAATAAAGGTTTCGATCGGCAGTTCCGCCAAAGGTGGCGTTTGCCACACAGCATCAGTCATTGGCTTGGCTCCGGCTGAAAATCAGGCTGGCATTGCTGCCGCCAAAGGCGAAGGAATTACTCATCACATGCTTGGGCCAGAATCTGGGCGCCTTGGCGGACACCAGCCGCAGCTTGGGGTCGGCCGGGTCGGCCACACCATCCCAGTGCTGGAGGGGCAGGCCACCCTTGTGATTCAGATCGGACAGCAAGAGAATGCAGAAGGCGGCTTCCAGGGCGCCGGCGGCGCCCAAGGCATGGCCGGTCAGCGGCTTGGTGGAACTGCACCAGGGACCCTCTGCACCAAATATACCGGTCACAGCCCGGCTTTCCATGGCGTCATTTTTCGGCGTCGCCGTGCCATGGAGATTGATATAGTCGATATCCGCCGTTGTCAGGCCAGCATCGGCCAGGGCTGCTCTCATGGCGGCCATGGCCCCTTCTCCCTCGGGATGGGGCGCTGAAATATGGTGGGCATCGGCCGATTCCCCTATACCGCTGAGCAATATGCCGTTGTCGCCGCGCTCAAGGGCAAACAAGGCTGCACCCTCGCCAATGTTGATGCCATCGCGGTTGGCACTGAAGGGATTGCAGTGGCCCTTGGACACAGACTCCAGCGCATCGAAACCGTTAAGGGTCAGCTTGCACAGGGTATCCACGCCGCCCACAATCACCATATCCGCCAGATTGGCATCCAACAGGCGCTTGCCGCTGGCAAAGACCTTGGCACTGGATGAACAGGCAGTGGACAGGGTGTAACAAGGACCATCAAGGTCGAAAACCCGCCGTAAAAAATCGCTGGTGCTGCCCAGCTCCTGCTGAAAGTAATGGTACTCCGCCGGGAAGTGGCCGTTCTCGGCCCGGTATTTCAGCGCTTCTTCGCCCTTGGAAATGCCTGAGGTGCTGGTCCCCAGGACCACGGCAATGCGATCGGCACCGTAGCGGGCTCGCGCCGTGGCCACGGTTGCTTGCAGCGACTTGGCAGCGGCCAGCAACAATTGATTGTTGCGGCAATCAAAACGGGCCAACTCGGGAGCAATCTGCGGCAGATCTGCATCCCCGACCGCACCGACCAGGGTTCGCTGTTGCAACAGCAGGTCATCACGCCAGACCATGGCAGAGGTATCTGCTGCCAGCAGGCGGTTGAGCACGGTATCCGGGTCGCTTCCCAGAGGTGTACACAGTCCGATTTGTGTAATGGCTATCTTTGTCATATTTATCAACTACCCCAAGTCCGGCGGGGTTTATTAGGAATCCAGGGGGGTCACTGTCATGCTCAGAGCCACCGCTGGAATGCGCAGGTGGATTCTTGCCTGCCAGGGATCCCTGTGGCTGTAATCTATGCTGAGGATCTGCTCTTTGCCGCCATCGGGGTAGAGTACCCGGCACAGTACGGCGTGACAGGGTTCCTGCACCAGGGCACCGCCCTTGAGACTGGCATTGATGCTGTCCAAAGGCCAATACATGAGTTGCATCAAGGCCATAAGGTACTCGGCCCGAAACTCATCACCCAGCAGCAGGCTTTGTTCGCTCTGTAATCTGACGCCATCATAATCAAGGCTGAACAGGGGGTGTCCCAAAGGGGCCAGTCCCACCAGGGTCAGGCGTTGTGGCGTCAGCACCATCTGGCCCAGCAATTCATGCTGGGTTTCACCCAGTTGCAGGTTCACTTTTTGGGTTTCACTCTGGCTGGCCGGTTGCACTGCCCCGTGGGCCTGATCCTTTGGCAACTGATCTTTATCCTGCAGCGGTAAGGGAGCCAGGCAGTAATTGATGTCCGTCGCCAGGCCGACACAGGTCTGACGCAGCAGTAACTGGCTGCACCCACCAAGGGTCAACAACATTATGAGGCTGAAAGGCCAAAGGAATAATTGCTTCATTGACTAACTCGGCTCTGGGGTGGGGCTGCTTTGTCTATCCGCGCATAATTCTACCACCATATTCAGCCGCCTTAGCGAATCTTTCACAAAGGGGTTGTCCCTGTCCCAGGCATAGCCGGCGAGAATGGAGCAGATCATTTGTTTGACCTTGGGGTTCTGATCTTCGCTGAAGATCACCTGTTGAAAGCGGCCGTCATACCAGGCTTCCACATAGGTACGGAAGGTGTCGACACCCTGGGTCAAAGGCTGGCAATAGTCCTTGTCCCAGCTAACCTCTTCGCCATTGTACCTTCTTATTAAACAATCAGCGGCAAAGGCACTTGATTGCATAGCAATGGTGACGCCTGAGGAGAATACGGGATCAAGGAATTCGCCGGCATTGCCCAAGAGGGCGAATTTGTCGGTGGCCAGGGTACTGACCCGTGCCGAATAGCCGTCCAGTTGCGCCGTATCCCGGACCGCCCTGGCATTGGACAGCAGGCGTTTCAGTCCTGGCTCTTCATTGACCAGGGCGAACAGTTGCTGCTCCAGTGTGCCTTGCTGGTGGGCAAGACGTGCAGGTTCGGCTACAACCCCCAATGAACAGCGGCCATTGCTGAAGGGGATCAACCAGTACCAGATATCCTGGTGCTGTGGGTGGACGCTGATGAGGATCTTATTGCGATCGAAGTCGGGATCGGTAATGCCATCTTCCACATGGGTGAAAATAGCCTGCCTGGGTGGCAAGTTTGAGGGACGCTCCAAGTCCAGCAGTCTGGGCAATACCCGGCCAAAGCCACTGGCGTCCAGGATAAAGTCGGCTTGCAATCGGTATTGCTGACCTTGATCATCGCAGATGTCGAGAATGGGGCGCGCATTGAGGTCGATGGCAGTGACGTTGTGGCCATAGCGAATATTGACTCCCTGAGCTGCGGCAGTATCGGCCAGCAACTTGTCGAAATGTGCTCTCTCCACCTGGAAGGTAGTACCCGGGCCTTGAGTGAATTTATCTGTGAAATCAAAGCAGTTGTAATTACCGTTGCGCCGGAAGGCCGCACCGTTCTTAAACTGAAAACCGGCCTTGTTGAGGGCTTCCGACATGCCGGCGGCCTCAATGAACTGCATGCAGCAGGGCAAGAGGCTTTCGCCGATGGAAAAGCGCGGAAATTGTTGCCGCTCCAGCACCAGTACCCGGATCCCGGCTTTGTGCAGCAAGCTGGCGGCAATGGCACCGGCCGGGCCGGCCCCTATGATGGCGACCTGGGTTTCAAACTCGGGGATGGCTGACATTCAGTTCCTCTTTAATACATGCAGCAGCGGCGCCAACAGAAAGGTAAAGCCAATTCCCAGCGCCAGGGTCAGGCCAAAATAATGAATTGCCGGGGTCTGGCTCAGTGCCAGTAAGCCAAAGGCCAGCAAAGTCGAAATGGCCGACATGCACACCGCCAGCATCACCCGCTCGCCATCCTGCTCACAGCGGGCAAAGAACAGGCTGTAATCCACACCTATGCCAAAAACCAGCAGCAGCGCCAGGCTGTGAAACAGGGTCAGGGGAGAGCCAAGCCAGCCCAATAATCCGAGGGTGAGTGCCGCTGCCAATGCCGGTACACTTACCATCAGCAGCGCCAGGCGCCAGCCGTGGCCACGGGAGAACAGCAGCAACGCCAGGGTCAGAGCGACGGCCAGCAACGCCAATGTCATTTGCCTTAAGTGTGCCATCAACGCCGATATATCACCGACCTTGTCCACCAGTTGCACTTCCGGCAAGGCCGCCAGTCTTTGCTTCAATGCCGGCAGATCCCGGATCCCGCCCAGCAGCACCATGGCGGCATACTGTTGACCTTGCTGAAGCCACAGGGCGCGTAATTCCCCTGATAGCTGTGATGCAAAGAAGGCCTCGGGTAATATCCAGGCGTCTTTGGCTGCGGCATATTCCCCGGCCAAAGCGGTGGCAACGTCGGTTGTGAGCCCCAAAGAGTCGGCCACAAGCTCCAATCCGCCAGCGTAGATCTGTTGCTGCAGTTGGTAATCCTGTTGCTGACGGGCAATAGAAGGCAGGTACTTGGCCGGGTTCAGGTGACTTTGCAGCTCGCCTGCCTTAACCGCGGCGTCCAAGGTGGGCTGCACTGACTCCAAGACTTGTAACAGCTGTTGCTGCGACCCGGCTCTCAGCAGCAGGAACTGATTGTCGGTGCCGCCCGCCAGTAATTGCCTGACCCTGGATTCTTCTTGGGTTAACTGTTCGCTGCCCTGCTGCAGCTGGCGAATATCATCATTGGCCTGCAGCAGGCCCAGGCCCAACAATGCCGACAACATCAATGCAGGCAGAGCCCAAACAGCACGGGAAGCCAGCAGCTTGTGGTATAGTTGCAGCCATTGATGAGCCAGGAGCAGTTTGGGCTCGGGCAGGGGGCGGCCGCCAAGGGCGGGAAAGCAGAGCCACAGAGTGATAAAGGCGCCACTGAGGCCCGCGGCACAAAACACACCCACCTGTTGCATGCCCGGGAAAGGTGTCAGTGCCAAGGCCAGGTACGCCAGGGCGCTGCTGGCCAATGCCAGCGTCAGTGCCGGTAGGATCCGCGTCAGGGTTGTTCCGGCCGTTTCCTTACGTCCCAGGCGCTCCGCATGGAAATGGAAACTGTAATCTATGGCGATACCGATAAGGCTGGTGCCGAAAACCAGGGTCAGCAGGTAAATTTTGCCAAACAACACCAAGGTGCATACCAGGGCCGACAACAGGCCACCGAGCAGGGTGAGCATGGCCAGCAGCAGTGGTGTCAGGGATCTGAATGCCAACAATACCAACAACACCACACCTGCAAGGGACAGGCCCCCGATAAGGCTGATTTCCCGCTTGGCACTGGCGGTGGCTTCGGCCGCATGGAACAAGGCCCCGGCCCGCAGCACTGTAACCCCCTGCGGCAAGGCGGTTACTGCGGCGTCTATGGCCGCCAGTTGCTGTTGCTGGGCTGCGGGACTGAACACACTGCCGCGCCCCTTCAATATCAGCAGCGCTGCCCAGCCTCCTTGGGTGGGACTGAGCAATATTCCTTGATCGCTTTGCAGTTGCTGCTGGCCCGCCAGTCCCTGGACAAAGGCGGGAAACAGCAATAAGGGGTCATGCTCCACCAGAGCGCTGTGACCCAGGCTGAAGCCACTGTAGAGCTGACTGAGACTGGCCTGCAGCAGCGGATCCAGGTTGGAGGCCTCAAGCAGGCGCCTTTGCTCTTCGGTCAGCAGCCCGAATCGATGGGGAAAATAGAATCTGTACCAGGCCTGGGGGTCAAGGGTATCGGCACTGTGCACTTCCACAAAGGCCTCCGATGCCTTTGTCAGTTGGGCTAACATGGTTTTGCCCGCTTGCACAGCTCCTTCCCGGGTTGGGCTTTCCAGCGCCAGGTAAGATTTGTCCCCCAGTTGGTGTTGTAAGCGCTCCAGAGCCTGGGTCGTTAAGGCGTCCTGTTGCATGCTGGGCAACATGGCGAGAATGTCGTTCTCAATCGGGTCGCTCTGCTGCCTGGCCCCCAGATACAGCAGGCCAAACATCAGCAGGCACCATAACAACAGGCGGCGAAATGGGCTCATGGGGTCTGGCCGGGAATAAAGGTGGCAAGTTCGGCGTCACTTAACGGGCCCGCTTCCTGAGCGCTGAAGTGGATATCGCTGCAGTCGCCATTGGCACTGAATAATTGCAGGCGTTGCACCAGTTGCCCTGCGCCTTCAACCCGGATGCGGCTGAACAGGTTGGCCAGGGCAGGGTCTTTTGGCACGAGTCCCAGTTGCCACTCTGGTCCCGTTTGCAGATACAACTGGAACCGCTCCTGTAACGGCGAGATGTCACCAGAGAGTAAGCCCTTCACCAGCAGAGGCATAATTCCCGCAGGGGAATCGGCGCCACCGGTTGGAAATTGCTGCCAGTGCCCTTGACTGTCTTGCTGCCACAGCTGATGTTGTTGCAGCAACAAGCGGTTTGGAAAAGGGGTCTGTTGTTGCCATACCAGTCCCTTATCCGGGGCAAACAAAAAATATCCCTCGCTGTGCAGTGGTCGCTTCAATACCTTGAGTTGACGCAATTGTGCAAATTGGCCGCGCAGCGACTGCGCCCCGCCCATGCTGGTACTGAAGTCGTTCAGCGCGTCGCTGCCGGCCGGAGAGTCGAACAAAGTATCTTCGGCCCCGGCGCCCGCGGTCAGTAGCGCGAACAGCAGAATGCCGGATATTAACTTGCCAATCAGTTGCATTGGGGGCTCTTTGTTAATCCATGTTTTCAAGTAATGGCCTGATCTTGGCCTGGAACACCTCGGGCGTGACAAAGCACAGTTCCTGGCTGTCGATGGCGACCGCGGCCTGAATCGTATATCCCTTGGTCAAGCGTGTGCCGGAGTGCGCATCTGTTATCAGATAATCAATCCTGAGACGGTTTTCCCACTCAACCAGAGACGCGGTCACTTTGATTTTTTGTTCAAAGCTGCTGGCGCGCACATATTTGACCTGCAGATCCACAATGGGCCAGGCATAACCCGAGGCTTGCATCTGGCGATAGTTGTAGTCCAGCTTGTCGAGCAACAGGCATCTGGCCACCTCAAAATAGCGCAGGTAATTGCCGTGCCAGGTAATACCCATGGAATCTACGTCGAAAAAGGGTATCTGAATCTCGGTTTCAACGCTCAGCAGCGCCTTCATCGGCATACCTCCCATTGGCGTTGCTGAATTTTCGCTACGGTATTGCGCAGCAGTGCCTCAAGCGGCCTGTCTTCGGTCAGCAGATCACAATCGGCACTGACCTGATGCAGGGTTTGGGCTACTGAGGCCGTGAGTGAATCCTGCTGCAATTCGCCGGCGATGATCCGCAAACGGACACCCTGGGTCATGGCCAGCAAGGAGGCCGCGCCCACCTGCTCGGTCAATTGCAGCACTCGCAGACAGTCACGCGCCGCTATGGTGCCCATGCTGACCTTGTCCTGGTTATGGCACTCGGTCGAGCGGGAAAACACGCTGGCGGGCATGGTGAGTTTCAGCGCCTCGGCGGTCCAGGCAGAGACCCCAATCTGCACCGCTTTAAAGCCGTGGTTGATGGGACGTCGCTCGCCTCGGGCCGCGGACAGATTGGCCGGCAGGCCATTGTTGAACTTGGTGTCCATGACCAAAGCCATCTGCCGGTCGAGCAGATCGGCTATGTTGGCCACGGCGTTTTTCATGGCATCCATGGCAAAGGCGATATGTCCGCCGTAGAAATGGCCACCGTGCAGTATGTGCTCACCCTCGCCATCCACTATGGGATTGTCGTTGGCGCTGTTGAGCTCGGTCTCGATAAACTGGCGCAGGAAGGGCTGGGCATCGGCCAATACCCCGATAATGTGCGGCGCACAGCGGATGGAATATCTGTCCTGCAGCCGGTCGGAATTGCGGGGATGCTCGTGGTGATTGAGATCTTCGCGGATCCAGCTCGCCACCTGGTTTTGACCCGGGTGGGGTTTTACCGCAAACAGCAACTCATCGAAGTGGTTGGAGTTACCCTTGAGCGTTAATGACGCCATGGCAGTAATGCGGCTGGCCAAACGGCACAGGTAATCCGCCCTGTGGTAGGCCAGACAAGCCAGGGCCGTCATCACGGCGGTGCCGTTCATCAGCGCCAGGCCTTCCTTGGGGCGCAGTTTTAGCGGTGCCAGGTCCAACTGCTGCAATACTTCGATAGCCGGTCGCCTTTGGCCTTGATAGATGACATCGCGCTCACCGACCAATATGGCCGCCAGGTATGATAAGGGGGTGAGATCGCCGCTGGCTCCCACTGAGCCTTCTTCCGGAATGGCGGGGACGACATTGAGGTTCAGCAGGGTCTCTATACGCTCCAGCAATTCATAACTGACGCCGGATTTGCCAATGGCCAGGGAGTTGAGACGGCAAGCCATGACGGCGCGGGCCTGGGGCACGCTGAGGATCTCACCCATGCCGCAGCCATGGAAGCGGGACAGGTGCAGCGGCAGCTCGTGCACCAGATCCAGGCCGACGTTGACAGTACAGGAATCGCCATACCCTGTGGTAACACCGTAGACAACACCTTCTTCGTGCAGCAGGCTGTCGATAAAGCGGGCACCCTTTTGAATATACTCACGGTAATCATCGTCTTTACAAAGACTTACGCTAGCACCTTCGGCGATGGCGACGACCTGTTCCAGGCTGAGCATTCTGCGGCCAACATGAACAATCTCTTCATTTGGTATTGATGGGTTAGCGTTATTCATGAGTGTGTCTGTCCTGTGACCTATCATCGGCAGTTTTGTGTTGATGCCAAAAATCGAAAAAATTAAACCATTGCATGGGCTGGCGCCGGGCGTAGTGCTCCAACCGTGAGGCATAACGCTTTACCGCCTGCTCTATCCCCGAGGCCCTTTCCTTGCGGGGGAGTTTCAGACTGTCGGCAAAGGGTTCGACAAATACGCGGTAGCGCCCTTCTTCCTTCAGGCAGAACATCAGGTAAACAGGGCAATCCAGCAGGCCAGCCAGGATAAAAGGGCCCTGGGGAAAGGCCGCTTCATCGTCGAAAAATGGGGCCATGGTGATACGGCTCTGATTGCCTGCCGGGGTGCGGTCCGCCGCTATGACGACCAACTCTCCGGCCGCTACTTTATCGGCCAACATGACCGAGGTAGATGGATCCAGCTCATTGATATGTATGAGGTTAAGATCGCTGTCAGGATTGAGCTGCTTCAACACCCGATTGAAGTTGGCGGCATTGGCTGTCATCACCAACACATTCACTGTCACCTTGCGTTGGTTCACTGAGATGGCGCGACATAATTCCGGATTACCCAGATGGGATGCCAGCAGTATTGCTCCCTTGCCACTGTTCAACCTGTCCAGCAAGGATTGCCGCTCGGGAAAGTCCACTTGCTCCATGCCTGAGCGCTGACACCAGGCATCAATGCGGTCGAGGGCGGCATTACCGAATTGAATGAAGTGTTTGAAGCTGTGGTACCAGTGAACCTTGGGCTGTAATTGCGGATGCTTGGGATCCTGAGCCAGCACTTTATTGAGAAACTGCTGTGAGGCCTGTCTGGCCGCGCTGCCGGTCAGAAAGAAATAACCTATTACCGGGTACATGATTGCCCGGCACAGCCAGTGGCCACCAAGGCGGTAGCTGGCAGCCAACAGGCGAATGCCCCAATAACTGCCGCGTTCGCCTATGCTGGCCCAGTGATGTTCCGGCCTGTGGCTGAGCAGTCGCGGCAGGCGCTTCAGCATGCCGAAAAATAACCGGGTATGCAGCCAGCTGATACGCAAATTGTCCTGCAGTCCCTGGAAGTGGCTGATGCCACCCTCTGGATAAATCACTCGCGTTGGCAAGTGTAATACCGGGGTGCGGCGCCAGAACAGCCGGACCAAAACCTCTATGTCAAAGTCCATGCGTTCGCCGAGACATTCCTCTTGAAACAGGGCTTCAGTTGCTGCCAATGGATAAATGCGGAAACCACACATGGAATCCTGAATATCAAAACTCAGGGTTTCGACCCAAACCCAGAAATGGGTAATGTAGCGGCCATAGAGGCGCCCTTTGGGAATGGAGGCATCGTACTGGGGCAGGCCGGAGATCACGGCCTCAGGATTTGCCCGGGCCAGGGCTATCATGGCCGGGATATCATCCAGATTGTGCTGACCGTCGGCATCCACCTGCAACCCGTGGGTGAACCCGGCACTGTATGCCGCCCTGAGCCCCGTCATCACCGCGGCTCCTTTTCCCCGGTTGTAGGGATGGTGCAGCAAGGTTACCCAGGTATACTGCTGTGCCAATTGTTGCAGCACATGGCGGGTGTGATCGTTGCTGCCATCATTGATCACAAATACCGGCAGCCCAAGGGGAGCCAATCGCTCCAGAGTGGCGGACATGGCATCACTGTGATTGTAATTGGGGATCACCAAAGCAAGCCGCATCAGTGCTCTCCCTTGGCGAGCAGCACCCGACCAGATGCGAAGCGGTTGTCACCCAGCTGATAACTGAAGCTGAATTTATTTTGTCCTGGCTGATTGTTCAGTAGCAGTTCAATTTTTGTATCAGGCAGCATTAATTGTTGAAATTTGAGCACTTCCAATGTGGCTACCTCAGCATCGTAACCAAAGTAGTCACAGCCAAAGCGAATGGCCCAATCCAGCTGTGCGACGCCCGGCAACACGGGTTGAGCTGGGAAGTGCCCTTGAAAAAACGGCAGCCCGGCATCAAGCGCCAGTAACAAACGCACTTGCTGTTCTTCTACCTGACGTTCAAGCACCCGGGGCAATTGGGATTCAATCATGACTGAACAACTCCAACAGGGATTGCAGCTGTCGTTTGCCCTGGCTGTTGACTGGCAGCTGCTTGGGGTAACGCCATCGCTTTGGTAAGGTTACCCGTTCAAACTCGGTCAGCAGCTGGGCTTTGAGCAGATTATTGAGCGCCAGCTTACCTTCTTCGGCCAAGACCCTTTGTCCCTCGGCGGACAGTTCTATCACGGCGCCCAATTGGGTGCGTGATTGCTCCAATACCACCAGTGCCGCCTGGTTGACCAGGGGGTGACGGGTCAGCAGTTGTTCCATTTGCACCAGCGACAGGCGTTTCTCTTCAATTTTTACAATCCGGTCGAGGCGGCCTTCAAGCACAAAACGACCATCGGCCAGCAGGGATATCTGGTCATCGCAGCGCAGAGTGTTGGCATCGGCGAGATAGGGTGAGGTCAACAGCAGCGCACCTTCCTTATCCTGCTTAACGCCAATTCCGGGGAAAGGTTGCCAGGGCTCATTCATGTTCAGCTGCCGCCTGTAACCTATGCCACCGGTTTCTGTGCTGCCATACACTTCGATGGGCAGCTTGCCGTACACTTTGGCAATGGCCGCGGCGGCTTCCTGACTCAGTGGGCCGCCGGAGCTGAAAATCAGGCTGGGGCTGTGCTGCTGTGGTTCAAACTCCAGAGCTTCCGGCAAACGGGAGAGCTGCGCCGGGCTGCTGATAAGGCAGAGGTTGGGCAGCAGTGCTGTGTAGTAGCTCAGGGTCTCGGGGTACTCAATTTGTTCACTCATAAAGGGACGGCTGGCTGCCAGCGGCCAGAGGATTTTAAACAGCAATCCATAAATATGCTGGTGGGAGACGGTTGCCAGCACGCTGCAATGGGGCAGATGATCGGCGAAGGTTCGCTCCAGGGTCGCGACCTCGGCATCCAACTGGGCCAGGGATTTGGTCACCGCCTTGGGTTCGCCACTGGAGCCTGAGGTATACAGGGTCAGGCTGCCCAGATGTGACGGGCTTGGCCAATGGGCGTCGGCCAAGCCGTTTTCCTTGCGCAACATCAGCTGAGTGCAACCCTGGGCCAGCTCGGTATCCGCCAGAATGGCATCAAAGGCATGGCTTAAGGCCTGCAGTGTGCCCTTCTGGGTATTGGGGGGTAACACCACTTCCTTTCCCGCCAGCAGGGCGGCACATAATCCAACGGCAAACAGATCGCTGGCTTCGCAGGCCAACAGCCAGCGCTGGGCAGGCTGCTGTTGCAACTTCTGCCACCAATGGCTCACTTGTTGCGTGAAGAGACTTCCCGTCACTATGTCATGGTGGTTGAAACTGATGAGCTGTTGCCCGGTTGGGCCCTGTTTCAGCCAGTTGATAAGGGATGCTGTCATGTTCTTTTCAACCAGAGTTTACGGTAGAGCCATTCACCACCGGCCAGCAGCCCCATCAACAGATAGGCGATCAAGCCATTGTAAAGGGTCCAGGCATCCAGGCCGGCAAACTGTGCCGTGTAAAATGCCATACCGGCATTGATAACAAACAGGCCACACCAAAGCCGGGTGACATTTCTGAGATAGGGCCTGGCTTCGGCAGGTAAATCCGGTTCCTGCAGACGGGCCAGTCGCTCCACTATGGTGGGTTCCCTGAGCAGAGAGTAACCAAATAACCCCAACATACTCAGATTGATCACTATCGGATAGTAGAGCAGCCAATGCTGCTGTTTTGCCAGCAGGCTTAAGGCGCTGAGCAGCAGCCCCGCCAGCAGCGGCAGGGTCAGCAGTTTCAGCTGCTGTTTTTCCAATGCCAGTCGGAGCAGCAGCAACAGGCACAGTGCCAGTGCCAGGGTGCCCGGTGGCAAATAGTTCAATCCCAGCCACACGGCCAAAGGGTAGGCCAGCAGCAGGGCGAATGTCAGCAGCTTAACTGCCTGCATCAGGCTTTAACCAAGCCTTCGATGGCATTGATTACGTCATCGACAGTACGGACGGATTTGAATTCGTCCGGTTGGATTTTTTTGCCGGTCAGCTGTTGCAGCTTAATGACCAAATCCACCGCGTCTATGCTGTCCAGATCCAGATCCTGATACAGGGAGGCTTCGGGAGTGATAGCCGCAGCGTCGATTTCGAATTCGTCTACCAATATGCCCGTGAGCATTTCCAGAATTTGTTCGCGATTCTGCATCTTCTTGTCCCTTAAACCCGTTGTGACTCAATAAAGCTTGCCAGTGTGGCAACGCTGAAAAAATGCGCCTTGGTGGCGTCTGAGTTGGCCTCGATTTTCACATCAAAATGCTTTTTGATCGCCAGACCCAATTCCAGGGCATCGATGGAGTCCAATCCAAGGCCGTCACCAAACAGGGGGGCTTGGGTATCAATATCGGAGACGCTTACGTCTTCCAGGTCCAGGCAGTCTATGATCAACTGCTTTATTTCATCATGTATAGTCATAAGATTACTTTAAGGTTTTGTTTATAATAATTTTCTAGTTCTCTGGTCAGAACGCGGGCCTGCTTGGCCTCACAGCCGTCCTGCCCCAGGAAATCCCTGATTGACACTGTTTCACCGGTTTCCACCGTCATGCCTATGGTGCGCCTGGGGATTTCCCACCAGGGCTCCTGCTTGGTCAATCCCGGCGGATGGGTATGCAGCATTACAGGTAATATATCGTTGCCGGTGCGCAGGGCAATATTGGCGGCGCCCCGGGCAAAGGCATTGATTTGGCTTCCCAGGACCGTGCGTGTTCCTTCGGGGAAAATGATCAGGTTGGTGCCCCGTTCAAGTACTTCGCGACAATCATTGAGCAGTAACTCGGCGCCGCGATTGGGAATATAACCCGCCGCGGCAACTACACCCCGCAAAAAAGGATTACGCCACAGTCCCTGTTTGACTATGCAGCCGGCATTGGGCATCAGGCTGATTAACACTACCACATCGATCAGCGTCGGGTGGTTGGCAATGACCAGCACATGGTTGGCATTGCGCAGGGCATCCAGATTGCGGGTCTGTAACCGGATCACTCCGGCCCAGCTCAGCATATGCACAAAACCACGAAACATGATGTGTACCGCTTTCTGAACCCGCTTGATCCTGACCTCGGGCTTGCCTGGCCAGTACTTCAGCAGCGGCAGAATCGTCAGTGAGCTCAGCAGTCCACCGAGGCCAAAGGCGATATAGCAGCTGATCCCCCCCAGCCAGCGTGGCACGTAGGCCAGGCCCGAGAGACGTTTGGGGGATGGCAGGGTGTTTTCAAGCATGGCTGAGTTTCCAGTCCCAGCGGGAAAGTTGTCCCTGACAATCCTGGCCGGTTGCCAGGGCATGCAACAGGCGACCAAATCCCATGCCGGGCAGTTCGCGACTGTTTTTCAGCGTCAATTGTGGTTTACCTGTGACACCTGCGGGGGCCAATACCAGCCCCATGGCCAGTGGCAATTCATATTCACTGGTGTACTCGTCATAGACGGGCGGGACAGGATCGTCACCGAAAACCAACAATAGTGGCTCGGGATCTTCTGCCAGCTGGGCGTAGGCTTCCACCATGGCCTGGGACAGGGTTTCGGTGCCGGCGGCGATTGAAGTGGAGGCCGCGCGGTTTTGGTGCACTATGCCAAACAGCCCACTGGCGGTGTTATGCACTGACTGGCTGAATCCCATGGGGGAAAGGGGTTCATCGCCTATGATGTTTTGCAGCAGATCGATAGTGCGATTGAGTTCGCCGTGACGGGAGGCGAACACGGAACGGCAATTGTCGGGGGCATTGGCCTGGTGGGCGACTTCCAGCATCATCCGGGTCAGGCGACTGAAACGGCGTCTTTGCATAGCCGGCACATGCTCAAGGGCAGGTACGGCCTCGGTATTGGGCGATCCCTGTTGTGCGTGCCAGGCGGACCAGGCATCCCTATGTTGACAATCCGGTGACCAGGCGCCCCAGGATATTAGGCTGAAAGTAAGTTGCACTGCGTTACCTCTGGCACTGCATCAGCTGCCGTCGTTTTCCATCACTGAAGGTCAAAATGCGGCGAGCCGAACGCCTGACTGTGGCCCTGTTGAAGGCCCAGCTTTTCCCGTCATCTGCTTTGAGCCGGGTATTCTAAACCGAAAATGTCACATTGAAGAAGTGGAAATAATGAGGTAGGGGTAACCAATCTGTTACCCCTTTGTGAGATCAGCGGCTTAATTCCGCTTGTATGTTGCGGATGGCGGCTTTGATCTTGTTGGCATTTTCCGGTCCCATGCGCAACATCAGCTTCTGCACTGCAGGTAAGGCTTCCAGTTTGGGATCGGCAAAGCGGTAGTTGACGCTGACGCTGGTCAATTCTATCGGCTCTTCAATTATGGGGGCTGCCAGTACTTGCTCGAATGCCTGTTGCAAGCGACTTTCAAAACTCATATCGCTGTAACCCAGCTCGGCGAACGCCTCATTGAATAAGGGGGCCAGCAATTTCAGGCTGGATAACAGTTGCTGCGGATCCATGGCCGCTATCAGAGTGGCGTATTTGTCGTACCTGTGAAAACTGTCGGGATTTATATAAATCTTGTCGGTGATTTCACTGACGCTGAATGTCTGTTCCGGGCCTTTCACCGGGCTGGTTTTACGTGCCAGTTCACCCTGCGCCAGATTGTCAACAAACACTACAAATTGGCGCGCCAGATCTGCCTGGGCCAGCAAGGGTTGCAGTGGATTGTCTGCGGCCAACAACAAAGCCTGCTTCTGTACCAGAGCATCGCTGTCCGCCAATGCCGGTAATGGCTCGGTTGGCTCAGGTGGCTGAGGCGCCTGAGTTGCTTCAGGTACGGTCTCTGGCTCGTCGATCTCGCTGGTTACAGGCTCGGGAATCGGTTCAACTTCGGGCTCGGCCTGGGCTGGCGGCTGAGGCTCCGGGGCTTGCTCTACCCGCTGTGTTGGTTCTGCCGGGACTGAGGTGGGCTTGGAAAAATAGAAATACAGGCCGGCACCGATGGCGACCAGAAGCACTATGGCCCCTATGGCCATACGGTTGCTGCTCCCATGGGATTCGGTGTGAGAGATCCTGTCTTCTTGATTGACTTGCATACGAGGTCCTTGACTGCACTGACAAAAGGCGTTGTTTCCCATTCTGCGCTATCCACAGGCGTTGTCCATAGCCTTGACGGTTGGAGACCGAATTTATCAGGCCTGGACGTATTGCTCGCGGTCACCGAGCCAGCGGTGAATGATGGCATCGACATTGGCCGGCGCCTGTTCCATCACGTGTCTGGCGAGCTTTTGAATGTGGGGGATCAGTGCCTGATCCCGCACCAGATCCGCCACCTTCATCTGTGCCAGTCCCGTTTGGCGGGTGCCCAATACTTCTCCCGGGCCGCGGATTTCCAGATCTTGCTGGGCAATAACGAACCCATCATTGCTCTGTCTCAGCACGCCGAGGCGCTTGGTAGCGGTCTGGGATAAGGGTGCCTTGTAGAGCAGGACACAGTGACTGGCGACGGCTCCGCGCCCGACCCGGCCACGCAATTGATGTAATTGGGCCAGCCCCAGTCTTTCCGGGTTTTCAATGATCATCAGGCTGGCGTTGGGGACATCCACGCCTACCTCTATCACCGTGGTCGCCACCAGCAGATCCAGGGTGCCGGCTTTGAAGGCCGCCATGATTTCCTGCTTGTCCGCCGCCTTCATCCTTCCATGTACCAGGCCGACCCTGAGTTCCGGCAAGGCGGCGCTCAGCTCGTTGGCGGTATCTTCGGCCGCCTGGCACTCCAGCACCTCGGACTCTTCTATCAGGGTGCAGACCCAATAAGCCTGGCGTTTGTCCTGCAATGCCGCCTGCCGCACCCGCTCTATGATGTCCTGGCGGCGTCCATCGGGAATGGCGACCGTGGTAATGGGTGTCCTTCCCGGCGGCAATTCGTCTATTACCGAGGTATCCAGGTCCGCATAGGCCGTCATGGCCAGGGTTCTGGGAATCGGCGTGGCCGTCATGATCAATTGATGAGGATGATAGCCCTGGCCCATGCCTTTCTCTCTCAGTCCCAGCCGCTGGTGGACGCCGAACCTGTGCTGCTCGTCGATAATCACCAGGGCCAGCTGTTTGAAATTCACCTGTTCCTGGAAAATGGCGTGGGTGCCTATGACCATCTGCGCGGCGCCGGACTCGATGTCGGCCAGGGATTGTTGCCTGGCCTTGCCCTTGAGTTTGCCGGCGAGCCAACCGACCTTGAGGCCCAGCGGGCTGAACCAGCGCTCGAAATTGGCCGCGTGTTGCTCCGCCAGCAGCTCTGTGGGGGCCATCATGGCGACCTGATAGCCATTTTCTATGGCCGCGAGTGCTGCCAGGGCGGCCACCAGGGTCTTGCCTGAGCCAACATCACCCTGAACCAGGCGCATCATGGGAGTGGGCTTGGCCAGATCTTTGTGAATATCCGTGACCACCCTCTGCTGCGCCCCCGTGGGGCTGAAGGGCAGGGCGGCAAGAAAATCGGGGATCAGCTGCCCAGTGCTGTGCATTTGGATGGCGCTATCCTGATTACTGCGTTGCCGCAGTTTAAGCATGCTGAGGTTGTGTGCCAGCAGCTCTTCCTGTACCAATCTTTGTTGTGCCGGGTGTTGCCCCAGTTCAAAGGCCAGGGGATCGGCATCGGTTGGGGGGCGGTGAAGAATTCGCACCGCCTGCGCCAGGCTCAATTGATTGGGTTGCAGCGTCGTGGGCAGCAGCTCCTGCAATCCTCCTTCTTCCAGCATTTCCAAAGCCTGCTCCGTCAGCCGGAGCCAGCTGGCCTGCTTTAATCCCTCTGTGGTGGGATAGATGGGAGTCAGGGTTTCACTCAGGGCCGGGGCTTCACCCGGGGCGGTCAGCTTGTATTCCGGATGAATGATTTCCAACTGGGTCTGGCCACGGCGGATCTCGCCATACGCCCTGATGGTCAATCCGGGTTGCAGGCCGTTTTTTTGCGCCATGGAGAAATTAAAGAATCTCAGGGTCAGACCGCCGCTGTTGTCGCGGACGTTGCAGGTCAGCATGCGCTTGCGACCATTGACTATCTGGGCCGATACAACTTCGGCCTCAACCGTGGCGTAACTGCCGGGGGTCAATCCTGCGATGGGATAAATGCGGGTGCGATCTTCATAGCGCAGCGGCAAATGAAACAACAGATCCTGGACGGTATGTACCCCCAGTTTGGCCAGTTTTTCCGCAACCCGGGCGGCAACGCCCTTGAGCTCGGTAATTGGGACAAGATCCAGTCTCTGCACGCGGTTTGCACCGAATTACTGTGAATTTATACATATACTAACAGAGAATAACGACTGAGCAACCAAGGCTTGTAACCGCTGGGCTTGTCGGTTTGCTCGCCTGCCATGGGCTGTGTGCCATATATGAAAGGGGCCTTACGGCCCCTTCAAATACGCTATTGGAATAATTCTTCCGGCGGCGAGTCGGTGAAGATAGTGCTGCTGTCCTGGGTTTCGGTGGCATACTCGGTCGGCTCAGTGCCGGCGCGGAAATATTCAAAGTCGCTGGTTTGGTCTGTTTTGCGACTCAGTTTGCCACTGGCCAGGTCTATGCGCGCCGACACTATCCCTTCGGGCGGCACTATAGCTATTTCTTCCGTTCCCTCTAATGCGTGCAGCATGAACTCGTTCCAGCCCGGACCGGCCGTTTTCGCACCGGCTTCGGCGCCTGAAATCTGATCCTTGGCGCCATTGGCGTTCCAGGCGGTACGACCGAGTTCGCGGCTGTGATCATCAAACCCAACCCAGAAGGTGCTGACCAACTTGGGGTTGAATCCACTGAACCAGGTGTCGCGGGATTCGTTGGTGGTACCTGTCTTACCGGCAATATCGTGACGTTTTATCAGCCTTGCCGCCCGCCAGGCCGTACCGTTCCAACCTGTGCCCTGGCTCCAGTCACCGCCACCCCAAATCACGCTCTTGAGTGCATCACCTATCAAAAATGCGGTTTGCTTGGAAATAACCCGTGCGGCATAACGGGCATCCGTGCCACCGCATGGCGCCTGTGACGTGCCCGTTTCCTGCTGCAGCGCATCGATCATGGATTGCATTGCCTGCTCGTCGCGTGGTGGCGGCTCGCATGCCAACGCCGGATTGGCCTTTTCCGCCAGCGTGCCATCGGCATACTCAATGCGATCGATAAAATAGGGCTCCAGCAGGAAGCCGCCATTGGCAAAACTGGCGAAAGCGGTGACAACCTGCAGCGGGGTGACCGAGGGTGAACCCAGGGCCAGAGATTCGTTATGGGGCAGATCGGCAGGATCAAAGCCAAAACGGGTCAGGGTCGCTATGGTCTCATCTATCCCAATATGGCGCATGGCCCGCACCGACATCACGTTGATGGACTGAGCCAGGCCCACTCTAAGACGGGTTGGCCCGCCATAGATATCCGGTGAGTTTTTGGGGCGCCACACGGTTCCCTGACGGATATCGGGTTTGTTAATGGGGGCGTTGTTGATCAGGGTTGCCAGGGTAAAGTCTTTTTCCAGCGCTGCCGCATAGATAAAGGGTTTGATATTGGAGCCCAGTTGGCGTTTGGCCTGAGTGACCCTGTTGTACTGGCTCTGGGAGAAGCTGAAACCGCCCACCAAGGCCAAAATAGCACCATTTTGAGGATCCAGGGTGACTGTGGCACTGGAGACTTCCGGCACCTGGGAAAGTTGCCATTGCTCGCCATTATGGCGGACCCAAATACGTTCGCCGGGATTGAGCACATCAGCGGCCTTGGTGGGAGCGGCTCCCTGACGTTTGTCGCTGATAAAGCGGCGGGCCCATTTGATGCCATCCCAATTCAAGGTCAGTCGCTCTCCGGTGCCCAGCAACACCTCCGCCGCCTGTTCTGCCACACTCAGTACCGCGGCCGGCTGCAATTCCTGAACGGCTACAGTGCGTTTGAGTGCCTTGATAATTTCCGCATCGACAGGTGGGGTATCCTGCCACAAGCGCTCTGCTGCGCCCCGATAACCATGGCGTTCGTCGTAGGCATACACGTTATTGCGCAGTGCTTGCTGCGCCTTAAGCTGCAGGTCTGAGGAAATGGTGGTGTAAATGCTGTAGCCACCTGTGTAGGCTTCTTCCTCTCCAAATTTTTGGACCAGGTAATCGCGAGCCATTTCTGAAATATACGGGGCGTACAGGTCAATTTCTGCGCCGTGGTATTTGGCGACCAGAGGTTCGGCCAGTGCCTCCTGATACTCGCTGGCGCTGATGTAACCCACTTCATTCATACGCATCAAGACCACATTGCGGCGCGCCAGAGCGCGATCGGGTGCGGTCACGGGATTGAGTGTTGAAGGTGCTTTGGGGAGGCCGGCAATCATGGCCATTTCGCCAAGGGTGAGGTCTTTCACCTCTTTTCCAAAGTACACCTGTGCCGCTGCACCTACACCATAGGCCCGCTGGCCCAGATAGATACGATTTACATAGAGTTCGAGGATCTCATCCTTTGTGAGAAGCTCCTCAATATGGAAAGAAATAAAAATCTCTTTCACTTTCCGTATGATAGTTTTATCTCTGGTGAGAAAGAAGTTGCGAGCAACCTGCATGGTAATGGTACTGGCGCCTTGTTTTTTTTCTCCGGTAGCCAACATGACCAGAGCGGCCCTGACCACACCGACAGGATCGATACCGCTGTGTTCATAGAAACGGGCATCCTCGGTGGCCAAAAAGGCCTGCAGCAGGGGCTTGGGAACTTCATCCAATTTGAGAGGAATGCGGCGTTTTTCGCCGAATTGGGAAATGAGCTTGCCATCACTGCTGTATATTTTCAGCGGTGTTTGTAATTTCACCGTTTTCAGGGTGGCTACATCCGGCAGATCGGGCAAAACATAGAAATATGCCGCTGCAATAGCGCCAACACCGAGGAGAGCTAGACTAAAGAGGGCAATAAGAATACGTTTTAACCACTTCACCAGAGTTTTCCAAATTTAATCACGGGCCACACAGTATATAAGGCAGCATTGTCTTGGTGAAGTAAAATACAGCGTCAAAAAATTGCCAATTGTAAAAGCCTTAAACATTTAATACAAATAGCTATAACGAGTTGATTTTGTGCTAATCTAACTTCTGCAACCAAAACAATAAGTGACAACAGACTATGCTTTCAAACTTATGGAAGCGTCAGGCTCCGCAGATGGTGGGTGTTGATATAGGCTCCCACGAAGTCAAGGCGATACTGCTGAGCAAGACGGCTGATGGCTATAAAATAGTGAGTCATGCTGCGGTCCCCGTTAAAAAGGGGGCCGTTAACGATCATGATATTCGGGATTCTGCTGCGGTGGTTGAAAGTTTACGGCAAGTGCGGCGCGCGCTTCCCAAAACTTGCAAATTTGCCTCTGTGGCTGTTTCGGGCTCGGCAGTGATGACCAAGGTCATCTATATGGATGCAGCGCTGAGTGAATCTGAAATGGAAGCCCAAATCGAGATTGAAGCTGATAACCTGATACCCTATTCCCTGGACGAAGTCAGTATCGATTTTGAAACGCTCAGCGCCAATTCGACAGATCCCTCCAAGGTGGATGTTCTGCTGAGCGCCTGTCGTACCGAGAATATTGATGCCCGGGTAGATGCTTTGGAGGAGGTCGATCTCCAGGCAAAGGTCGTTGATATAGAAGGCTATGCTCTTGGTCGTTCTGTTGAACTGATTTATCAGCAGTTGCCGGAGGGAGCCGATCAGAAAGTCATTGCCCTGGTCGATATAGGTGCCAACATGACCACCTTTGCCGTGGTTGAGGCCGGCGAGACCGCCTTTATCCGCGAACAGGCCTTCGGCGGTGAGCAGTTCACCCAATCGATTTTGTCTTTCTATGGCATGTCCCATGAACAGGCGGAAAAAGCCAAGATTGAAGGGGACTTACCACGGAATTATATGTTTGAAGTGCTGTCGCCCTTCCAGACGCAGCTGTTGCAGCAGGTAAAACGTACCCTGCAGATATACTGTACCTCCAGCGGTCGCGATAAGGTGGATTACATAGTGTTGTGCGGTGGCACTTCACGACTTGAAGGCATGGCGAATTTACTGACAAATGAACTCGGTGTGCATACTATCATTGCAGATCCCTTTCAAGGGGCGTTGCATGCCGATGAACAGACTAAAAATATCCTGCAGCCCAATATCAGCAAATATATGGTTGCCTGCGGCTTGGCATTAAGGAGCTATGGTCAATGGCGAACATAAACTTATTGCCTTGGCGGGAAGAGGCCAGGGAAAAAAGTAAACGGGATTATCTTGGTGCACTTGCCGCCACTTTTCTGTTATCCGCCCTGCTGGTATACGGCGCTTTGGTGGTGCTGGATATGATGACCGAGGAACAGCGTGGCAGAAATGCCTATCTGCAATCGGAAATTCAGTTGCTGGAAAAGCAGATCGCAGAAATAAAGAAGATCACCGAGCGTAAAAAGGATATTGAACGCCGCACCGAGATTATTCTCAACTTGCAAAGGTCCCGTAACCTGCCGACCCACGTGCTGGATGAGTTGGTAAAAATTGTCCCTCCAGGCATTTATCTTTCCAGTGTGGAAAAGAAAGGCAGTGTGGTGTCTATTGAGGGACGCAGTGAGTCGAACAATAACGTGGCTAACATGATGCGTAAAATGAAGGCTTCTCCTTGGCTCGATGATCCCGCAATGCAGTCGATTGTGGCTCAAAGTGACGATGTCCGTCAGTTGCAAAGATTTACGCTTAAGGTGAATGTGGTTGACAAGGCAATGCTTGAAGCTGGGAAAGATAATAAGGCTGCCGGCACCAAAGGAGCTGCAAGATGAGTCTGGATCTGAGCCAATTCAACGATATTGACTTTGAGAATGTAGGTGGATGGCCTAAACAGGTTAAGATCGTATTTGCCACTTTTTTGGCGTTGCTGGTATTGGTTGCCGGCTATTTTATGTTTGTTGCCGATGCGGTTGATGTTCTCAAGGCCGAGCAGCAAAAAGAAGTGCAGTTAAGAGAGGACTTCAAGTCCAAGTATCAACTGGCTGCGAATTTAAAGCTGTATCGCGAACAGTTGCAGGAAATGGAAGCCCAGTTTGCTGAACTGCTGAAAATGTTGCCTTCAGAAAATGAAATGCCGGGTCTGCTTGACGATCTGACCTTTGTGGCAACCGATTCTGGTCTGAAAATCAACAGCTTGGATTGGGAGCCTGAGGTGCCAAGGGACTTCTACATCGAGTTCCCTATCAGAATGTCAGTGGCCGGTGATTACCATGATATGGGACACATGGTCAGTGGTGTTGCCAAGTTGCCGCGAATCGTTAGCCTGCATGACTTTGTGATTAAGCGCACTGAGAGCGGTTTGTTGACCATGGATATTTTGGCGAAAACTTACAGATTTAAAGAGGGGGCTGAATTACCCTCTGAAAAAGACGCCAAGAAAAAGGCTGGAGGAAAGTGATGATGAAATACTTGCCTCTGGTCTTAACCAGCTTATTTTTGACAGCTTGTGTTGACGATCGTAGTGATTTGGAGCTATTTGTTACTACAACCAAGGCACAACATGTGGCCAAAATTCCGCCACTGAAATCGCCACCCCAGTTCGAGCATTTTGCTTATCAAGCCGAATTAATGCGCAGTCCCTTTATACCTCCTTCACGGGAATTAACTGAAGAGGTATTGGATAAGACCAAGGATTGTCTGCAACCAGACTTAAAACGTCGCAAGAGCCGCTTGGAAACCTATGCATTGGATAACCTTAAAATGCGGGGTACTTTGCAGGAAGGTGAGCAAATTTGGGCTCTAATCCAAACCAATGATGGCGACGTGTTTAGATTGGGTGTCGGTGCATATTTAGGCATGTATCACGGTCATATCAGCAAGGTGACGCCCGTGAATGTCGAAGTCATAGAATTAATTCCGGATGGTTCGGGCTGCTGGTCTGAGCGCACCAGCAATATGGAACTCTCTGGAGAATAACCTGCGAAGGATATGGGAATGATGGAATCTTCTGCCGCTTTTATTACAGTGTCCGGCCGGATGTTTAGATTAATGCTGGGTTTAAGTCTCCTGATGGGAGCAACATCCGTGGCGCAGGCAGCCAATCGTCTGGTTGATGTTAAATACCATGGCGTAGTTGATCATCAGGTTGAGCTTGATTTGCAGTTCGAGCAGCCGATATTTGAGCCTCAAATCAACTTGAATGCGACACCGGCTCAGATCAAGATGACCTTTGCCGACAGTATTTCTGGTTTGGAAAAAGACAATTTGCCCATCAATGTGGCCGGAGTTGAGTCTCTGCTATCCACACAGGAAGGCGGCGATTTGGCTTTGACCTTGAACCTCAGCCAGGTAAAGCCCTATCAGGGCCTGGTGATGGGCAATAGCTACCGACTGGTTATCAATGACGAAATTGCTGCCGAGGGCCAGGATCGTAGCAGTCCTTTTGTTAACGGTATCAAGAGTCTGGACTTTCACCGCAATGAGACGGGCGGTGGTGAATTGCTGGTCAACCTCAATAATCCGACCGTGGCAGCCAATGTTGAACAGGTAGGTGCCAAGCTGGAGATCAGTTTTTTCAATACCGATATCCAGTCCGACATGCTCTACGTCATGGATGTACAGGATTTTGCCACGCCGGTGAAGAGCTTTGAAACCTTTAAAGAGGACATGACTACTCGAATTCAGGTGGATGTAGCGGGCAATTACGAATACAGCTACAAGCAGGAAGGTAATCTGTTCCGGGTCAGCATGAACAAGGTGGAGCGTGCCGATGCCATTAAGGAAGAGAAGAAGTACAACGGCCGTACCTTATCTCTGAATTTCCAGAATATTTCTGTGCGTACCGTGCTGCAGATTATTGCGGATTACAACAATTTCAACCTGGTCACCAGTGATACGGTTGAAGGCAGCATCACACTGCGTCTTGATGATGTTCCCTGGGATCAGGCCCTGGATTTGATTTTGCAAACCAAAGGTCTGGACAAGCGCATTGAAGGTAACATCCTGATGGTGGCTCCGGCCGAAGAGTTGGCCATTCGCGAAAGTCAGGAGCTGAAGAATCGTCAGGAAGTGCAGGAGCTGGCACCACTCTATTCCGAATACCTGCAAATCAATTATGCCAAGGCTGCCGACATAGCCGAACTGCTCAAGGGTAAAGACACCAGCCTGTTGACCAGTCGTGGCAGCGTGGCCGTTGATGAGCGCACCAATACCCTGTTGGTCAAGGACACGGCTGAAACGCTGGAAAACATTCACCGCATGGTGGATGTACTGGATATTCCTGTGCGTCAGGTATTGATTGAATCACGCATGGTGACTGTGAAAGATAATATTGCCGAAGACCTGGGTATCCGCTGGGGTATCTCGGATCAACAGGGCACCAAGGGCACCTCTGGCACCATTGAAGGGGCGCAGGATATGTCCAATGGTGTGATCCCGTCGGTCAATGATCGTCTTAACGTTAACCTGCCTGTGACCTCCACCAGTGCGGCCAGCCTGGCGTTCCATGTAGCCAAATTGGCTGACGGTACCGTGTTGGATATGGAGCTGAGTGCGCTGGAGCAGGAAAATAAAGGTGAAATTATCGCCAGCCCCCGTATTACCACCTCAAACCAGAAAGCGGCATATATTGAGCAGGGTGTGGAAATTCCCTATGTGCAGGCGGCATCCAGTGGTGCCACCACGGTAACCTTCAAAAAGGCGGTACTGTCATTGCGGGTAACACCGCAAATTACTCCTGACAACAGGGTGATACTGGATTTGGAGATCACCCAGGATACTCAGGGTGACACAGTGGATACGCCGACAGGTCGCGCCGTGGCCATTGATACCCAGCGCATCGGTACCCAGGTGCTGGTGGATAACGGTGAAACCATAGTGCTCGGTGGTATCTACCAGCAGAACCTGATCTCCAGGGTCAGTAAGGTACCTGTGTTGGGCGACATCCCCTTAGTGGGCTTCCTGTTCCGCAACACCTCGGATTCCAATGAGCGGCAGGAACTGCTGATCTTCGTGACCCCGAAGATAGTGACAGAAAAGATCTGATTTTAGCGTGACACACAAAAGGCCGGCATCTTGCCGGTCTTTTTTTGTCTTCAGCTAATTCCATCATTCATGCAGGACAAACTTGCGTTTCATGGTGCTGAACTGAGATAATCCCGGGTCAAGTCTCATTAGAGCAAGGTAACACATAGGTCGGCTTGAAACTAAGTCGGCATAGGCAAACTCTTCATAAGATTCAGACGTACAAGAAATGGCTGAAAAACGTAATATTTTTCTCGTAGGCCCTATGGGCGCAGGTAAAAGCACCATAGGTCGTCATCTGGCGCAAATGCTGCATTTGGAATTCCACGACTCAGATCAGGAGATCGAAAACCGTACCGGTGCTGATATCGCATGGGTGTTCGACGTTGAAGGCGAAGAGGGATTTCGTCGCCGCGAGGCTCAGGTGATTGCTGATTTGACCGAAAAGCAAGGCATAGTGCTGGCAACCGGTGGCGGCTCAGTACAAAGCAAAGACATACGTAACTTCTTGTCTGCCCGTGGGATAGTAGTATATCTGGAAACCACAATAGACAAGCAGGTCGCCCGTACCCAACGTGATAAGCGTCGTCCGCTGCTGCAGGTGGATGATCCCCGTTCCGTGTTGGAGAATCTGGCCGAAGTCCGCAATCCTCTCTACGAGGAAATTGCCGACGTGATAGTCAAAACCGATGACCAGAGTGCCAAGGTTGTCGCCACCCAAATCGTAGAACAATTGGGATTTTAAAATGTTATGAAACAGGTCTTGGTCGATTTAGCGAGTCGTAGTTACCCCATCTATATTGGCCGGGACCTGTTTAATCATAGCGAGCTTTGGTCCGGCTATTGCCGTGGCAAAAAAGTGCTTATCGTCAGCAATGACACAGTTGCCCCCCTGTATCTCCATGAGCTGAAGCAGCAATTGGGATCCTGTGCCAGCCAGGTTCAGCAAGTGATCTTGCCCGATGGCGAGCAATACAAGACCCTGGCGCAGCTCAATACCGTCTTTACCGCCCTGCTTGAAGGCAATTTTGCCCGCGACAGCTTGTTGGTGGCTTTGGGTGGTGGTGTGATCGGTGACATGACAGGATTCGCTGCCGCTTGCTATCAGCGAGGAATCGATTTTATCCAGGTTCCCACCACCTTGCTGTCCCAGGTCGATTCCTCTGTGGGAGGGAAAACTGCGGTCAATCACCCACTTGGCAAGAATATGATAGGTGCTTTCTATCAGCCCAAGTTGGTGATGATAGACACGGATTGCCTGCAAACCTTGCCTGCCCGGGAGTTTGCCGCCGGTATGGCCGAGGTTATCAAGTACGGTATTATCTGGGATGCTGCCTTCTTTGAGTGGCTTGAAGGCCATATTGAGGCATTGAAAGCCCTGGATGAGCAGGCGTTGCAGTATGCCATTGGCCGCTGTTGCGAGATCAAAGCCCAAATCGTTGCCGAAGATGAAACCGAGCAGGGGGTACGCGCCTTGCTGAATCTGGGGCATACCTTTGGCCATGCAGTCGAGGCTGAAATGGGTTACGGCAACTGGCTCCATGGCGAAGCAGTGGCCACTGGCATGGTCCTTGCTGCGCAAACCTCAGTAGCCATGGGGCTCATGGATGCGTCAATTCTTGGACGTATCGAGGCCTTGATAGAGGCATTCGACCTGCCCACCCAGGCTCCCGAGTCCATGGACTTTGACAGCTTTATTCAACATATGCGGCGCGACAAGAAAGTGCTCGCCGGCCAAATCAGATTGGTGTTGCCCCTTGGGATTGGCAGCGCCAAGGTGACTGATGCCGCCGGTGACGAGCTACTCAGACAGGTCATCAACCGCATGTAACAGCGGGTGAGACGTGACAGATTCCACATCCATACTTCTGCCAACCCAGGAAGCGCTGCTTGAGCGTTTGCTTTACGTTGCCAGTTACAGTCAGCAGCTGCGGGTGCTTTCCGGCTCCAAAGGGGTGGGGAAATCCACTTTGGTCACCGCCCTGGTGAGTGAATTGGAGGAGTACAACTCGGCGCTGGTCATATGCCCCATGCACGCCTCCGCGGCTGAAATCCGCCGAAAAATACTGATCCAACTGCTCGCTGATCCCTTGTTTGATGACGAAGTGCCGCTCACGGAAACTCTTTTGCGTTTGGCGGCGGATTTTTCCAGGCCCATTCACATAGCCATAGATGATGCGCACTTTATGCCGCTGGAGCTTTGGGCCGAATGCCTGCTGCTCAGTGAAATTCGTTGTGGCGGTCGGCCCATATCGGTAACGCTCACCTCTGAGCCTGATATGTTGGAATCCCTGTCGTCCTCCCTGGCGCCGGAGCAAAGGGAGCTGATATTGCAAATCAGCATTGAGTCTTTGCCCATGACCGAACGGGAAGCGCTCTATTTTACCCTGATGAGTCGCAGCGACAGCTTGCCCTATGTGCCGCGTGAGATAGTAAAGGCCCAGTTGGAGAAGCAATCAGGCAGTCCTGCAGAAGTGGTTAATCTATTGCGTAAGGCGCTCGAACCGGAATCCCATGCTATTAAGGCCCACAAGCCCCTGTGGTGGGTGGTCGCAGCGGCGGTTGTTATGCTCGCTGTCGCCATCGGATGGTTCTGGCCAGCCGACAAGCCGGCTAATCAGTGGCCAACACTCACGGGAGAAGCCATTCCCTGGGGAGAAAGGCTGTTGCAGGAATACTTTGCTGAACGCCAGCAAAGGGTTGAAGATGAGCAAGAGCTTTTAAGCCATGAGCCGACGGAAGCCGAACGCGCTGAACCACAAGAGGACAATAATGTCGCAGTGGCTGCAGTGACCGCAGTGGCTGATGCCGTTGAGGATGAGCAAGGCATGGCATCAGAATTACTGGCAGACGCCCAGGCGGTGGCACAAGTCCAGACGGGCGAGCTGCCGAAGGTCGAAAATGGAACCCCCGTGGTTGAGTTGAGTCCCTCTTCGCCACCACAGGAAACGGGGCAGGTCGCACAGATGCAAGAGGAGCAGGAAGTGGGGATGCCTCCTGCATTTCCTGTTGAGGGCTTTACCCTGCAACTGGCGACCGTCAGCAAGCGCAGCTCTATTTCCCGGGTACTCAAGATGCTGCCCAAGGACGTCAGCCCCATCCTGGCCCGCTACCAGCAACAAATTGTGATATTGGTGGGTCAATATGACAGTATGGAGCAGGCTAGACAGGAAGCCGAAGCCCTATCACGTCACAATTCCAAGCTATCCCCCTGGATAAGGAACTGGCGCCATCTGGCGCAGTATCAGCCCCTGGAGGCGGAAGCGCAGTGAATTTTGCTATTAAACAGAGTACAATCATTCACTTCTTTAATTGGGGCGACCTTTCCTGCAAATGACCAAGAAACAAAGAGCCTTTCTGAAATGGGCCGGTGGCAAGTTCAAATTGATGGACGAGCTGTCCAGGCATTTGCCCAAAGGTGACAGGTTGGTGGAGCCCTTTGTCGGTGCAGGTTCGGTATTTCTCAATACGAATTACTCTTCTTATCTTTTGTGTGACATCAACCAAGATCTCATTGGCCTGTACCAGATAGTCAAAGACAGGGCGGAAGAATATATAGCTGCTGCCAAGGCCTTGTTCTGTGAAGAAATGAACAACAAGGAAGCCTATTACGACGTTCGTCAGCGCTTTAACCGCAGTAAAGATCCCTTCAGTCGTGCTGTGTACTTCCTGTACCTTAATCGTCACGGTTTCAACGGCCTTTGTCGCTACAATCGTAAGGGCGAGTTCAATGTGCCCTTTGGCTCCTATAAAAAGCCTTACTTTCCTGAGCAGGAAATTCGCGCTTTTTCAGTGAAGGCGCAGAAGGCCGAGTTCAAATGCATCGGCTATGAGCAGGCCTTTGAACTGGCAGGTCAGGGCGATGTCATTTATTGCGATCCCCCCTATGCGCCACTGTCGAGTACGGCCAGTTTTACCACCTATGTAGGTGCCGGCTTTACGCTCGATGACCAGGCGCTGCTGGCGCGTTATTCCCGCCATACTGCCATGGAACGTGGTATTCCTGTGTTGATCAGCAACCATGATATTCCACTGACCCGGGAGTTATACCACGGGGCCAGATTGGCGACCCTACAGGTGCAGCGCAATATCAGCCAGAACGGCAGCAAGCGTAATAAAGTGGATGAATTGATGGCGCTCTATGATGAGACTTATCATCTGGAGTCCATTGACTGAGCCTGAAGCAAGTGTTTTAGCTACTAGCCATAGGCCAGCCTGGGCCGAGGTTCAGGGCGCCAGCACCACAGACACCAAGAGCACCAATCCCAGCACCAACCCAATGGCCAGTACCAATCCCATGATGATATATGGCATGGGGGAGGATTGGCTGAAATCCTTACGTCGATTTTGATCGGACTGCACCCCAAAAAATGCCGCCAGGGTACTGAGAAAAACCTGCCAGAAAGAAGACTGCATCAGATCTCGTCGCGAGCCGAGGACGGTGATTTGTCCATGGGCTTGTCCTGATGGCCGTTAAGCAACTCCAGCAGGTCGATGAAGTGAAATTGTCCTGAGCGACTGTTGCCGCTGAGCCAGGAGCCCCAGGTTAAATCCCGGGTTTGGGTTGCACAGCGGTTATTGGGGTGACTTGCAGGTAAGCTGTTGTTATAGCGTATTTCACCGCTGCATGCACAGGCAACCGTGGCTGAATCATCTGCGGCCTGGATCCAGGCGCCCAAGCTGGCAAAGCATGCTGCGCTCAAGCCAAGAAGAGCGGCCGACTTCACGCTGGCGAATTTCCTGAATTGATGGTTTGTGCCTTTCATTGGGCTTCCTTGGCCGAAAATGCAGATGGGCGGATTATATCAAATGCGAACGGTTTTTGAACAGTTTTCTGGGCAGACCTCCGCTTGTGCCTGGAGTTATCGCTGCTCCTGGCACAAAAACGTGCTGTAGCAGGGGGAATTAAGCCGGTTTTCGGGTAAAATAGCCGACTTCTCAACCAATGCAGTGAGTCCGCTATGCGCCCATTTTTGATTGCTCCTTCTATTTTATCCGCTGATTTTGCCCGTCTCGGGGACGATGTTAAGGCCGTGCTCGACGCCGGTGCCGATGTGGTGCATTTCGATGTTATGGACAACCACTATGTGCCCAATCTCACCATAGGCCCCATGGTGTGTAAGGCGCTGCGCGATTACGGCATCACCGCTGAGATTGATGTGCACCTGATGGTTAAACCAGTGGATCGCATCATCCCTGACTTCGCCAAGGCCGGTGCCTCCATTATCACTTTCCATCCGGAAGCCACCGAACATCTTGATCGCACCCTGCAATTGATCCGCGAGTCCGGCTGTAAGGCGGGTGTGGTGCTGAACCCTGCTACCTCGCTGCATTGTCTGGATCATGTGATGGACAAGCTGGACGTGATCCTGCTGATGTCGGTCAACCCTGGCTTCGGCGGCCAATCCTTTATTCCGTCGACCCTGGATAAGCTGCGTCAGGTGCGGGCCCGTATTGATGCCAGTGGCTATGACATTCGCCTGGAAGTGGATGGTGGGGTCAAAGAAGACAACATCGCCGAAATTGCTGCCGCCGGTGCCGACATGTTTGTGGCCGGCAGTGCCATCTTTGGCAAGCCGGATTACAAGGCCGTTATCGACCAAATGCGCGCCGAGCTGGCCAAGGTCGACGCCTGATGAGCCAAAGACTCAAGGCCATTGCCTTTGACCTTGACGGCACCCTGGTGGACAGTGTGCCGGATCTGGCCGCGGCCACCAATTGCACCCTGTCGCAGCTTGGACTCAAGACGTGCAGTGAGCATGAGGTGCGCACCTGGGTGGGAAATGGTGCCAGGGTGCTGCTTACCAGGGCCATGAGCCATGCCTTGGCGCGCGAGGTCAGCGAGGCAGAGTTGAATGCCGCCATGCCGGTATTTTTCGACTTTTATGAGCAACACCTGGAGCGCCACAGCCGCCTTTATCCTGACGTCATCGAAACTCTGACGGCATTGCGCCAGCGGGGATTAAAGCTGGCCGTGGTCACCAACAAGCCCCATCGTTTTACCTTGCCGCTGCTGCGGGCCTTCGGCCTGGATGAACTGTTTGAGTTGGTTCTGGGTGGGGATTCCCTGGCAAAGATGAAACCCGATCCACTGCCGCTGGAGCATGTGCGAGCCCATTGGTCCCTGGAGAAAGACGAACTCTTGATGGTCGGTGACAGCCGCAATGACATTTTGGCCGCCAAAGCGGCTGGAATTGCCTCGTTCGGCTTGACCTACGGCTACAACTACGGTGAAGATATTGGGCTTTGCGGTCCAGAGGCCGTTTGTAACAGCTTTACAGAGATTTTGTCCCGGCTTGATGCGGGATACTGACAATTACGGAGTAAGCACTGAAATGACCAAACCCATAGTACTCAGCGGCGCGCAGCCATCGGGCGAGTTGACCATAGGCAACTACATGGGTGCCCTGCGTCAGTGGGTGGCCATGCAGGACAGCCATGATTGTCTTTATTGCGTGGTGGATTTGCATGCCATCACAGTGCGCCAGGATCCGGCCGCATTGCGCGAAGCCTGCCTGGATACCCTGGCGCTGTACCTTGCCTGTGGCGTCGACCCTAAAAAGAGCACAGTCTTTATTCAGTCCCAGGTGCCCCAGCATACCCAGCTGGGTTGGGTGCTCAACTGCTACACCCAGATGGGCGAACTGAGCCGTATGACCCAGTTCAAGGACAAGTCACAGAAGCACGCCAACAACATCAACGTGGGTCTGTTTGGCTATCCAGTGCTGATGGCGGCCGATATTTTGCTGTACCAAGCCAATGAGATCCCCGTTGGTCAGGATCAAAAGCAGCATCTGGAGCTGACCCGTGATATCGCTATCCGCTTCAACAATGCCTATGGCGATACCTTTACCGTGCCTGAGCCCTTCATTCCCGAGCATGGTGCCAAAGTGATGTCGTTGCAGGATCCGACCAAGAAGATGTCCAAGTCGGATGACAACCGCAACAACGTTATTGGCCTGCTGGAAGATCCCAAGGCGGTGATGAAGAAGCTGAAAAAGGCCATGACAGACAGCGACGAGCCGCCGGTGGTGCGCTTCGATCTCGATGCCAAGCCAGGCGTGTCGAACCTGCTGAGCCTGATGTCGGGCGTGACCGGCCAGAGCATCGCCAGTCTGGAAGCCGAGTTTGAAGGCAAGATGTATGGTCACCTCAAGGTGGCAGCCGGTGAAGCCGTGGTCGGCATGCTGGAACCGCTGCAGCAGCGCTTCCGCCAGTTCCGCGAAGACCGCGCTTTCCTGGATACTGTCATGCACCAAGGTGCCGAAAAGGCCCGCGCCCGTGCCGAAGTGACCCTCAAGCAGGTGTACGAGAAGATTGGCCTGCTCGCCTGAGCAAGCAAGAGTGCCCAATAAAAAAATCAGCCCAAGTGGCTGATTTTTTTATGGCTTAAGTTGGCATCATTATTCGATGTATTCGAATACCTTGATGACCTTGCGCACCCCGGCGGTATTTCGCGCCACATCCACCGCCAGATCGGCTTGGCTACGGGCAATCAGGCCCAGCAAAAACACTTCACCGTTTTCGGTGACGACCTTGATGCGGGTGATGTCCAGCTCCTTCTCGCCCAACATACGCCCCTTGACCTTGGTGGTGATCCAGGTGTCATTGCTGCGGGTGGTGAAGGAGGTGGGATTGCCGATGCGGATCTGGTTGTGGATCTTGCCACCCAACTGCAGACGCTGAACGACTTGCACCGCCTTATCGCGCAGCATGGAGCTGGGCGCCTGGCCTATCAGCAGCACGTTGCCATTGACCACCACGGCGGTGATATTGGCTTGCTGCTTGAGCTCGGCATCATCGGCAAAGGCTGTGGCAATCTTGAGATCGGCGTTGGTGTCGTCTATCTGAGTCTTGATGGAACGCTCGTCGTTGGCCATCACGGCCCCACCCACGGCCCCCGCCACCAGGGCTCCGGCGCAACCGGACAGGGCCGCGCAGGCCGTCAGAGCCAGCAGCCACGGTTTCATTGCTGTTCGTCCTGTGGGAACAGGGTGCGATCTATGTTATCGCACAGGCAGTGGATCACCAGCAGGTGCACTTCCTGAATGCGGGCCGTTACGTTGGACGGTACGCGAATTTCCACGTCGCCACCTCCGAGCAGGCCGGCCATGGCACCACCGTCCTTGCCGGTTAGAGCCACTATGGTCATATCGCGGCTCAGTGCCGCCTCCATGGCCTTGATCACGTTGCCTGAGTTACCGCTGGTGGAAATCGCCAGCAAGATGTCGCCGGGTTGACCCAGGGCCAGGATCTGCTTGGAGAACACTTCGTCATAGCTGTAATCGTTGGCGATGGCGGTCAGGGTGGAGCTGTCCGTGGTCAGGGCTATGGCCGGCAGCGGTGGACGTTCCACTTCGTAACGGTTCAGCAGCTCGGCCGAAAAGTGCTGGGCATCGCCGGCACTGCCACCGTTGCCGCAGGCGAGGATCTTATTGCCGCCGAGCAGGCAGTGCACCATCATTTCGGCCGCCTTGGCAATGGATTCCGGCAGGGCTTCAGCGGCATCGATCTTGGTTTGGATCGACTCGGTAAAGCTGTCTTTGATACGTTCTAACATGGATAAACCCTTACAAAATAAACTGCCGCTATCATGCCACAAAGCGGCTGGGGAGTAGAGCCGTCCCCGGCAAATTCTTGTTTAAAATGCATTCTGCAACCATTCGACCGCGCCGGCATCTATGGCCACCAGATCGAAACGGCAGGGGGCATTTATCCCCTGCAATTGCAGGAAATGGCTGGCGGCGGCACGGATCCGTCTTATTTGGGCGGCACTTAGGGCGGTCAGGGCACCGCCAAACCGGCTGCTGCTGCGGTATTTAACCTCGACAAACACCCAGCAACCGCCCTGGCGCATTACCAAATCCAGCTCGCCGAAGGGATAGCGCACATTGGTCGCTACCGGGGTTAAGCCTTGGGCGCAGAGATAGTCCTGCGCCTGTTGCTCGGCGAGTTGGCCCAGGTTCACAGTGGCCTCAAGGCGCCCCGCTGGTACTTGCCCCAGCTTAATTGACGTTTGATGACGCCATCGGCACCCACCGACAGTTTGCCACCGCGGCCCTGGTACTGAAAGCCGGGGAAGGCGCGCATCTGGGCCAGGCGGCCAACAAGTTCAAAGGCGTCATAACCCATGATAAACAAGCGCTTCTGGCTATTGTTCCAGTCCGGCCACAGGCCATTGATCTCGCGATTTTCAGCCCCCAGCTGCATCAACCAGGGGATGTCGCTGACGATCAGGTTGTTGAATTCCGGTGGTACAGCCGCGGTATTGTCCTGGTTGCGGGCGCGGCTGGAAACGTACATGGGCACGGGCTCGGCAAACACGCTGAAACTGACATCGATAAAGGGTTTCAGCAGGGCGATATCCTGAGGTGCCGAGATCATGTAAATGGCGTCTATGTCCTGGCGGGAACGGAAGTCGGCTTTGATCTTACTGCCCAGCAGCTCCTTGATCCGGGCGATGCGCTCCTGGCTGTCACTGACACCCAATGCCTGCTGTACCGTCAGTTTCATCTTGTCGCCGCCGTCGTAAAAGTGCACCTCGGCCCTGTCCTGGGTCAGCTGTTGCCAGGTGTGGTTAAAGGCCTCGGCCATGCGGCGACCGGTGGCATCGTTGCTCACCAGCAGCAAGGGATGGGCTATGCCGTCCTTGAACAGGTGTTCGGCGGCGTCGCTGGCTTCTTCGGCCGGTGACAGGGAGAAGAAGAATCTGTCGTTTTCGGGGCTGAAACGCTCGGCCTTGTTGAGGAACAGTTGCGGAATGCCGGCGCTGATCCCGGGCTGCAGCAGTTTCTCTATTTCACTTTGCAGCAGCGGGCCTATGATGAACTCGGCCCCTTCGGCCTGGGCCTGGGTGAGCGCGGCCACAGGATCTGTCGCGCTGTCAAAGAAGCTGATGCTCACTTGCCCATCGTTCTGAGCCAGATAGCTGCTGACAATACCGTTGCGTATGGCATTGGCGGCATTGGCGGCCGGGCCGCTGAGGGGCAGCAGTACGGCAATTTTCTGTGGCTTATAGGGTTTGGTATTCAGGGCTTTTTGCAGATCCCCCGGCAGACGCAGGGCAGCCGGATGGGAAGGATTGGCTCGCTGCCAGTCTCCCAGATTGCGTACCAGCTCGTTGGGCGACACGGCATAATGCTTGGCCAGATAGGCCAGTTGCAGCCAGCCACTGAACTGGGGCTGGCTGTTGTCAGCTTGCTGCAGCTGGGCCTCGGTTTGAGCTGCCAGTATCTGCCACAGGGCATCATGGGCCTGGATGGCCTGTTCTTGAGACAGGTACTGTCCCAGGGCGCTCAGTTCCTGGGCTTCCAGCATGGGCTGCTGGGTCTTGTGGAACAATTGCGCCCTCAGCTGGTGGAAGTTGGCCTTTTGCCATTTGGCCACCCCGGCGGGTAACACCAGTTTGGTCAGGGCCTCATCAAAACGACCTTGTTGCTCCAGTAAGCGGGCACTGAGGGCGCTGTGCTCGGCCAGTAATTCGGCTGTGCTCAGGTTGGCTTTCAGTTTGGCCAAGAGTTGCCCGGCAGCCTGTTCATTGCCTTCGTTAAGCAGGGCATGGGCCGCCAGCAGTCGCAGCCGAATGCGGCTTTCACCGCTGCTCTGCTCCGCCTGGGCAAGGTACTGTGCCGAGCCCTGCTCTACCTTGGCCAGGGAAACCTGAACCGGGCCGTGATCCACGGGAGCGGGGGCTGGACGACTGCCACAGGCCGACATGAAAACGGCGAGCAGGACAACAAGAATAAACTGCAATGAAATCTGGCTTTTCAACACTTGGCTTCACTCTGGTAATATGCTGCGCTAAGTTTAACCTTCTCTTGGTCGGGGTGAAAGCCTGGGCCGCCATACACCAGAGGTAAATATGTCACTGCCCTGCGCGCTTTATATCGTTCCCACTCCCATAGGCAATCTGGGGGACATGAGCCCAAGGGCAATCGAGGTGCTTAGCGGCGTCAGTTTGGTAGCCTGCGAGGACACCCGTCACAGTGGCAAGCTGCTGAGCCATTTTGGCATTGCGACCCGCACCACGGCGTTGCACGATCATAACGAGCGTGCCCGGGCCCAGTGGATAGTGGATAAGTTGGCCGCCGGTGAGGCTGTGGCCCTGATAAGCGATGCCGGTACGCCATTGATTTCCGATCCCGGCTATCACTTGGTGTCCCATGTGCGTCAGGCCGGATTCCAGGTGATCCCCCTGCCGGGCCCTTGCGCCGCCATTACGGCCCTGTCGGCCTCGGGGCTGCCATCGGACCGGTTTTCCTTCGAAGGCTTTTTGCCCGCCAAGGAAAAAGCACGGCTGGATAAGTTGCAGGAGCTGAAGGAAGACCCGCGTACGCTGATTTTTTACGAGTCACCCCACAGGATTTGTTACAGCCTGGAGGCCATAGTTCAGGTCTTTGGCGCCGAGCGCCAGCTGGTGATGGCCAGGGAAGTGAGCAAGACCTTTGAAACCTTCCTCTCCGGCACGGCTGCCGAGGTTTGCGCCGCCGTTGCCGCCGATGCCAACCAGCAAAAGGGCGAGATAGTGCTGATGTGCCATGGGCACAGCAGTGGCGATGACGAGGCGCTGCCCGCCAAGGCGCTCGATACGTTGAAGTTGCTGTGTGAGGAGTTACCGCTGAAAAAAGCTGCGGCCCTGGCTGCTCAAATCCACGGCCTGAAGAAGAATGCCCTCTATAAATACGGTCTGGAACAGGACTGGTAAGCGGCATCCGGGCGAAAGCCCTTGGTCTGGCCCCGTGCTTGGGCTATAATCCGCCGCGAGTTGGCCGGGCAGTCGCTGCGTTCGCAAGAACGGGGAGGAAAGTCCGGGCTCCATAGAGCAGGGTGCCAGATAACGTCTGGGCGGCGTGAGCCGACGACAAGTGCAACAGAGAACAGACCGCCTGCCTTCGGGCCGGTAAGGGTGAAACGGTGCGGTAAGAGCGCACCGCGCGACTGGCAACAGTTCGTGGCAAGGTAAACTCCACCCGGAGCAAGATCAAATAGGGTTCCACTGCTTACCTAGGTAAGTTAATGCGTGGCTCGCGTTGGAACCGGGTAGATTGCTTGAGCCTGTGAGCGATTGCAGGCCTAGAGGAATGGCTGCCGCTCCTTCGGGAGAACAGGACCCGGCTTACAGGCCAACTCACCTCATTTAAAAAGGCCCCGCAGCAATGCGGGGCCTTTTGTCTTAATGGCACTTAGCCCACAGGTTAGAAATGGTTTCTGACCTGAAAACGCCATTCCCAACTGTCCACATGCTCTCCGTCCACAAAGGGGACTGTGATATCTATGTGGGCCACATGGCCGTAGCTGGAGCGGGATGAATAGATGCGGGCCCCCAGGCCCACGGCGCCTATGGGCCCCTGGATTTCATTATTGTCGGCGGCTTCGCCGCCGAAGGACTGGCCCAGGTCCACAAAGGCGGCCCAGCCCAGTTCGGCCAATTGGTACAGGTTGATATTGGGATAATTGCGGATCTCGGCGCTCAGCAACCATTGATGATCTCCATGCTGGTAATCGTTGGGAAATCCCCTGAGGCCGGTCTCATCGCCGAGAGCAAATTGCTGATCGTAATAGGCATTGCGGGAGGCGGAGAGTTTGAGTTTGCCATAGGCGGTCCATTTGGGATTGATCTGGTAAAAATACTCGGCCAGCAGACTGGTTTTGAAAGTATTCGCTTGACGGGTCGCCAGTGTGGCATTGGCATCCAGGTTCAGCAGTATTAAGTGATCATCGTTCATGTAACCGCGGCTGCTTTGCCAGCCAAGATGATAGCCCAGGGTATTGTCCGTATCCCGGGTTTCAAAACCCAGGCGGGCGCTGTGATGCCAGCCCAGGTTGTAGTCTTCGTTGTAATTAATCAGGTGCACATTGCGCAGTACCCGGAAGTCATCCTGCAGGTACTCCCATCCCAGCCAGGGATAAAGGAAGTCCCTGTCCTGGGGTAACTGGCCACCGGGATACAGGGGAGAAGGGGCAAAGTCGTTGCGATCCCGGGTCAGCCCCAGGGACCAGCGCTGCAGACTGTGGCCATCGTAATAACTCAGCCAACCATAGTGCACATTGGCGTAATCGACACTGTGTTCAAACTCATTGATATCCTGACCATTCTGCCGGATGGTATCGGTGCGCAAATCATCCAGGTATTCCAAGCCATAGCTCTTGTCACCGTCCAGGGTGTAAAAGGGGCGCTCGAAGTACAGATGCTTGGCCTGACCGTCGCTGTTGTCGTAAAAATCGAAGCCAACACGGCCGTGGGGCACTACAGCTAAAGGCATGTCAAAGGCCAGCTTATACCCCGTCCTGTCTTCATTGGATTGGTACTTGACCCGGGTGTGAATGCCTGTGCCCAGCAGGTTGTCTTCCTTGATACCAAAGGAAAAACTGCTGGCGCCACCGGTGCGGCTGGCACTGAAGGTCGGCAGCAGTGACCAGTTGTCCCAGGTCTCCACCACCACATCTTTTCCCGGGCCCGTGTCGTCGGCCTGTGGATCCGGCTCGGCAAAATGAATCGCCGCATCCCGCAGGAAGGGTTCGGCCCGCAACAGCCGTTGGGCTTCCTCCAGATCTTTGCTGTCGACCTCGTCCTGCTCCTTGAAGCTCAGCAGTTTGCGCACCGTGGACTCACGGGTGTTGATGTGCAGGAAGTTGGCCCAGCGATGGATAAAGAAGGTGTCGGGATCCGATTCGTCAAAAATGGGATGGCTGATGACTATGATTCGATTGACCGGGCACTGTGGCGCCTCTTGGGCGTCCCCGGTCTGGGTTGCTATTGCCTGCCGCTCGTCGGCCATCAGCCAAGGGCTGAGCAGCAGCGCGGGGGTCAGCAATAACAGCCTGATCTTCACCATCATCTTTGTCCGAAATGTCTCAGCCATAGTCTAATAACATATGCCTGGGACGGCTTCGTCAAGGTTGGGGGCTAAAAATAAGCTGGTGGCTATTATGGGGCCAGGGTGAAATCCGCGGCCCACGGGGATTAGAGCGTGCGTCTTGGCGGTACGGCCACGTTGGCGAAAATAAGTCCTGCGATCAGTGACATAAAGATCAGAAAAATCTGCGAGCCTATGTGGGCCTGGTTGAGCATGGTCTCGCCGGAAATGAGCGCATTGAGACCGATATAGGTCTTGCTGCCCGGCACCAGTATCACTATGCCCTGCAACAGGGCGATGGAGGCGGGGGCCTTCATCCAGCGGGCAAACAGGTTGGAATAGATACCGACCGCAAAGGCACCGAAGAAGATACCGATGGAATCGCCCAGATAGATACCGCCGAGCATGGCCGAGAAAAAGGCCACAATACCGGCAAGCACGCCCCAGGGTGCGTCCTTCATCCGCGCCTTGAAGATGATCACCAGCGCCATGGACAATATGGGCACCGCCGACCAGATGGCAAACTTGGGCAGCGGCGCCGGCTCAACATAAATATGTTCGCCGAACAGGGCCCGGCCCACCACCATGCCCAGCACGGCGCCGAAATAGAGTTTGAACAGCAGCATCACGGCATCCATGATGCGCATGGTGCCGGACATTAAGTCCCGCGCCGCCAGCTCCGCCAGTCCCAGGGTCAAAGCCAGACCGGGAATAAAGATGATGATGCTGGAGAGGATCACCACGGGAATATTAAGGCCGGGATCGAAGCGACTGATGGCACAGGCGCCGATGGCGCAGACAATGGCCGCCAGCGGTTCGAGCATTTCCGCCATACGTTTGGAGCGCTCGGCGCGGTACACCAGGCCATACACCAGCAGTCCCAGGATGCCGGACCAGAACACGTTGGTCCAACCGCTGCCCACCAACATGGCAAAGGCTGCCGCCGAGGAGCCGAAGGCCAGCAGGGTCAGCAGCGGGCCATAGGGATTGGGCTTGTTGGCGATTTCTTCCAGTCGCTCCATGGCTTCGGTGAGGGTGCGCTTGCCGCTGATAAGCTCGTCCACCAGTTCATCGGTGCGGGCCAGTGAGCCCAAGTCCAGCTCGCCGGGTTTCACCCTGGCCAGGTGGTTGTATTCCTGATCGGCATCGTGTTGCAGCACAAAGGTCATGGAAGTGGGGGAGATCAGGAAATAGCCTTCGATGCCGAGCATGCGCGACACATTTTGCAAATGGGTCTCCAGTCGGTACGCCGGCGTGCCAAACTTGTGCAACGCCTTACCCAACTTAATGATAAAACGCCTTTTTTCAATGAATTCCGCGTTATCCACCACTGTGTTCCATAAACTGAAAACCTGACCTTAACCGGACGGCGTCTGTTGGCCCCGGATCGGCGCGAATATTACCCTATCTTGCCTACAAAGGGTTAACGGGTTTTAATGACATTTCAAATTTTTAGCTGACCTCCGGCTCCCCGTCGGAGTCACAGTATCGAGAGTGCAGGGAGACGCCATGTCATTGGCCATTTCGGGTGTATATATCAGTCTGACGGCTGTATTGATGATAGTGCTGAGCTGGCGGGTTGTCCGTATCCGGCGCCGGGAAAAGATTGGTGTCGGCAGCGGTGGCAATCGTCAGCTGCAGTTGGCGATGCGGGTCCACGGCAATCTAATGGAAAATGCACCGCTGATTATGCTGATGTTGGTGGTGGCCGAGAGCAATGGCATGGCGCCGGCCTGGCTGCACCTGCTGGGCAGCGTCTGGCTGGCGGCGCGGCTGCTGCATGCCATAGGCCTGACCCAGGGCGGTGGCGGTTACCACTTTGGCCGTTTCAACGGCACATTGTTCACCTGGCTGGTGCTACTGACGTTGGCGCTGTTCAATCTGTGGGCCTTTATCCAGGGCTAATCCCAGAGCTGACAATAGCCACAGCTTAATTGTGGCTACTGTCATTTGGACAAAAAAACTCGGTTTTTGGTGATTTTTTAGTCACACTTAAGGGCGGCGGCCTGCTATACTCCGCGCCCTTGGAAAGGCCGCCTCCGCGCGGTCGGTTTTATCAGTGTGAGCCAGTTGTCGGGTACCAGTAATGCGCCTTGAATCCACCCTTTTCAGTTATCCCAAATATTGGGCCGAGTGTTACGGCACTGCGCCCTTTTTGCCCCTGTCCCGCGCCGAGATGGACAAGCTGGGCTGGGACAGCTGCGACATTATCCTGGTGACAGGGGATGCCTACGTGGATCACCCCAGTTTCGGCATGGCGGTTATCGGCCGTATGCTGGAGGCCCAGGGCTTCAGGGTGGGGATCATTTCCCAGCCTGACTGGTCCAGCAAAGATGCCTTTATGACCCTGGGCAAGCCGAACCTGTTCTTCGGGGTTACGGCCGGCAACATGGACTCGATGATCAACCGTTACACGGCCGACAGAAAACTGCGTCACGACGATGCCTATACCCCGGGCAACATTGGCGGCAAGCGCCCCGACCGGGCGGTAACCGTCTATACCCAGCGTTGTAAGGAAGCCTTCAAGGACGTGCCCGTGGTGATCGGCGGTATCGAGGCCAGCTTGCGCCGCATAGCCCACTACGACTATTGGTCCGATAAGGTGCGTCGCAGCGTGATCTTTGATGCCAAGGCCGACATCCTGGTCTATGGCAACGCCGAGCGCCCGCTGGCGGAGATTGCCCACCGCCTCGCCAAGGGGGAGCCCGTCAGTGAGCTGACCCAGATACGCGGTACGGCCGTGATCAGCAAGACCCCCATGCCCGAGTGGCGTGGCATGGACTCGCGCAAAATCGATCAGTTGCACAAGATTGACCCCATACCCAATCCCTATGGCGCCGACGATGTGGGCTGCCAAAACCTGTCCGGCCCCACTGACACCAAGATCTTCAATGAAGAGACAGCCCCCGATGGCGTGACAGTGGCCAAGCCCATCAGCATTCAGCCGCCCAAGCCGCGGCCCTGGGAGCAGACCTATGTGCTGCTGCCGGCGTTTGAGCGGGTCAGCGAAGACAGGTACCTGTACGCCCACGCCTCGCGCATTCTGCACCAGGAGCAAAACCCGGGCTGTGCCCGGGCTCTGTTCCAGCCACACGGCGATCGCGGTGTCTGGGTCAACCCCCCGGCCTGGCCGCTCAATACCGATGAAATGGACGCGGTATTCGACCTCCCTTACCAGCGGGTGCCGCATCCCGTCTATGGCAAGGAGAAGATCCCGGCCTACGACATGATCAAGACCTCGATTAACATCATGCGTGGCTGTTTCGGCGGCTGCTCCTTCTGCTCGATAACCGAGCACGAGGGCCGCATTATCCAGAGCCGCTCGCAGGAATCCATAGTCAAAGAAATCAAGGATATCCAGGCTAAGGTTCCGGGTTTTACCGGGGTGATCTCCGATCTCGGTGGACCCACTGCCAACATGTACCGCCTGGGCTGCAAGAGCGAAAAGGCCGAGAAGACCTGCCGACGCCTGTCCTGTGTATTCCCCAGCATCTGTGGCCATTTGGACACCGACCATCAGCACACCATAGACCTGTACCGCGCCGCCCGTGATGTGCCCGGTATCAAGAAGGTACTGATTGCCTCCGGGGTGCGTTACGATCTCGCCATCGAAGATCCCCGTTACGTCAAGGAGCTGGCCAAGCATCACGTCGGTGGCTATCTGAAAATTGCCCCTGAGCACACAGAGGAAGGCCCGCTGTCGAAGATGATGAAGCCGGGCATGGGCACCTACGACAAATTCAAGGAACTGTTCGACAAGTACTCCAAAGAGGCGGGCAAGGAGCAGTACCTGATCCCTTACTTTATCTCCGCCCACCCGGGTACCACGGATGAGGACATGCTCAACCTGGCGCTGTGGCTCAAGGAGCGCAAGTTCAAGCTCGATCAGGTGCAGAACTTCTATCCGTCGCCCATGGCCAATGCCACTACTATCTATCACACCGAGCTGAACTCGCTGAAGAACGTCAAACACAGCAGCGAGCAGGTCCCCGTGCCCAAGAAGGGCCGTCAGCGCCGCCTGCATAAGGCGCTGCTGCGCTACCACGATCCCGCCGGTTGGCCGTTGATCCGCGAGGCCCTGGTGGCCATGGGCAAGGAATACCTGATAGGTACCGGTCCCCAGCATCTGGTGCCGCCCGAGGGCCGCGCCGAAGCCTGGGCCGGCAAAGGTGCCAAGGCCGAGAAAGGTCAACAGGCCTTTACCCGTTTCAGCGGCAACCAGTTTGACGACCGCAAGGGCACAAACGCAGGAGCCGCCAAAGGGAAAGCTCGCAGCGCAGACGGCAAGACCTCTGGCAAGGAAATGGTCAAGGCATCGGGCAAAGCGCCAAGTAAAAGCCCAGGCAAAGCCCAGGGCCAATCCCAGGGTAAAGGCAGCCCCCGCCCAGGCGCCAAGCCGGTCTTTGGAAAACCACAAGGCAAGCCGCAGGGCGCCAAGCAGGGTGGAAAAGCCAAGGCTAAATAACGAAAACGCCGCATTATGCGGCGTTTTTTATGGGCCAAATCCCAAGCCAAGTCCGGTCAGATCCAATACCTGGGGTAGTGACGCTTGGGGTTGGAGGAGAGGTTGTTGACCAGCAGGGCGACCAGCAATAACACCAGGGAGCCCGTCAAAACCGGTGTCAGCGCATACTGATAGCCAAGGGAATGCACTGTATCGCCGCCTATCACCGCGATAAGGGCCGCAGCGCCCGCCGGTGGATGCATGGTGCGGCTCAGGTGCATGGCGGCAATGGCCAAGGACACAGCCAAAGCAGAGGCCAGCACTATATTGTTGCCACAGAGCAGGTACACGCTGACACCGATAACGGCCGAGATCAGGTTACCGAAGATCAGATTGCGTGGCTGGGAAAATTCGGCCATGGGCGCGCCATAGATCAGCACCGCCGAGGCACCGAAGGAGCCGATAATGAACATCTGCGCCGGCCCCAACATTTGGCCGAGACTGGCCACCAGAAAGATACCCACAAAGGCCCCGAGCCAGGACCAGACAATCTTTTTCAACGGCTTGCGCGGTGGGCAAGCGTCCTTGGACCGCATCCTGCGCAAATAACACTTCATCGACTGCTTCCCCCAACTCAGACTGCTGCCTCCGGGATGAATCCCTTTGCACCGAGTGCCCAAGACGGTAACCGGATAAAAGATGTATTTCAACCACTGGAAAAATGAGGGAAAGGTTTGCTTTAACTGATGCCATGACGCCTGCTAGCTAATAAGTTGTCATGGTTTTTTGGTCATTTTATCGGCAAAGGAGAGGGCAGTTTCTTCATTGTCCAATTCCCTGCTCGCCGTAATAGCTTCGCTCGGTTTTAGAGGTATACGGATATAGGCACGTTCGCCTTCAGGTGAAGGTGCTGCTTTGGTTCAGTATTGAATCATTAGCATTCGAGGCCAGAAGCTGAAGTAACTCGTTAACTGGCAGTGGGCGACTAAAAAAGTAGCCTTGGGCTTGCTGGCATCCCATATCCTGCAGGATTTTAAGTTGGGCCGCATTTTCTACACCCTCGGCCACAATGTGAATATTAAAGCTTTTGGCCATGGCAATAATGGCATTCACTATAGTTTTTGAGCGCTCATCCTGCTCTACTCCCGATACAAAACTACGGTCAATCTTGATTTCATCCACGGTTAAATCTTTCAGCATTGCCAACGAGGTGTAGCCGGTACCGAAATCATCGATGGAAAAAGTGATACCACTTGCTTGCAGGTTGGAGATGATCTCAACACTTTTGCGCATATCTGTAAGGGTTGCGGTTTCGGTAATTTCAATCCTTATATAGGGTGCCAGACAGACCTGATTCTTAATGAATTGTGTCAGCGAGTACATCTCGTCGGCATTGTTAAACTCGTCTGCGGAAACATTCACTGAAACATGCTGAATCAAGGTGCCTAATAAACCTGCATTACCCAGTTCCTGTGCGGCTTTCTCCACCACTAATTTTGAGATTGCACCGGTTAAACCGTTTTCCTCTGCAATAGGGATAAACACCTCGGGGGAAATATAACCTTTTACCGGATGATTCCAACGCACAAGAACTTCAACTCCACAGGGTGTTAGCGTAGTTAAGTTATACTTGGGTTGGTACACCACTGCTAACAGATGCTCGGCAATAGCCTTGCGCAGATCCAGCACCAGCTGTCGCCGTTGCATGGCTTTGTCAGTCAGGGTCTTGTCATGATACTGAATAGCGTTCTTTTTTTGCTTGGCAATATTCAGAGCTTCGGTAGCCGATACCATCATTTCCTTGGCATTTGTCCCATCTGCGGGATATAAAGCCACGCCAATGCTGCAGGTGGCGTCTATTCCATGTTGTCTGGCTCGATAGGCAAACAAGTGCTGGAATTCCCGAACATGGGCCTCCATGTCAACAGACTCATCCAATTTGGCAAAACTGGCAAACTGATCGGCGTGCAAACGTGATACTACAGATCCAGGTAGCACTGCATCACTGATATCGCGGGCAAGTTCGTACAAAAAATTATCAGCCCGGTCAAATCCGTGACGCTCATTAATGCTTTTGAAATCATCTATATCCAAGTAGCCCAGAATGAGCCGGTCATTGGGTTTCAATTGCCGAATGGTGAAATTGAGAGCGTCAATAAATACACTGATACTGCGCAATCCCGTGAGCCTATCAATATCGTTAGCCTTTTCCAGAGCCTGATTGCTCTTCAGGACCAACATCAATAATAGAGCAGCGGTAACAAAAACAAAGGCCAGACCTTTGTAGGTTTGGGCTGTGGCGCGCAGTTGTGGGGTATCGAACAACAACTCAACGGCGATATCGGAAAAGAAGATCCAAAGACCGGCGAAAACGGCATATATGATTGTGATTTTTACAGCTGAAGTAACAGCTTTTTCCATCGCCAACCGACTCGGTCATTTATTGTTCAATTAAAAATAACACAGCTTAGCTGAAAGTGGACTGAAACTCGCTTTTACGCTGGCGCCATCCTGATTCAGGTCGAACCCCAAACCACCAAAAGACTCACAGCGCCGAATACCATCCAAGACAGATGTTTGCCTTTGGAGCCCAGGAGTGCCACCAGGAAGTGGGCCGCAAAAGTCAGTGCAATAATTTGTCCAAGCAAGGACTTATTCAGTTCCGGTTGCGCCATCACTGCCACTATCGCAGACATGCCCAACCAGGCAACGGATGTCAGATGCCACGCAAACCTCAGGGTGCGTTTGGTAAAATCGTCACTGCCAAATAATTTGGGCAGATTGTCGCGCTTGAACAATCTGCACAGGATATAGCGTTCACCCAGGTATGAATGAGCGAACGCCACTGAAATCAGTAATAACGTGGCCAAGTAAAAGATAAATTCCATTTTTCTTCCTTAACAGATAGTCCCGTTACTAACAGGGTTTGGTTGCTGGTTGCCTTGGTAGCTTAAATGTCATTTTGGTGCATTTATATCAAGATGAACCAAATTATGTGACCACCTTTATGCTGGGTTGCCTGTTTCAATGGCTGTTTGACTGCATGGCCCAAGCTGGCAGACATAGCAGCTCGTTGCTCTGCTTTTTGAGGTTCAGTCGCTTGGACTGGGTGTAAAAGTGGAATGAATTGATCTTGAGCGCTGTCACTATCGCAATACCACAAGGGCCGGCCCGCTTGTGGAGATGCCTGATTAACGCCTGGTCAAGCGTCGCGGTTAATCACCGCCAGAATGGTCTCAGTGCTGTTTGTCACTGTGAGGCAGTACGTCTATACGTTCGCGTTCATCATTATCGGCCCGTTTGTCGCTGGCCCCTGGCGGGCCCATTCTGAAATCGAGTTGTACTTCCATGGCTTTGGTGGCCTTGGGCTCATACTGCCATTTATTGAGCGCTGCGATGGCGGCCTGATCAAACACGCCGGCGGGTTCTGACTTGAATATGGTCACATTGGATACCCGCCCGTCCTGGCCTATGTCGAACCTGGCCTGGATATAGCCTTCCACCAAGTCTTTGGCGGCCTGTGCCGGATATTTGGGCTCAACCCGCATCACAGGATGGGGGGCGGCCTGCTTTTCACCGGCGATAGCTGGCGCCTGGCTCCAGATGCCAAGCCCGGCGGTCAGCACCAGTGGCAGCAGCAGTGAGCTGCGGCTGAAGCCGTGTTGGCGTTTGAGCTGCATGAGTCTTTGTTTCATGGTGTGTTTATCTCCATAGTGGTGTGAAAGTGGTTGCCAGTTCCGGGCAACCTGGGTGGCATGGCCTATCAGCGCGCGGCCATAGGCAATACGCTCTGCCTGGGTGAGACCGGCGGTTACGGCAGCGTCACAGGCGAGTTCCTGATCCTGCCGGAAACTACGGTACGCCAGCAGACAAAGGGGGTTAAACCAGCACAGGCAAACCAGGCTGATGGCCAGCAGGTTGAGGTGCAGATCGCCCCGCTGCCAATGCCCGAGTTCGTGGGCCAGGATGAGATTTTTTTCCTCGTTCGGCGTCTTGTGCATAAAGCCCGATGGCAAAACCACGGTCGGGGATAGGAATCCCAGTACAAAGGGGCTGAGGGTGTCATTTGAACTGAGCAGCTTTAGCCGCCCCTGTGCCGGCAGCGGCGACGCACTCCGCAGCAGTTTGGCCAACTGAATGAGGCTGTGCAGCAGTAACCCCAGGCAGGTAAGCAGCCCCAGCCAATATCCGCCACCAAGCCAGTCAATTTCACTGGCCTGTTGCGACAGTTTGCCCAAGGTGACCCGGTAGGTTTCCATATCAGCCGTTGCCGGCAGCCCCATGGGCAGCGACAGCAAGGTCAGCAACAGTGGCACTGTCAGCCAGAGGCCATACTGGAAACGGGCGCCAAAGCGGGTCAACACCCAGGGCCTGAGTAACAATATCGTTGCCAGCAGCAGGCTCAAGGGTGGCGTGATAGCCAGCAGCCAATTAATCATGCCCTTGCTCCTTTTCCCAGGCATCGATCAGCTGCTTCAGTTCGGCAACATCATCCTGGGTTAATTTGCTTGAGCCGGCAAAACCTGCCACCAGGGGGGCCAGTTTGCCGCCGAACACCCGCTTGATAAAGCTCTGGCTTTCCCGGCTTTGGAAGCTTTGTTGGCTCAGCAAGGGGTAGTAGTTGTAAGCGCGACCGTCTTTGTCAAAACCCACTGCGCCCTTATTCACCAAGCGGTTCAGCAGGGTTTTGACCGTCTTTTCGTGCCACTGATCCTTTTGGTTGAGTTGCTGCACTATGTCATTGGCATTCAAGGGGGAAGATTGCCACAGCACCTTGAGCACTTCGAGTTCGGTGGGGCTGATGTCTTTAATATCTGTGTCTGTCATGATCATACCTGGGCTATTGATTACAACTGTAATACAAAACATATTACACTTGTAATCAATAACGCAAGCAGAAATTTTGCGCAGGTCGTTTGATGTCAGTCGCAGGGGGCGATTTTGGCCGTGAGTACGTGGTCTTCCCAGCGACCATTGATCTGCAGATAGCTGCGGGCAAATCCTTCCCGTTCGAAACCGAGGCGTTCCAGCAGGGCGCCGGAGCGCACATTGGCAGGCATGTAGTTGGCCATGACCCTGTGCAGCTTCAGCGTGCCGAAGGCGTACTGCAGCGCAGTTTCACACATCTGCCTGGCCAGGCCCCGGCCCTGCAATTGACCGTCAATGCCATAACCCATAAAGCAGGCCTGGAAGGGTCCGCCCACTATGTTGGACAGGGCGCAGTGCCCCAGAATGTGGCGTTCATCGGCAAGTACCAGCCAGGCGCACTGGCTGCCTTCGGCCTGTATGTCACGGATGCGACTTTGCCAGTTGGCAAGGCTGTGAAAACCCTCGGGCCGCAGGGGCTCCCAGGGGGCAAAATGGGCGTGGTTGCGGCGAAAATAGTCGGCCATGGCATGGGCATCTGGGGCACTGAGCAGTCTGGTGTGCATGGCCGGAACCTCCTGTGGCTGGGTTTTCTGCGGGCAGCTCATTGGTCGCGCAACCTGGGCGCAAGTGCCAGTGGCATGCATACCCTTGGAAACAAGCGCAAAATCACTGACATTGACCGCGGGAGTTGCTTTGGCAGTTAATTGATTTTAAAGGCCAAATATCGCAATGCAAATATAGTTTTCTGCCCCTATTCCCTAAAGTCTCCGGCCGCTATATGCTTGTGCCGTTTTCACCCTCCTTTGGCTATTGTTTGAGCAAACGATGAAGCATCTTTTCGCTGCACTCTTGCTGTTTTTGGCAAGCCGTGTGGTGGCCGGTCAGCCCAGTGACACCCCCGATATCGCCCCAACCTGCAGTGCCCGGAATGCGGCGAAAATACTCCCTCAGTTGCAGGCCTTGCTTGACCGTGCCGATGGCGTTTGGCCCGGCTATGAGCTGGCGGCCAAGCAGCTGGTGTATCGCCAGGAGGGGGAACCCTGGCTGTGGCGCAGCGGTCAGCTTATTGGTGTCGATAACGACGTGTTGGACGGTGTCGGCGCTGCCGGCAACGGTGTCGGTTTCGGCGATTACCAGGGCTGGCCGGTATTGGTGCTTGAAGGGATGGCCGATTGCACCGCAGCGGAAGCCCAGACCGAGTCCTTGCTGATGCAGACGCTACAGGAAGCCTTTATTTTCTATGTGCAATCGGGATGGAGTGTGCTTGAGTGGCAGTCCTCACTCAGTGGCGAAATCTATCCTTTGAATGCCGAGGTGCGGTCGGTGCGGCAGCATTTGCTGCAGGCGTTGTTACAGGCCTTGGCCGAACCGGGCGCGCGACCACAGAAGTTGGCGGAGGCCGCCTTTTGGCGTCTGCGTTGGCGTGCCCTGGCACCCCGGGAAGATCAATTGGGGTTCACTGCCGAGCTGACTCTGGGGACGGCTGCCTATGTGGCTATCAAGGCCCGGGCCTTGGAACTGGCGAGTCACAGCGGTAAAAGCTGGCAGGAAGAAGTGGTTGCCATGCTGAAACGGCAACCGGCCGCGATGGATGCCCAGGCTCAAAGCCGTCTTATCGGTGCTTTGGCCGGCTTGCTGCTGGATATCAGTTGGGGGGCCGGCAGTTGGCAGGATGCCGCCATCCAGGGCAGTTTACCGTTGGAGTTGTTGTTGGGGCCGGTGAGTGCCGGTCGTATCAACCCAAGGTCCACGATCAAACCGGTTGTCGATTATGTTTATTACACCCCGACCAACGGTGCGCTCAAATCCCTGGAGGCCGAGCTGCAGGATGCGGAATTGCCGCTGCTAATAGTGCCCTCCGTGGTGGAACAGAGCCATTTTGAGGATCGACAAGGGGTACGTGCCGGCCCCTACATCATGGTGTTGGGGGACACGCCGTCCCAGGCCTATCTGGGGCTCAATGGTGAACTTGAGGGGCTGGCGCTGAAGGATGTGGATGCCCTGGAATTGGTGGGTGAGCAGGACTGTGATGGTCTGGAGACGGCCTTGCTGATCCCCCTGGCCCAGGCTCACACATTTACAAATGGTCAACTGTCATTGAATGGTGACCGGCTCAAGGGCGTCATCCGCGCCGAGCTGCACCAGAGTGCCGGGCGCAGTCTCTATTGCGCCGAGCTGTAACAGGATCGAAAGATGAAGAAACATCAACCTGAATTTACCTACATGCGGGGCCTGGCCATAGTGCTGATCGTGCTGGGGCACAGCATATACAACTCCAGTCAGGGCTTTCCCGCCTTGCTGGAAAACCTGTTGCGGGGCGGCACCGCGCTGTTCGTGTTTATTTCCGGTTACTTCTACCACAGGGTGTTTCATCCGCGCTTGATTTACCGGGAATTCATTATGGGTAAGGTGCACAACGTGCTTTACCCTTTTTTGTGGGTGTCCCTGTTCGGCTTGCTGGCACTGGCGCTGCAGTGGTCGTTGATGTACCACAGGCCTCTGACCGAGGTGGGTAAGGGCATCTATTACACAGTGCGCAACGGCTATGTGCTTTATCCCCACTGGTACATTCCCTTTATCATGGCGGTGTTCGCCCTGTCGCCGCTGTATTCGGCCTATATCCGTTTCAGCGCCTTCTGGCGTTGGGCCCTGTTGATACTCTTCTCCCTGATCGCCATTTTCATGCACAGGCCCATAGGCAACATCAATGTGGTGCAATCGGTGATTTACTTCACACCCTTCTATTTGCTCGGGATCCAATATTCGGCCCATGAACAGAGCCTGGTGCGGTTGAAGCTCCCCATTGGCATCCTGGCGTTGCTGGGTCTGGTGTTCACCCTGGTGTACCAGAGCTATTTCACCGATCATTTGGGCAATTATCATAAGCTTGCCTGGGAATACCAGGGCCTGGATTGGCAATTTATTCAGAAATTCTGCCTCTGCCTGTTGGTGCTGGGCTTGTGTCAGTGGCTGGCCGCGAGGGATTTGCCGACCAAGATCCAGGCCGGACTGGAGTCTTTGGCCGAAATGAGCTTTGCCATCTTCTTTATTCACCCGTTATTTTCTCTGTTGTTCGGGGTTATTACCGGGTTGGCACGCTACAAGCTGCCGCCTGGCAATCCCTGGACGGCGCTGGCGTTCTCGGCAATGATTTTCCTGTTTCTGATGTTGGGCAGTGTCTGGACTGCCAAGTGGATAAAGCGCCGCCTGGGGGACAGGTCGAGGCGTCTCATTGGTTGGTAATGTTTGGCAAGGTAAAACAACAAGGCGCCCTCGGGCGCCTTGTTACTTTATAAACACATACCTTGGCTTATTTACTCTCGTAGGTGAAGGCCTGACCTGCGAGTGCTGCTTCGTACATCAGCCCGCCCTTGGCGGCGGTAAATACCGCCATGCCGTTAACATAGGCGCCGGTGGCGGCCTGTTCTCCACCTGATTGACCGGCACCGGCGGAATTGCCCGTGGTGCCGGCTTGGGCGTTGGCGCCTACATTGATGGCGACGGCCGAGGCCTGGGCCCCAAATTCAAAACTGCCGCTGGTGAATTCCTGGAATGCCTTGGCATCGCGGAAAAAAATAATTTCACTGTAGGCCTGACCACCCAGCTGGAAGCCGATGGACAGCTGGGTCATGCTTGAGTCGCCCACATAGGCCCCACCGCGGAATACCCGACCTTTGCCGTAGGCTGCGCCTATGCCAATGCCACCCTTGCCTATGGTGGGGAACAGGGCATAACCGTATGCGGAATTGAAGAAGCTGCGGGTCTCATTGGCCTGTTTGAAGTTGGCCAGGGCATCCTGGTAGCTGTCGGCAACGGCAGGTGTCGCGGCAGACAGAGCCAAAATGAAGGCGGTGCCGAGGGATACAATCAGATTTTTCATGATGTTCTCCTTTGCTGAACTGATTTCAGCATAACCGCCAGCTGCGGAATTGGAACCCCGGTACGGTAAAATCGACTGTCGGGTCAGCCGGGGTTCAGCAATGTAATTCAGTTGTTGCTGAACTGCTTGCGCCGCTGACGATTAGAGACATTTTCCTGGGGAAGGTCAGGTACGGGGCGACGCTCAAGTCGTAGGTGGCGTATGGCCAACAGCGGGTGTGCCAGTAACATTCGCGGTCCGGCGAAGCGCATGATGGTTTTCGCCTGCTGTCTTTGCTCTGGCTTGTAGCAGTGGATGGGGCAGCGATTGCAGGCCGGTTTCTTCTCCCCATAGGGACAGCGGTCAAGCTTTTCCCTGGCATAGTCGAGGAACTCGATGCAATCGGGGCAGGGGCAAGCTGCTGAAGTCGATTTATGGTGAGCCCGGCAATAGAGCTTAACCATGGCTTCTATGGTGGCAAACTCTTGCTGCAGTCCTCCCAGAAGTATGATGTCGCTTGCCATTGTGGATGCCTCCCCGGTTCTCTGCCTTCATCATAAGCCCGGCAGTCGGTATCGACAGCAGCAGAGTCCGAAAAATTGAACTGCCGCACACTATTGTTGTTCATGGGATGGCAGGGCAGCCTGATTATTTTGATGGCCGATGCTGATTCAGAGATAAATACTTGATTTTATCGGAGACAATGCGTTAATAGTAATCACTGAATGCGCCTGATTTCCCTTGGGGAGGGATGGCACGCCAAAGGCGAACTGAGTGTCGCTTTCGGCTCAGAGCAGACACCGGGTCAGTGCCCGGTATACAAGGTGGAAACCATGAAAATCATTATTATCTTGTTGCTGGTCGGCATCGGCATTTATCTGTATCGCCGTGCCCAGCGACTGGCGCGGGAAGAGCAGCAACCACCAAGGCCGGCCAAACCGCTGCAACAGCAGCCCGAGCAGACCCAGCCCGAAGTTGAGGCGCCATCCGAGGCCGAGGCGATGGAAGCTGCACCTGTTGTGGCCGAAGAGCTTGTTACCCCCAAGGCCGCCCAGCCTGATGTGGTGCCAGAGCCAGAGCCAGAGCCAGAGCCAGAGCCAGAGCCAGAGCCAGAGCCAGAGCCAGAGCCAGAGCCAGAGCCAGAGCCAGAGCCGGTTATCCAGGTGCAGGCACAGGCACAGGCACAGGCGCCGGCTGCGGCGCCCGAATGGGCCAGTGACAGCTTGAAGCAGGCACTCGGGGATGTGGCCGCTGCCGGCGATCCCCTGATGAAACACCAAAGCCTGCTGCTGGCCCTGGGCGAATGCTATAAACAGCGCAAAGATACCCAGTGGCTGACCTTGGGGGCCTCTTTGGCGGCCGATTACCTGTCCCTGGTCGCGACCTTGCTGGATCAGGGGGAAGCCATCAAGGGCGCCGGGTTGATGCAGGCATCCACCCTGCTCAGCGATGCCGGTCAATTTGAGCCGGCATTGGCCGCCTGTCGCCTGGCCATCAAACATCAACTCAGCGATGGCACTGTCACCGGCTTCGAGGGCCGCGTGGCCCGGATTGAAAAAGCCCAGGCCAAGGCCGGTGCCTGAAAGCCTCAGGATAAAAGCGGTTAATTGCGACGCCCCGGCGTTGTAGAATGATCGCAGCAGAGCGGTGCGCCTTGCACCGCTTTTTTTATCCGGAGAACCGATGAACTTGCGTCCCCTGTTGTACCTGTCGCTGTTGCCGCTGGCTTTTGGTTGCACCAAGGCGCCCGACTGGACCCTGGTGTACCGTGAAGCCGTGCCGGCATCGGCTCCCTGGCGCTTTGGCGATATCGCCGGATATTATCCCAGCCTGGAGCAATGCCTGCTCAAGGGCAAGGGCATGCAGCATCTGGGCAAAGGCGAATCTCGCTGTGGCAGCCACTGCGAGCTGGTGGACGATGATAAGTTGGCACCCCAGGACAGGGTCCTGCGCTGCGATTGGCAGGAGGCTGAGAATGCGCTTTAAGCAGGATTTTTTCGAGCAACTGCCCGAGTTCTACAGTCAGGTATGGCCCGCCGGATTGCCCAATCCCCGCTGGCTGTGCTGGAGCCCGGAAGCCGCGAGTCTGATAGGTTTGCAGCAGCCCGATGATGCGCTGCTCAAGGGTTTGGCCGGCAATGAGGAAATTCCCGGTGCCAGCTATTATGCCCAGGTCTACAGTGGCCATCAGTTTGGTGGCTACAGTCCCAGACTGGGGGATGGCCGCTCCATCATACTGGGCGAGGCCATGGGGCCCAATGGCGCCTGGGACGTGGCCCTCAAGGGCGCCGGCCCGACCCCCTATTCCCGCCACGGCGATGGCCGGGCGGTGTTGCGCTCGGCGGTGCGCGAGTTTCTGGTGTCCGAGGCCCTGTTTCACTTAGGCATTCCCACCACCCGCGCCCTGGCGGTGATAGGCTCGGAATTACCGGTATGGCGCGAAAGCCTGGAATCCGGCGCCATTACAGTGCGTCTGGCGCGCAGCCATATCCGCTTCGGCCACTTTGAATATTTCTGTTACAGCGAACGCGGTGCCAAAGACAAACTGTTGCAGTTGCTGAACTTCACCCTGGCCCAGCACTACCCCCATCTGAGTCAGGACATGGCCGGTTACCGGGCCTGGTTTTTTGAAGTGGTGCGGGACACGGCCCGCATGATTGCCCACTGGCAGGCGGTCGGTTTCGCCCATGGGGTGATGAACACAGACAATATGTCTATCCTGGGGGACAGTTTCGACTTCGGCCCCTTTGCCTTCCTCGACACCTTCAAGGAAGACTTTATCTGCAATCACTCGGATCCCGAGGGGCGCTATGCCTTTGGTCAGCAACCCGGGGTGGCACTGTGGAACCTGCAGCGCCTGGCCCAGGCCTTGACGCCGGTGCTTGCGTCGGACGATCTGCTGGCGGCGCTCAATACCTATCAGGATGAACTGGTGCAGGCCTATCTGGCCTTGATGCGTACCAAATTGGGCTGGGGTGCCGATGGCAGTGACGAGCAGGATCAAAGCGATCTGACGCTTATCGGGGAATTTACCCAGCTGCTGGAGGCCAACCGCCTGGACTATACCCAGAGTTTCAGGCGTTTTGCCGCCCTGGATCCCAATGATCCCAAACCCGCGCTGCGGGACGATATGATAAATCTGCAGGGGTTTGATGCCTGGTATCAAAGCTATCGTGACCGCGTGGGCCAGCCGGCGGACTTGGCCCAGTGGCAAAGGCAGCGTGCCGCTGCCAATCCCAAATATATATTGCGCAATTATCTGGCCCAGGAGGCCATAGCCGCCGCAGAGCAGGGCGACAATCAGCCGCTGCAACAGTTGTTCGAACTGCTTAAAAAGCCCTTTGATGAACAACCGGATAAAGAAGATTATGCCAAGCGGCCGCCGGATTGGGGCCAGGGGCTGATCATGTCCTGCAGCAGCTGAATTCCTTTGTTGGAGAGTGAAATGAGATTACAACAGGTGTGGCTGGATAATGACGCCGGCACATTGCAAATCCGCGGCGAAATCAACTTTGATGACTTCGCCGCCTTTGCCGAGCCCTTGGTCGAGTCCCTGGATTGCCGGGTGCTGGAACGCCAGTGGGGCGCCGACCGCCACCAGTGGTTGCTGGATTTTGAGGGTTGCCAACTCTGGCTCAATTATGAGTTTTATGGCGATGTGGCCTGGCTGGCCAGCGACAGGGCCGAGGATATCGAAGTCTTGGCCTTTCTGGAGCACTTGCTGCAAAGGCAGTTGGAGCAACCGCAACCGGAGCAACAGCCATGAGCGATGCGGCTTTCCATTACCAGGCCTTGACCCCGGATCTGATCCTCGATGCGGTGGAGTCCCTGGGAATTTATCCCGAGACCGGGTTGCTGGCGCTGAACAGCTACGAGAACCGGGTATACCAATTTCGCTGTGATCGGGGTCGGCGCTATGTGGCCAAGTTTTACCGCCCCGAGCGGTGGAGCGACGCGCAGATTTTGGAGGAGCACAGTTTTGCCTTCGAACTGGCCGAGGCCGAGGTGCCGCTGGCGGTGCCTCTGTGCATAGATGGTCAAAGCCTGCATCACTTTGGCGGTTTCCGCTTTGCCCTGTTCCCCTCCATTGGTGGACGCGGCTTTGAGGTCGACAATCTGGAGCAACTGGAGACAGTGGGCCACTTTATCGGCCGCCTGCATCAGGTGGGCAAATCCGCCGCCTTCACCAGCCGTGAGGCCCTGACGCTGAAAGGTTTTGGCGATGACTCGCTCGCCTGGCTCAGGCAATCCGGGCACGTGCCACCCTACCTGGAGCAGGCGTTTTTCACCGTGGCCGAACAACTGCTGCAGGCGGTGAAATCGCGTTGGTTTGAGGCGGGTACCTTAAGGCTGCACGGCGATCTGCATCCGGGCAATATTCTCTGGACCCCCGATGGACCGGGATTTGTGGATCTCGACGACGCCCGCACTGGACCCGCGATTCAGGATCTGTGGATGATGCTCAGCGGCGATCGCAGCCAGCGGCTGCTGCAACTGGAAATCCTGCTGGAGGCCTATGAGGAATTTTGCAGTTTTGACACCCGCGAGTTGGCGCTGATAGAACCACTGCGGGCGTTGCGTATGCTGCATCACACTGCCTGGCTCAGCCGCCGCTGGGCCGATCCTGCCTTCCCGATGCATTTCCCCTGGTTCGCCGGTGACAAGTATTGGGAACAGCAGATCCTGGCTTTCAAGGAACAGCTGGCCAATCTGGATGAGCCTGTGCTCAGCCTGATCCCCTATTGAATTGGCACCAAAAAATTGAACTCCGGGCTTGAGAAGCACTCAAAAGCCGTATTAAGGTATGGGCACACAAGTGCCCGCAATGGCCGGCATTGCCGGTATTAAGGAAAAACCAAAGATGAAAAAAGTACTTTTGATGGCTGCCCTGTTGTTCGCACCCCTGGTTTCCATGGCGGTTGAGTACAAGGAAGGGGTGCATTACACAGTGATCAGCGAAGGCCCAGGCTCGGCCAAACCCGAAGTTACCGAGTTCTTCTCTTTCTTCTGCCCCCACTGCTACAACTTCTCCAAAACCGTACTTCCCAAGATTGCCGAGAAGCTGCCCGAAGGCGTGACCTTTAACCAATCCCATGTGGATTTTATCGGCCGCGAAATGGGACAGGAAATGTCCCGCGCCTTTGCCGTAGCGCGCCAGTTGAACGTGGAAGAAAAGATGGATGCCGCTCTGTTTGAGGCCATCCATGCCAAGAAAGAGCACTTCACCAGCCGTGATGATATTCGTGCCCTGTTTGTGGCCAATGGCGTGGAAGGCAAGGCTTTCGATGCCGCTGCCAACTCCTTCATGGTCAATGCCCAGATGTCCAAGATGAAGCGCGATACCGAAAACGCCAAGATTTCCGGCGTACCTTCGCTGGTGGTCAATGGCAAATACCGGGTAGAGACAGGCGCCATCAAGTCCTACGATGAGCTGCTGGATATTGCCTTTTACCTGGCGACCAACAAGCCCTGAGTGATAGCCCAATAAAAAAAAGGAGCCTTAAGGCTCCTTTTTTTTATTGCCGTGTGCCGGCGACGGGATAAAAAAAACCGTACTTCCTGGTCGCAAGAAGCACGGCATAGAGCCATATGGCTCAGTTTTACCCTGAGTAACGACATCAATGTAGCAGTATGACATTTTGTTGGCAAGTGCCAAATCCTTGACTTGCTATATTAATCTGCTTGTTAAGTGAGCAATTGCTTCAGTTTACGTTAACGGAAGCATGATTTTACAAAAAATGGCTTAGAAAAATGAAACTAGACTGGTACAAAGTGGGTCAAAACAGTGTACCGAAAACAACGCCAACAAGATTACAGGAGGTCGCGTGAGAGTTTTTCCTGTTTACGCTCCCAAACTGATCGTCAAGCATGTCAGGATTTTCCTGACCGGGGTGATCTGGGTGAAAGACCTGGGAAGGCTGGAGTTTGAGAAGGGAAAGTTTTTGCTTCCCAGAAAAAGCCTGCCGCAGGTTAAGCAGGCCATCATGGAACTGAACGAGCTAATCGAGGCACAAAGCCAAGAGGCTAAAACCGCTTAATCTATCTGATTATTGAGCAGACCAACCAGGCCGGTGACTTTTTCATTCCAGGAGTTGAGCTCCTGTTGCAAGAGTTGGTTCTGCTCACTTAAGCCAACACTCTTCTGTTTTTCTTCTTCAAGCTCTAATTTGAGCAATTCAATGGTTTCCAGCGCTGCCTGGATTTTGGTTTCCAGTTTGGACAATAATTCAAGGCTCATGGGGAGTCCTATTGGGTTTCCGTATGGGATTGAGATTCTAACAAGCCCGGTGGACCCAGGCATAGTCATTCTTGCCGACAGCGCAAAAAAGCGTCCGAAATGACCACGCTTTTGGGGCTTTTCTTTGCAACTCTGTTATCAGACTGGTTATGCTGGCATTTTCCGACATAGCCCACCCACACCTATGGACATTTCCGCCACCCATTTACTGCCCTTGCTGCTGACCCTGATACTTGCTCTGGTGTTGCGCCGAACCCTGTTGGCCCTGGGGATTGGGGTGCTGGCCAGCGCCGCCATGCTCAGTGATTATGGGCCGCTGGCCACTCTGGCCTATTTGGGGGACAGCCTGAGTGGGCAATTCTACCTTGATGGCTGGCAAAGTTGGCACCTGAATGTGCTGGCCGCCATGATGCTGCTGGGGGTGATGACCGAACTGTTGGCCCGTGGCGGTGCCGTGGCTGCTTTTGGGCATTGGCTGGAGCGGCGCATTCGCGATGGTCGCAGCGCCCGCTTGGGGATCATGCTGCTGGGCTGGCTGGTCTTTATCGACGGCATTTTCAGTTGCCTGGTGGTGGGCCACATCAGCCGCCCCATTGCCGAACGTTACGGTCTGCCCAAGGGGCAGGCGGCCTACCTGGTGGATGCCAGTGCCTCGCCCCTGTGTTCACTGGTACCCTTTTCCAGTTGGGGCCCCTATGTGATGGCACTGCTGGCGGCCATAAGTTTCCTGCCATTGCCGCCACTGGCGGCCTTTCTCGAGATTGGCCGTTATAACCTCTATGCCATTTGCACCCTGGTGTTGCTGGCGCTGGTGGCCTGGGGCAATTGGGGTTGGCCCGAGGCCCAGGCCAGGCCAACGGATGGGGAGCTGCGCCGGGGCAGCCCCTGGCAACTGCTGTTGCCCTTACTGACTTTGCTGACGGCCGCCGTCATTCTGACCCTGTATTCGGGCGCTCAGCAAGGGGGGGATCTGGCCCAGTGGCTTGCCAACGCCGACATAGGCACAGCAATGCGGGATGCGGCCTTGCTGGCCTGCCTGGTGGCCTTGCTGCTGTCTGCCGTCGGGGGCCGTAAAGTCGGGCAATTGCTTGGCGATCTGCTCCATGGGCTGCGCAATATTTCCCTCGCCATCGCCATACTGCTGCTGACCTGGATGACGGGCAAGGCGATCGCGGATCTCGGGGTGGCAAAGTTGCTGGCCGAAACTGCGGAACTCTGGTTGTCGCCCCGCTTCCTGCTGCCGGGGATCTTTGTGCTGTGTGCCTTGATGGCCTTCGCCACCGGCACCAGCTGGGGCACCTTTGCCATCATGATCCCCATCTGTGCCGAGATAGCCCACTCCCTGGCGCCGGAACTGTTGTTGCCGGCCCTCAGCGCCGTGATGGCCGGCTCAGTGTTCGGCGATCATTGTTCGCCGATTTCCGACACCAGTATTCTCAGTGCCACCGCCAGTGGCTGCGAAGTGCAGCAGCACGTGCTGACCCAGTTGCCCTTTGCCATGATGGCGGCATTGGCCAGTCTGGGGGGATATGTTTTATTCAATCTGGGGCTGGGCTATGGCTGGGGGCTGTTGTTGGCCCTGGGCCTCTTGCCTGTCATGCTGGCGCTGCTGCGCCGGCTGACCCGCTCAAACAATAGGGTCATCGGCCAATAGCCGATGTTAAGCACATTTCACTGTTTAATTTACGGGAGCAAAGCAATGACAATTCGACGTTTGGGTGTGGGCCAGCGCATGAGCAACATAGTGATCCACCAGGGCCTGGTTTACCTCTGTGGTCAGGTGGCCAAGGACAAATACCAGGGGATCACAGAGCAAACCCGCACCATGCTGGAGGAGGTGGACGCCCTGCTGCTGGAAGCCGGCAGCTCCCGTGAGCATCTGCTCAGTGCCACCCTGTATCTGAAAGACATGGGCGACTACGATGCCATGAATGCGGTCTGGGATGCCTGGGTGCCCCGGGGCCATGCCCCGGCGAGGGCCTGTGTCGAGGCAAAGATAGCCGAACCCGAGTACCTGGTGGAAGTGTCGGTTATCGCCGCCCTGAAGCCCTAATCCTCAAGCAATGCTCAGGGCTGCAGTTGCAGCCGCCCAAATTCGGCACCTTCGACATCGGGTGTCAGGGCAATGATCTGATCGAGGCGGATGGAGCGGATCTGGGTGGCGGTTTCCACCACCAGCCATTCGCTCTTGTCGGCCCGGGTTTCCGTGGTCATGGCCCTGGCGTGCAGCTTGCCTTCATCCTTCAGCTCCAGCAGCAAGGGATAGCCGCGAATGCAGGCCAGTTCGATGCAATCATAGAGATCGCAGGATATAGCGCGGTAGTCTTGCATTGATTATCTCTTAATTGTTAGCCAACCCCTTCAGTTTCCTAAACTTAGCTTGTCTTGCTGAAAAAGCAATAAGTTAGCGCACGCCATTCCCTTTGTGCCAAAAAGAGACTCATCCCGGTCTTCTGGATAAGGCAAGGGGAGGGCAAGATGAAGGCATGGGTATGGGCATGGATTTGCGGATGGCTGCTGGCTGCGCCGCTGGCGCAGGCTGAACTCTTGACCAGCGGCAACCGCGGCATCCGGCTGTTCGAGCTGTACACCTCCGAGGGCTGCAGCAGTTGCCCACCGGCGGAGCAATGGCTGTCGGGCCTCGCGGTTGAACCCGGCCTGTGGCGCGATACCTTTGTGCTGGCCTTCCATGTCAGTTACTGGGATTACCTGGGGTGGCGCGATCCCTATGGCAGCAAGGCCTTCAGCGCCCGTCAATACCAACACCTGAACGCCCGCCACAGCCGCAGCGTCTATACCCCGCAATTCTTTATCAACAGCCGCGAATGGCGCGGCGGCGAATTGCCGGAACCTGCTTCCCAGTCCACAGGAGAGCTGCGAATCGACACCAGGGGTTCGCTCATTGAGGCCAGCTTTACGCCGCTCAATGCCATGGCGGCGCCCGAGCTGCACCTGGCACTGGTGGCCATGGGCTTAACATCCCAGGTGACCGCGGGGGAAAACCGCAGTCGGGTGCTTAAGCATGATTTTTGTGTGCTGCAACATCAGCAGGTCAGTGGCGAGCTGGGGCAGGGCACCTGGCATTTCCAGGCCCAATGGCCGGCGCTGCCGACCACTGCCGCCGGTGCCACCCGCCTGGCGCGGGTTTACTGGATTGAGTCCGGAGCCGAGGTGCAGCAGGCCCTTGGCCATTGGCTGACCCGGGACGCCGAATGACCCGGGGCGCCACATGACTCAGGTCAGCCATTACGGCGGGCTAAGATAAACAACGGCGGGCAAAGATGAACAGGTCGGTATCACCATTGGTGGAGGCCTGGCGAAACTGTTTGAAGACAGTGAATCCCTGTTGCTCCAGCAAGGCTTGCAGCTCCGCCCCCCTGTGATAGTGAATAAAGACACTGTCACCGCTGCTGGAGGTCTGCCAACCCGAACGCTCGGGCTCACCTTCCATGGTACTAAGATACAGCAGTCCTCCGGGCCTTAACTTGTCGTGGGCGCCGGCAATAAACCGCTCAAGATCGGTGCCATCCAGATAGGGCAGGCCAAAGCCACAGCAGCAGAGATCAAACTGGCCTTCCAGTGTGGCTATGTCGCGGCTGTCTTTCAGCAGAAATTCGCCATCGGGAATATTGCCCCTGGCCAGTGCCAACATGCCCGGCGCCAGATCCGTACCTGTGATCTGTAGCTCGGGCCGCCTGCGCTTGAGGTATAGTCCCAAACTGCCGGGACCGCAGGCCACATCCAGCAGGCGCACATCGGTGGCCGCCATTTCCGCCAGCAACCACTCGTAGCTCTGGGCGTAGGGCGGCCATTCGAGGAAGCGCTCCTGATACCTCTGGGCCAGACGACTGAAGGTGTCGGCGGTGATCTGGTACTTGTCCGTTACTTCACTTTCCATAGTTGCCTTAAAAAATTAGCCCGAGGAATTCCTCAGGCTAATCAATAGGGAAGCCAATGGCAAATCAGCGTTCCTGATGGCGGGATCTTTCATTGTTACCACGGGATTCCTGCCGTGGATGTCCCTGATCCCTTGCCGGCTGATGTGAGCGCATGTCCTGGCCTCTGTCCTGGCGTGGTTTGCTTTCCTGCTTCGGCGCTCTTTCCACCCGCTCAAACTTCTCAACTCGTGCCGGCTTTTGAGTCTCAACCCGGGCGGGTGCCTGCCTGTGTTCGGCTTTGGGCTGGTGGATCTCCCGTTGCGGGCTGCGAACCTCGGCTTTATGGCTTGATTCATTGCTGAATTTAGGCTCATTGCGGTGTTTGGGCTCATCCCGGTACTTACTTACGTCACGGGATCTGGGCTCATTGCTGAATTTAGCTTCATTCCGGAATTTGGGCTCACCTCTCAGCTTTTGCTCGAACCCTTGCTCCCGTCTTTCCTTCACTGCGTGCCAGGAGGCTTTTCCCGGAGTCAATTGCCGAACCTCATGCTCACGGGCCTGATGACGTTCGAACTGACTGGGGGCGTGGCTGAAGTAGCGATGCTTCACTTCGGGTGTACGATAGGCTACGCCGTGCCTGTGGTGTGGATTGTGGTGCCAACGGCTGCCACCGTTGCTGATCGAGATCCGCGTTGCTGGTGGGCGGTGGTAGTGATGGTGATGGTTAACCACCAGATAGCGCTCGGCCCAGAAGACGCTGCCGAAGTAGAAGTTGAACGAGATCCCTATACCGCTGTGCCACCAGAAATGGCCGTGATGATGTCTGTGCTTCGGAAATACCGTCCAGTACACTGGAGGATAGGCACTCCAGCGCCAGTAACCATAGACGGTGCGCGGGTCGTAATAGGGCACGTACACCACTTCGGGCTGCGGTGCTTCAATGATGATCTGGGTATTGACCCGTTTCACCACCAGCTTATCCATGTCATCCAGGCTGTTGGCCCGGTCGGCGTCCCGGCGCAGCTGCTGAATGCTGTCCAGCACCCGCGCTTCGTCATCGAGGAAGGCATCGCCCAGTCTCTGGGTCCAGTCGAGATCCTCGCTCATTTTTTCCAGCACATTGGGGAAGGCCACCAGGGCCACCACGCTGGGATCCCAATCCTGCTTGCCTGCCTCGGACATCAAACGGTCACTGCTGAGATTGTCGTGTTTCTTGCGCCAGCGATTTGCCTGCACCACTTCCAGCGGATAGCTGGCGGCTATCAGTATGTGGGTCAGCAGGCTGTCGGGATAAAGGGCGATGGGTGCCAGCATTTGGGCCAGCTCGGCATCGGAAAACTTCTCATTGCCCCACTCTTGTTCCCGGGCTTGGTGTTCCTGGGCTTGGGGTGCGGCCAGCGCCTGGGTCACAGGGGCGGCAAACAGGGTCATGGCACACAGTGCCAGTGTCGCTGCTTTGGTCGCTTGGGTGATTGCCTTTTTCATAGGGCCTCCGCTGAAATTTGCTGGCAGGTCGCCAGCCTTGAGACCATATTAGGACCGTCAAGATGAACATTAGCTGAAAGGGCGAAAACGGGCCTGAAAGGCAAGGGACAGAACAGTTTCTGTCGCCTGCTTATTTAAAATGAGTTTTGAACCGAAGGGCCTCAGGCCCGCCACGCGGATATTCTGTTAACGCAGAAGGCACCGTTTTAGGGAAAATGCGACTGGGCAAGTCGGGGAAGGGGCTCCATCGTGAGCGTTGCAGGGCGTTTTGCCAAACTTCACCCTGCAAGCTGATGGAGATGCTATCGCTGGTCTTTTTCGAGCAGTTCCGTTAAGCCGACCAAGGCCGCAAACAGCACTGCGCTGACTGGCCAAATAATCCAGGTCATGCCCCAATTCATGGTCCACAGACTCCACCCCAGAAAGACTGCAGTGACAAGCGGCCAATAAAACCCCGCTAGCTTTTTTGCTTTCTCGCTTCGTCTTGCTTTCGCAGTTTTGTTCAGGCTATCCCTGAGGATGGCGCTATAAGCATCGAGCCTTGCTGACACCGGGATTACCAGGTACAAGCCTGCCGCTATCATCAGTATCAGCACAATCAGCATCATGAATATGGTCTCGGCTCCCGGATAGAAAAGGCTGCCCAGCATGAGCGGAATAAAACTGCCGATGAAAAAGAAAATTCCCAGTGACAACCGACGATGATACCTGGGTTTAAAGTGATTCAGCTTTTCCTGAAAGGCACTGTGGACACCATAACTGAGTTCAAATTGCTCGTTATCTATGGTGGCCGTATCGGTTTCAAATTGGTTTATCTTGATCAAATAACTGATACCCAGGCATACCAGTATCAGTATGCCTACAATTCCGCAGGCAGCCGCCAGGTTATTCGTCATACCCATCCGCTGTGCCGCCGCCATAGCCCCAAAAAAGAACAAGGGAATAACCGAGCACACACAGAGTAATACTCCTTTGACGGTGAGTTCCGCAGCGCTGACCTTGCACTCAAGATAGTGATTGGCTTGCTCCATGGTGATCAGTGAGACGTCCGGCAGCTCGCTGACCTTACCGGTGTCAAAGCTGTCTATCTCGTCCTTTAACAGGTAGTCGGTAGAGACGCTGAATAAGTTTGCCAGGAGGATGACTTTGTTCAGATCGGGGATGCTGTTGGCGCTCTCCCACTTGGATACGGATTGCCTGGACACCCCCATCTTGTCAGCCAACTCCTCCTGAGACCAGTTGGCTTGCTTACGTAAATTCACTATCTTGTCTGCCAGTATCATTGCGCCTGTTCCTTGCTGCTTTTAGATGCACTCATCTTAGAAATTCACTGGGTTGCCAACCACCAATCCTGATTGCCATTTTGTCAACTGACAGTTGCAATTACCATAAAACAGAGCATTTTAAATCACTTATCCAGTGCATCTGCGCGTAAACCCTGTTTGTTCCTTGATTGGGGAGTATGGCCTGTCTCTGGGCTGAATTGGCTGCTTGCGGCAGCTTATGGTCGAGGGTGTCGTCTCACTTTTCGATCATTATCAATATCAATAGTGTTGTTCGGTCTGAAGGCAACCACTCAAAGAGAATTTCTGCCGCTCGTATAAGTCTTGCCCCAGGGCTGGGGGAGTCTCGCTAGCATGACTGCATCTGAACGATAACAGGAGCACAGCCATGAAAACCTTTACCAGCTATAGCAACACCAGCAACAGAAGCAGCAATACAACCAGCCTCCCCAACTTTCGGCGGAGTAAGTTGCATTGGATAGCTGTCAGCCTGCTGGCTGTGAGTCTAGGCGGTCCGGCGCTGGCCGAAACCCATGCCAACGAGAGTACTGCTGCCAGCGAAAGCATATACGGCAACTGGACCGCCGAGCTCAAGGTCAACGCTAAGACGTCGGTTGGGTTGGTGTTGAAGCTGAAGCAGTCAGATTCGGGCTTTGAGGCCTGTATGGATGTGCCGGCGCAGGGGCAGTTCGATATCTGTTTTCCTGAGGCCAGTCTGACAGGCAAAGAACTGAAGTTGGGTTTACCCGTTGCAGCCATCAATATCGAGGGCCAGTGGCTGGGAGACGAGATCCACAGCCAGTATCAGCAGGGCGGTTTCAGTGCACCCGTGACCTTTGAGCGTCAGCAGCAGGCGCTGGCGGGCCGTAAACCCAAGCAGCAGGAGCTGTTCAGCGCGGATTATAAGGTGCAGGATGTGAGCTTTGGCAGCGAGGCTGGCATCAGCCTGGCCGGTACCCTGAGCCTGCCAAAGACGCCCAAGGCAGTCGCTATCTTGCTGTCGGGTTCGGGCCCCAGCACCCGGGATGCCGAAGCCTTTGGTCATAAAATCTTTATGGTGCTCGCCCATCAGCTGAGCCGGGAAGACATTGCCGTGCTGCGTTTCGATGATAGAGGCGTGGGCAAATCAGGTGGTGATTTTGCCAGTGCCACCAGTCTGGATTTCGCCACCGATGCCCTGGCCGCGTTCGAGTTTATCCGCGCTCAGCCTTGGGCAGATAAGCTGCCGGTCGGTTTTGTCGGCCACAGTGAGGGCGGTTTGATAGGAACCTTGGCCGCCGCGAAAGAGCCCAGGGTCAGCTTTTTGGTATCGCTGGCTGGGCTTGGAACCAGCGGCGAGCAAATCCTGATTGATCAATCCTTTCGAATTTCTCAGCTGATGGGGATGGACAAAGAGGCGCTCGAAAAAGATGATATGGCGCAAAAACAAATATTAAGTGCGGTGCGCCGCGGTTTATCGAGCGACGAACTGACCGAGCTGATGGTGTCCCTCGGCGACGAGCAGGATAAAGCCAGAGCCAAGGCCCAGCAGCTTTCCAGCCCCTGGTTCAGGTACTTTGTCAGTGCCGATCCCGCCCCCAATCTGGCCAAGCTGACCATGCCCGTGCTGGCGCTGAATGGTGAGTTGGATGTACAGGTACTGGCGGACCCCAACATAAAAGGATTTAAAAACAACGTGAAGCATGAGCTGCTGACAACCCGAATCTACCCGGGCCTTAACCATCTGTTTCAGCCAGCCAAAACCGGGCTGCCCAATGAATATGTCACCAGCGATATTAGCTTCAGCGACGCGGTAAGCCTGGATATCGCCAACTGGGTGAAGGCCCTATGAGTTCGAATCTGAAGCGTTTCTGGCTTTACCAGACGCTTGGATGGGGGAGTTTTGCCCTGCTCAACCTGAGTGTGCGGGGCTACTTCAGCCATTACGCCGTGGGGGAGCTGGTCAACTCAATGTCGCTGTTTGCGGCATTGATGGTGTCGACAGGCTTGCTGCGACTGTATTTTCATCGCTTTATTGAAGATAAGTCACTGGGCAGGGCGGTTGCCCATGTGTTGTTGGGCGCCTTGCTGGCAGCTCTGTTAACTACCGCCTTAGTGGCGCTGGTGCTGCTTCCCAATCAGGAGCTGGTGTTTGGCAAGGTCATCCCGGAGGCGCCGTCTCAGCTGCTGATATCCATCCCCAATACCCTGTTCATTATTTTGCTCTGGTCGCTGTTTTATCTGGTGATTAAGCGCCAGCGACTGCTCAGCCAGCGTGAGAAGGCACAGGAAGCCCTGCAGCAGTCTCTGCAGGCCGCACAGCTGGATTTATTGCTAAGTCAGATCAATCCGCACTTTATTTTTAATGCAATCAATAACATCAGGGCGCTTATCTTGGAGGATAAAGACAAGGCGCGGCAAATGTTAACTGAGCTGTCGGATGTGATGCGCTACGTGATGTACGCCGACAGCGGCGCACTTATCCCGTTTCAGCAGGAACTTGGCACCGTTAAGCAGTACCTCAGTATCAATGAGCTGCAATTCGAATCCCGCCTGAGTTACCAATTGGACATAGCGCCGGACTGCCTGGATGTGCTGTTTCCCAAGATGATGTTGCAGCTCATGGTTGAGAACGCCATTAAGCACGGCATTGGTAAACGCGTGCAGGGCGGCAGGATAGATATCTCGGCTCGCTGCGAAACTGGTTGCCTGGTGGTGGAGGTGGTCAATCCCGGCAGCTTGGCGCCCGAAGGTGCCCGGGGGGAGGGGATAGGCATTCAGAATATTCGCCAGCGTTTGCAGCTGCACTATGGTGAACCGGCCCACAGGTTTGCATGCAAGGCAGCCTTCGACATTCGGGCCGACGGTGAAAATGTGGTGGCGTGTTTGCGGTTGCCGCTGGAAAAAAAGGATAAGGAAATTGCTTAAGGTGCTGATCGTAGAAGACTCAAGGCTGGCAAGGTTGGAGCTGAAACAGCAGCTTGCAGCCATAGAAGGTATTACCGTGGTGGCCGAAGCCGCTTCGGTGCAGGAGGGTATCAGCGCCTGTGAAGCACATGCCCCGGATCTGCTGTTTTTGGATATCGACCTGCCCGACGGCTCCGGCTTTGAGCTACTGGCGAGCCTTGATGAGGCGCCGCGGGTGATTTTTACTACGGCTTTCGAGGAGTTTGCCCTTCAAGCCTTTGAAAAACAGGCGCTGGACTATCTGTTAAAACCCATCAATAGCCAGCGTCTGCAGCAAGCCTGTGAGCGGGCCATGCTCGCCATAGAGTCGGCCAATCGCAGTGAAAAGATGACCTTGGATAGCCAGTTTTTCGTCAAGGATGGGCGCAATTGTTATCTGGTCAGGCTTGGCGATGTGGAGCGCTTCGAGGCCCAGGGAAACTACACCCAGGTCTATTTCGACGACAACAAGCCACTCATCTATCGCACTCTCAATAAAATTGAGCCGCGCCTGCCCAGCCAACACTTCTTTCGGGTCAGCCGTCAGCACATAGTACAGCTGGCGCATATCCGTCATATAGAAGCCTGTAGCAGTGGTGGTCTGGAGTTGACCCTGTCCAGCGGTGCCCGCATAGAAGTGTCCCGTCGCCAAACGAGCTTACTGCGGGATCTGATGAGCCTTTGAGTTTATCGCTTCGCGATACTCGTCCATGCTTAGGCTGCACGCTCTATCGCAACACCCGTTGCGGCAGGATTGGCTGCTAGCAGCAGCCGAAAGTCGTGGGTCTCCGACCCACACCCGGGGAAAGGGGGTAAGCGTGCCTATCAGGCAAGCGACAGTTGGTTGGTGGCGAGAACGGTCACACCTTGGCTTTTGGAACAGGGAAACTCGCTATAGCTTGGTTGTTTCAATTGAAACTGATAGTACAGATGTGGATGTTTATACTCCCATAGCGACCAAATTGAGGTTGCCAATTCCGATCGCAATTCAATTTTGATTTGATATCGGAATATTGCAGCGGATGACGCAGGAAAGGAACATCTCTTAAGAGCAATAGCAGCTTGGAAGATGACCTGTACTAACTCAGGCCATATCTGAGATCTATTCACTTATTGGGTGTCAAAAGAGTCAGAACATCCAAAACACCTTTGCTGAGGAATACCCCCCCCATCGAAGCCGCTTTGGCTGTTGGGCTGATAGAAACGGGTAAGCCGAGGCATGGATGCCGAGGAAGAGACCGTCGAGCAGGATGCGAGTCGGTCGCGGTGGCCGTTTCCAGCCCATAAGGCCAAAGCGCTCGGCTTCGTCTGGGGTCGCAGGGGGATTGGACAAGGGGGCCTGTCGAAAACGGCCCCCTTTCCTCGGGTGTGGGGTGAAACCCCACGACTCACTTCCTGTCGCTAAGTCAAGCGACACCCAAGTTACTGGCGGAACACCAGCTCAAACCGGGCGCCGCCGAGGGCCTCGCTACGGCCCAGGTTAAGTCGTCCCTGGTAGCTGTCGACCAGGTCGCGCACTATCGCCAGGCCTATGCCGTGGCCTTTTTCGTAGGTGTCGGCCCGCATGCCGCGCTCGAAGATGCGCTCTTTCAGTTCATCTGGGATCCCGGGACCATCATCTTCTACCACCAGATGCAGGGTGTTGCCTTCCATCACCCCGGCGATACGCACCTGGCTTTTGGCGGCCTTGCAGGCATTGTCCAGCAGGTTGCCGAGCAGTTCGGTCAGATCGCCGCTATCCCCCTTGAACATCAGATCCGGTGCCAGCGATTGGGTTAACTGGAGCTGGGTATCCGCATGGAGTTTGCCAAGGGTGCGCAGCAGCTTGTCGGTCACCTCGGCAATGGCCACCCCCTGATGCCAGGAGGCGGCGCCGGCACTTTGGGCCCGCTTCAGTTGGTGACTGATGGAATAGCTGATGGCGTCGATTTGCTCAAGTGCCGCCGTCGGCAACTGCGGCTGACTCTTGAGCACGGCCAAGGGGGTTTTCAGGCTGTGGGCCAGATCCGCCAGGGCATTGCGGTAACGGGTGCGCTGGTTTTGTTCTGTGGTCAGCAGTGAATTGAGCTGGCGCACCAGGGGCTGCAGCTCCTGGGGAAAGGCATCGCCAATCAATTGCTGACGGCCGTTTTCCACCGCTTCCAGCTCCCGCTGAAAATGTTGCAAGGGTTTCAGGGTCCACAGCAGCCACAGGCCCTGAACCGCCGCCAGCAAGATGGCGGTCAGTGCCAAATAGCGCCACAGGCTGTGCCTGAAGTCGCGCATCAGCTTGTCATGGGCGGCGCGGGATTTGATGATGTGCACCGTCAGGGGGAAGTCCTGCAGCTGGCCTTGGGCGTTGCGGGTCTCGAAGCTGGCGCTGAAGCTGAGAATAAACTGCCGCTCATCGTCGAGGCTCAGTTCGCCAAAGCGGCGCTCGCCCCGGGCCGGACGGGGCAGGGTTGCGGGCAGCGCCTGACTCACCAGGGAGCCCGAGCGCCACAGTACGGCACCGTCGGCGCCGCTGATGATGGCGTACAGCCCGGATTTGTCGATATTGAACTGGGGTTGGGCCAGGGAGTCCGGCATCTGCAACCCGTCGCTGTCCACTTCCGCCAGGGTCAGCACCGAATACAGCAGGGCATTGAGTTCGTCGCGGGTGCCGCTGCTGGCCTGGCGCTCGAAGGCATTGTGCAGTGCCATGCCAATGGCCGGCAGCAACAGCAACAGCAGCAACAGGGCGCTGAGCCGCAGCCGGGTTTTCAGTGACATGGGGCGGGGATTATCAGCCACCTTGGGCGTCATCCAGTTTGTTGAGCCGGTAACCCTGGCCGCGGAGGGTTTCTATCAGGCCCAGGCTGTTGTCCGGATCGAGTTTTTTGCGCAGGCGGCGGATAAAGACCTCGATGACGTTGGAGTCCAGATCGAAATCCTGGTCGTAGATATGCTCGGTCAGCACTGTCTTGGATTTGACCTCGCCCCGGTGCAGCATCAGGAATTGCAGCAGCTTGTATTCCGATCCCGACAGGTTGACGGATTGACCGTGCAGCAGCACCTCGCCGCTGGCACTGTTGAGGCTGAGGGGGCCATTGTTGATCACCGGGCTGGCCTTGCCGGCGGAGCGGCGGATCAGCGCCTTGAGCCTGGCGCTCAGTTCTTCCGGGTGGAAGGGTTTGGTCAGATAGTCATCGGCACCGGCATCCAGGCCTTCTACCTTGTCCTGCCAGCTGTCCCTGGCGGTGAGGATAATCACGGGAAAGTCCCTTTGGGCCCCACGCAGCGCCCGAATAAGGCTGATGCCATCAAGCTTGGGCAGGCCCACGTCTATAATGGCCGCATCGTAATCGTATTCCTGGCCCTGGAACAGGCCGATTTCGCCATCGGTGGCCAGATCCACGCTGTACAGCAGCTGTTGCAGATGGTCCCTGAGATTCTGTGCCAGGGCGGCATCGTCTTCCACCAACAAGAGTCGCATATCAATCTCTCCCTACCGAGCCCGTGACCGCATCCACGGCCACGTAAAACACCTTGCCGTCGTTGGTCACCATTTTGATGCGATAACCGGGATTGCCGTTGACCGTGCTGCGGCCGACCTTGAGCACCTTGCCGGGATAGCGTCCACTGGCCATGGACGCCGCCTGTTCCGGACTGCGGACCCTGAGTTGGACCTGTTTGCCGTCCGGTGCCATCAAGTGGCTTGGCTTCAGGGATGGCTGCATGTATGCCTCACCTGTGGCGGTGACCAGCAGCAGGCAGGTGCCCAGCAGGGTGGCGGCAAATTTCATTCTCTTGTCCTCGGCACAGTGAAAGCAGGGAGTGATTCTGCTCTCAGTGTAAAAGATCCCCTGTCCATAAGAAACAGGCTGTTGCGGCATTCCCTTGGTTGCAGTTATAGCCGCCTTAAGCTGAACATTGGCTGAAAGCGGACTTTTGCACGCGTTCAGCCAATGTTCACCTGGCGCTGGTTTTAATGGCCCCATCAACCCGTTGAAGATGAGGTCAGGATGATGAACACATTCACTCGCAGCCAAACTTGGCGACAATTGTTACTGTTACCTTCCCTGCTGTTGTCCCTGGTGGGCCAAGCCGCCGAACCTTCACAGGCATCATTGGGCCGCGCTGCCGATCACAGCCTGCCGGCCGAACGCCTGGTGGATGACGCTACCCTGGACAAGCTGAGCCCTGTGCTCAAGCAGCTGAATCAGGTGCAGGCACTGCCGGCCACCCCCATGACCCGGGAGCAGGTGCAAAGTGAGAAGCACAAGGGCGCCAAGCTGCAACGCAGTGCCCAACTGAATTCGGGTGTCTATCACGAGTTCAGCTTCTATGACGCCTTTGCCCGCCTGTTGGAAGACAGGGACTACGACGGCTTTTACAGCAGCTTCTCGGTTACCTTTGATGCCGATGTCTATTCCAGCTATGCCGGTGAAAGTGTGCCCGTGTACGCCGAGCTGTATTTAAGCTATGAGGGGGGCGACTGGATCCGCTACTTCACCACAGAAAATTTCATCATCCAGGGACAAACGGATTTGGATGACTACGAAGTGGTGACCACCCTGGCACAGGGCTATCGGCTGGGTCATTACGATGTGCTGATCGATCTCTATGAGGTGGGTTACGGCGATGTGGTGGCCACCATCAGCTCAGACGACACCGATGGCCTGTATGCCTTGCCACTGGAGGCCGCAGCCACGGATCTGGAGTATGTCGCCGTCAGTGACGGTCACGGTGGCGGCGCTCTGGGTTGGCTCGCCCTGACGCCTCTGGCTTGGTTGGCCTGGCGCCGCAGACGCGCCTGAGGCGAATTATCAGGGGACGGATGACCGTCCCCTTTGTTTTTTGGCTTTACAGCACCGGCTTTACCTTATCCCCCGCTCACTTGACTTTATCCCTGCCGCTCCCTAGTCTGCTTGATCAGTAATCAAGGTGGTATGCAATGGACATAAAATTTAATTTAAAACCTGCGTCAGAGCGCCGCACTGAGCCTTTTGTCCCTCAGGGTGAAGTAGGCTTTGGCCGACTCAGAACCGATCACATGTTTATGATGGATTATCAGGACGGTGAGTGGCGCAATCCACGGATTGTGCCCTACGGCCCGTTCGAAATGGCTCCCGGCGCCATGGCGCTGCACTACGGCCAGTCCATCTTCGAAGGTGCCAAGGCCTTTATGCACGAGGATGGGGAAATCTACACCTTCCGCCTCAACAAGAATGCCGAGCGCATGAATCGTTCCGCCGACATAGTCTGCATTCCCAATCTGCCCGAGGCGATGCAGCTGGAAGCCATCAATGCGCTGATCGATGTGGACAGGCTGTGGTTCCCGCGCCAGGAAGGGGCCTGCCTCTATATTCGTCCCTTTATCTTCGCCACCGAAGACCGGCTGTCGGTCAGCCCCAGCAGCAAGTACTGCTTCTGCGTGGTGCTGAGTCCCAGCGGTGCCTATTATGGCAAGAACCTCAACGCCATCCGCCTGCTGATCAGCACCAAGTACCACAGGGCCGTGTCCGGCGGTACCGGTGCGTCGAAGGCCGCCGGTAACTATGCGGCCTCGCTGCGGGCCGGCAAGGCCGCTGCCGAATACGGCGCCGCCCAGGTGCTGTATCTGGATGCCAGCAACAAATACATAGAGGAAGTGGGTGCCATGAACCATTTCCACATCCTCAAGGACGGCACCATAGTGATCCCCGAGTTCACCGACACTATCCTGCGTTCCATCACCTCGGAGTCGATTCTGGCCCTGAGCGAGGAGCTGGGTTGCAAGGTGCGTCAGGAACCCGTGTTGCTGGAGAAGTTTATTGCCGATATCGAGTCCGGTGAAATCATTGAGGCCGGCGGTTTTGGTACCGCCGCCGTGGTGTCGCCCGTCGGCTCCTACATTTTTGAGGACGGCAGGGTGGTGACCGTTGGGGATGGCCAGGTAGGCCCCCATATCAGCCGCATCTACAAGGTCTTTACCGAGATCCAAAAGGGCCTGCGCCCCGGTCCCGATGGCTGGGTCAAAAAGGTCGAACGTCGGGTCGGCTGACGCCGCGCTCAAAAAGTGACGGCAATAAAAAAGGCTCCCGAGGGAGCCTTTTTTATTAGCGGATTCAGCTGGTTTCCGGCATCGACAGCAGCAGTTTGCTGCACTCTTCGGCGCTCATGGGCTTGCCAAGCAGGAAGCCCTGTACCTCGTCACACTCTTGTTGTGCCAGGAAGTGCAACTGCTCCTCGGTTTCCACCCCTTCGGCCACCACGGTCAAATCCAGGCTGTGTGCCAGGGCGATAATGGCGCTGGTGATGGCGGCATCTTCCGGGTCATTGCTGATATCGCGCACGAATTCCCGGTCGATCTTTAGAACATCAATCGGGAAACGCTTGAGGTAACTCAAGCTGGAGTAGCCGGTGCCGAAGTCATCCACCGCCAGGGTCAGTCCCAGGGCCTTGAGCTTGGACAGCACTGCCACCGACTCCTGGGGGTTTTTCATGATCATCGACTCGGTCAGCTCCAGTTGCAGGAAGTGGGCCGGCAGCCCAGCCACGGCCAGGGCGACCTCTATGGTGGACAGTATATCGGCCTTGAGCTGGCGGGCGGACAGGTTGACCGCCACGTGCATCGCCTGGCAGCCCTGCTGTTGCCATTTGGCCATCTGCTGGCAGGCCTCGTTGATCACCCAGTGACCCACCTGATTGATTATGCCTATTTCCTCTGCCAGGGGGATAAATTCAGCCGGGGAGATGTTGCCCAGCTCAGCCGAGTGCCAGCGCAGCAGCGCCTCGAAGCCTGTGAGTTCTCCCGTGTCCACCTTGAACTTGGGCTGATACACCAGGCGGAATTCCTGGCGGCTGATGGCCTGCTTTAACCCTGCCTCCAGTTCCACATGGCGCATGGCGTATTCATTGAGTTTGGCGGTATAGAACTGGAAGTTGTTTCTGCCCAATGACTTGGCGTGATACATAGCGGTATCGGCATACTTGAGCAGGGAGTCCGCATCCTGGGTGTCGAGCGGGTAAAGGCTGATGCCTATGGAGGTGGAAATGGTCAGCACCTTGTCTTCCAGAATAAAGGGGGTTTGGAAGGCGCGGATCAGTTTCTCGGCAATCAGGGTGGCCGCCTTGGGTTTGGTCATGCCCTCAAGGATGATGGTGAATTCATCACCGCCGAGGCGGGCAACCGTATCCCCATCGCGGATACAGGTTTGCAACCTGTGGGCCACGGATTTGAGCAGCAAATCGCCCACATGGTGCCCCAGGGAGTCATTGATGTGCTTGAAGCGGTCGAGGTCGAGGAACAGCAGCGCCACCATGGTCTCGTTGCGGTGGGCCTGACTGATGGCATGGTTAAGCCTGTCCTGGAACAGGGTGCGGTTGGGCAGCTTGGTGAGCGGATCGAAACTTGCGAGTAGGCGCAGATCTTCTTCGGCCCGTTTGCGGTCTGTGATGTCGGTAAACACGGCCACAAAGTGGCTGGCTTCGCCCTTGGCATCGATCACCTGATTGATTTCCAGCCAGATGAGCAGGGTTTGGCGTTGCTTGGTGCGGATCTTGAGTTCCCCGGACCAATGTTTTTGTCGCAGCAGCTTTTGCTCTATGGCTTCAAATTGCTGGCGATGCCGTCTGTCTTTGGCGATAAACAGGAAGTGCTTGCCCTGGGCCTGTTCGCCGCTGTAGCCGGTGATCAAACTGAAGGCCGGGTTCACCGAAGCGATGCGGTAATCGAGGCTGCCCACCACCACGGCCTCGTTCATACTGGCGAGTACCTGGGCCGACAGGCGCAACTCGTTCTCGGTCACCTTGCGGCTGGTGATGTCCTTATGGGTTCCCACCATACGCAGCGGCTTATTGTCCTTATCCCTTTCCACCACCTGACCGCGATCAAGCAGCCAGATCCATTCGCCGGGGCGGTTTTCAATTCGGTATTCGGCTTCGTAAAAGGGCTTTTTACCATCTATGTGGGCCTGCAGCGCCATCAACACCCGCCCCTTGTCTTCCGGGTGGATCTTGTCCAGCAAGACGGGGCCTTCGTGCTGCTGCGAGTCATGGGGATACATGCGGGTGCGGAATACCTTGCCGGCAGTCAAGTCCCAGTCCCACATACCGTCACCCGAGGCCCACAGGGCCAGCTTCAGCCGTTCTTCCGAGGTGCGGATGCTGGTTTCAAATTCCCGTCTTTGTTTGAGTTTTTGCCTGCGGGCGTGCACCAGCCAGCCCAAAAGGACAAACAAAGTTAGCGCATAGCTGGCAAAGGCCGGGGTGGTGCGATACAAAGGCGCTTTTACCGTCAGTGGAATACTGAGAATTTGATGTCCCAGGGCGTTGTGGTCAAGCCCGTGTCTCACCCGCAGAATATATTCTCCGGGATTGAGATTGGTATAGGTGATATTGGGACTGGCACGATCGCTGTGCCACTTGTTATCAAAGCCCTGCAGATAGAAACCAAAGCGATCCCGCCCGGGGTAACTGAAGTCCAGGGAGCTGACCTCGAAGTTGACCACCTTGTCGGAATAGTCCATGACTATGGCCGGCGGGTGACTGAGATCCAGCACCTGATGGGAGACTGTGCCCACGGCGTAACCCGTCAGCGCCAGCCTGGCGTCTGTGCGTTGCTCAGGGATCCCCAAGGGATCAAAGCGGGTAATGCCATTAATGCCACCAAACCAGAAGAAACCATACCTGTCCCTGTGCTTGGTGGCACCGTTGTATTCCTGCTCCTGCAGGCCCTCATACTCATTGAAGGTCAGCAGGCTGTTGTCTCTGGGGTCATAGCGGCTGACACCGGCGTTGCTGCTGAACCAGATGCGCTGGCGTGAGTCTTCCAGCAAACCGTAAATGGTTTCGCTGGGCAGGGGCACCGAATCGCCCAAATGGCGGAATTGCCACTGCCCCTCGCGCTGGGTGACTATGTCTATGCCGCCGTGGGTGCCGAGCCAGATTTCGCCATTGCTCAACTGCACTATGTCACGGATACGGTTATTGCCGAGGCTGTAGGGATTATTGGCCTGGTGGAGGAAGGACTGCACTACGCCACTGTCCATTTCCAGTCGATGCAGTCCCTCAAGGGTCCCTATCCACAGGTCATCGTCTATGTGCTGTACCACCAGCACCTGACGCAATGAAACTTTTTTGCCCTGGGCATTGTGCATCACTACTTTGGTGAGCGTATCGCCGTCCGTTTGTTTCAGGTACACGCCGTCATCGGCTGCCAGCCACAGACGTCCCTTGCTGTCTATGTCGAGGTTACGCAGCATATTGTTGCTGAAGAACTCTTGTCCCAGCAGGCTGAATGCCCCCTCGACCGACAGCCGCCCCAGACCATAGTTGGAGGCAAACCAGAGAGTGCCCTGGCTGTCTTCCTTGATATCCCGGACTATCAGGGAAATGGCGTTGTCATCCAGTCCCATGGCCTGGGTAAACAGGGAGGTGCGATATTGATAACTGACAGCGCCGGGTTTCAGTGTCTTTAAGCCGGCGCCCTCGGTACCTATCCACAGGGTGCCATCGGCAGTTTGGTGCAGGGCCCGCACCATGTTGATCTGCTTGGGTCTGGCGGAGCTGTTATCAAACAGGTGCTCGAAAAATTGTCGCTGGACATTGATTCTGTCCAGCCCTGAATAGCTGCCACCGAGCCAGAGGTTGCCGTTGGGATCGAGCAGAATACTCATCAGGTTATTGTCGCTGATGTCGCGGATGCTGCGGCTATCGTTTCTGTGGTATTGGGGTTGCCAGCCATATTTGGCTTTAAGTTCAATCAGGCCAGCTCCCGGGGCAATTGCCCATATCTCGCCCGGGTCGTCCATGTCGAAATCACGTATGTCCCCTTGAAAGAAGCTTTCCTGCCGGCTTTCAAACAGCAGTTCTGCCGCTGTCTTGTCGAGGTGATAACGCCACAGTTTTTTGCCGGCGGCAATCCAGGCGTTGCTGTTATCCAAGGCGCGGATCTGATTGATGCTGTCTTTACCGGGCAGCTTCAGGCGGGTGATGCTGTTGCTGCTGACCGCATAGCCACCATCGTTCCTGGTGCCCACCAACAGAAAGTCATCACCGGCACTGGCCAGGGCGGTGATCTGCGGGTTAAGGGCGTTGCCAAGGGGAATGGGACGGATTTGGCCATTTTTGAGGTTCATGGAAAACAGGCCGCTGCGGGTGCCTATCCACAGGGTTTCGGAAATGACCGCCAAACGTGTGATACCCATCTCGGTGAGGCCCTGGGCCTCGCCAAAGCGGCTGAATTTGCCGGTACTGAGATCGAGCTTATTCAGGCCCTGGGTGAAGGTGCCTATCCACAAATGGCCTTCCCTGTCCTGAATAATATCTGTGATATAGCCTTCGGAAATGCTGTCTGGGTCTTGGGGGTCGTGCAGGAAGACGTTGAACTTTTGGCCGTTGTAATAGTGCAGCCCGTCCTGGGTGCCAATCCACAGCATGCCGGCGCTGTCGGTGAACAGGCGGGTGACGGTATTTTGATTCAGGCCATCGCTGCTGCTGAAATGCTCAAACTTGAGGCTGTGCTGGTATTGGGGCACAGTCACATGGGCCAGGTCGGCCGAGCTTTTCCATGGGATCAAGACGATCAACAGGGCAGCAATCAATAAGCGCAAAATCCGCGTCCCCTTTTTCTAAGTGCCTTAAGCGGCTTTGTTATGACCAACATCATGATACCAATATAGTTATTTGTATAGGGCGTGTTGATGTTTTGTGGCCGTTTTTGCAGAGATATGGATGGTTTTTATACCGGCCCCTGTTCGGGGTCGATAGTCACACTGCATGAGCCGGTGTTGGTGCGAATAAAATCCAACTCTGAGACCTTAATATGTCCTGGCGCCTGGGTCAAAATTTGCCTGCGGTATCGGCAGTTGTGGGTACTGCTGCTCGGCGGTCAACATGGCCTGCCGCAGCTGACTAAGAGTGCCACAGCAGGAGTCCCAGCAGTACAGTAGCCAGCATCGCCAATGCCAGCAGGCAGCGTACAGTTCTGGCCCATTTGGGATGGCTGAAGACTCGCCGCAGAGCGCCGCCTGCCAGCAACCAGCCCAAATCCACCACTATGGCGCAGCCAAAACACACCAGGGCCGTCAGGCCATAACGCAGGTATTCCTGCTCTCCGGGCAGCAGGAATTGCGAGAACAGGGCCAGAAACGCCATATAGGCCTTGGGATTGAGCAGATTGAGAATGAAGCCGTCCAGCAAGCCTGGCTTGTCCTGGCGTTGTTCTGCCGTGGACAGCACTGGCGCCGTGGCAATGCGCCAGGCTATGCGGGCGATATAGAGGGCGGCGATGATTTGCAAAGCCAGCGCCAGTTGTGGCGCCGTCTTCAGCAGGGCCGCGACGCCGAACAGGGCCCCGGCTATGGCGGCCAGCAGACCTGCGAGTATGCCGCCGAGAAAGGGCAGACTGTTGCGCACACCAAAGGTGGCGCTGCTGGCGGCCAATGCCAGAGGGGCCGGTCCGGGGGAACCGAGCAGCAGCACTGTGGCGCCCACCAGCAACATCAGGGATTCAAACATGATTTTCTCCAAATTCAGCTAATAGCAGCCCGCGACTGCCCAAAGCAATCGGTTTTAAGGACTGTCGGTTTTAAGGGCTATCGGTTTTAAGGGCAATCCGTTCAAGCAAAAGAAAAGGCCGTTCAAGCAAAAGAAAAGGGACCTTGCGGTCCCTTGAATATCAGAAGCTGTCGCCGGGAACCCGGACCGCGCCTTCCATCAAGATCCGCGCCGAGCGGCTCATGATGGCCTTGGTCACAGTCCACTCGCCATCCTGCAGTTTGGCTTCGGCGCCGACACGCAGGGTGCCGGAGGGATGACCGAAACGCACCGCCTGGGGCTCGCCGCCACCGGCGGCCAGGTTGACCAGGGTGCCGGGGACGGCCGCGGCCGTGCCTATGGCCACGGCGCAGGTGCCCATCATGGCGTGGTGCAACTTGCCCATGGACAGGGCCCGCACCAGCAGGTCGACATCCTCGGCCGCAATCTGCTTACCACTTGAGGCCGTGTAGGACTTGGCCGGTGCCACAAAGGCAATCTTGGGGGTGTGCTGACGGGTGGCTGCTTCGGCGACGGTTTTGATCAAACCCATGCGCAGGGCGCCCGCCACGCGGATGGCTTCAAACATCGCCAGCGCTTGCGGGTTGCCGTTGATGGCCTCCTGCAATTCCGTGCCCTGGTAGCCTATGTCGGCGGCGTTGACGAACACGGTCGGGATACCGGCGGTGATCATGGTCGCCTGCAAGGTGCCGACACCCGGCACTTCCAGGCTGTCCACCAGATTACCTGTGGGGAACATGGAGGCCGGACCATCACCTTCGCCCTCGTCGGCGGGGTCGATAAACTCCAGCACGATTTCGGCGGCGGGGAAGGTCACGCCGTCCAGTTCAAAGTCGCCGGTTTCCTGCACCTCGCCATTGCTGATGGGCACGTGGGCGATAATGGTCTTGTTGATGTTGGCCTGCCAAATACGCACAGAGCAGATGCCGTTGGCGGGAATGCGGGCAGGATCCACCAGACCGGCGTGGATGGCGAAGGCTCCGGCGGCGGTGGACAGGTTGCCGCAGTTGCCGCTCCAGTCCACGAAGGCCGAGTCTATGGCCACCTGGCCGTAGAGGTAGTCCACATCGTGATTAGCGATGCTGCTCTTGTTCAGGATCACGCACTTGCTGGTGCTGGAGGTGGCGCCGCCCATGCCGTCGGTGTGTTTGGCATAGGGATCGGGGCTGCCTATGACCCGCATCAGCAGGGCATCGCGGGCCGCGCCCGGTACCCGGGCCGCTTCCGGCAGGTCTTCCAGGCGGAAGAATACGCCCTTGCTGGTGCCGCCACGCATATAGGTGGCGGGAATTTTTATCTGTGGTTTAAATGCCATAATGTTTTCCTTTAGCGCCGTGGCTAAACATTGTCACTTACTCTGCTTTTTCGTCGGGATAAGCTGCAGCCAGAACAAGATTTCCATCGCGACACCCAGGATAAAGAGGCTCCAGGCTCCCGTTGCACTACCGAACATGTAGCAAACAAGTGCAGTCAACATGAGTGCGGTTAACAAAAGAAAGCGATGCAAAAATTTCATCCATTCGTCTCCAAGGGGCGCTTGAATGCAACCACATTTATTCAAGACTGTTTCGACTGCAGCCTTAAGACCAAGTCGGGTCAAGCCCCTGTTTTTAAAAACTCTGGTCATTTCAGACGCAGATATATTGGACCCGGGTTTAGGCGGCCGCGCGCAGTGTAGGGCTCCTACATGAGCACGGGCAACAAAGACCCGGGTGCAACAGGTCGCGTTATGAATTGGCTAAAAAGTCCTGGGCAAAACGCTGCAACACCCCGCCTGCGTCATAGATGGACACTTCCTCGGCGGTATCAAGGCGGCAGCGCACCGGCACTTCCAGCGTTTCACCGTTACGGCGATGGATCACCAGAGTCAGCTCGGCGCCGGGGGTGCGTTCACCCTTGACGTCAAAGCTTTCGGTGCCGTCTATGCCATAGCTGTTTCTGTCGTTACCCGGCAGGAATTCCAGCGGCAGCACGCCCATGCCCACCAGGTTGGTGCGATGGATACGCTCGAAGCCCTCGGCGACAATGGCCTCAACCCCGGCCAGACGCACGCCCTTGGCGGCCCAGTCACGGCTGGAACCCTGACCATAGTCCTTACCGGCGATGATGATCAGCGGCTGCTTGCGCTCCATGTAGGTCTCAATGGCTTCCCACATGCGGGTGACCTTGCCCTCGGGTTCGATACGGGCCAAGGAACCCTGCTTCACCTTGCCGCTTTCGTCCTTCACCATTTCGTTGAACAGTTTGGGGTTGGCAAAGGTGGCGCGCTGGGCGGTCAGGTGATCGCCCCTGTGGGTGGCGTAGGAGTTAAAGTCTTCCTCCGGCAGGCCCATCTTGGCCAGGTACTCACCGGCGGCTGAGCTGGCGAGAATGGCATTGGAAGGCGACAGGTGATCTGTGGTGATGTTGTCACCCAGTACCGCCAGCGGCAGCATGCCGCTCAGGCTGCGCTCGCCTGCCAGGGCGCCTTCCCAGTAGGGCGGACGACGGATATAGGTGCTCTGTGGGCGCCAGTCATACAGAGGGCTCAGGCTGTTGCCGTATTCCACCGTCAGGTTGAACATGGGCTCGTACACCTTGCGGAACTGCTCGGGCTTGACGCTGGATTTGACTATGTCGTCAATCTCGGCATCGGTGGGCCAGATGTCCTTGAGGGTCACGGGCTTGCCGTCGGCATCCAGGCCCAGCACGTCTTTCTCAATGTCGAAGCGTACTGTACCGGCTATGGCGTAGGCCACCACCAGCGGGGGCGAGGCCAGGAAGGCCTGCTTGGCATAGGGATGGATGCGGCCATCGAAGTTGCGGTTACCTGACAGTACGGCGGTAGCGTACAGGTCGCGGTCGATCACTTCCTGCTGGATCTTGGGATCCAGGGCGCCACTCATGCCGTTACAGGTGGTACAGGCGAAGGCCACAATGCCAAAGCCCAACTGCTCCAGGTAAGGCAACAGACCGGCTTCCTTGAGGTAGAGTTCTACCGTCTTGGAGCCTGGGGCCAGCGAGGTCTTGACCCAGGGCTGACGCACCAGACCTTTCTGCACCGCGTTGCGGGCCAGCAGACCGGCGGCAATCACGTTGCGGGGGTTACTGGTGTTGGTGCAGCTGGTGATGGCGGCGATGATCACTGCGCCGTCGGGCATTTCACCGGGCACCTGTTGCCACTTGGCGGCGATACCCTTGGCGGCGAGATCGCTGGTGGCCAGGCGGGCGTGTGGGTTCGATGGCCCGGCCATGTTGCGCACCACTGTGGACAGGTCAAATTCCAGTACCCGGCCGTATTCCGCGCCTGTCATGGCGTCGGCCCACAGACCTGTGGTCTTGGCATAGGTTTCAACCAGTTGCACCTGCTGCTCATCGCGGCCGGTCAGACGCAGATAGTCTATGGTCTGGCTGTCGATATAGAACATGGCGGCGGTGGCGCCGTATTCCGGGGTCATGTTGGAGATGGTGGCACGATCGCCCAGGGTCAGGCTGGCGGCACCTTCACCGAAGAACTCCAGGTAGGCACCCACAACCCTTTCCTTGCGCAGGAACTCGGTCAGGGCCAGCACTATGTCGGTGGCTGTGATGCCAGGATTGGCCTTGCCGGTCAGCTTGACGCCGACTATGTCCGGCAGGCGCATCCAGGAGGCGCGGCCGAGCATGACGCTTTCGGCTTCCAGACCACCCACACCTATGGCGATTACGCCCAGGGCATCCACGTGTGGCGTGTGGCTGTCGGTACCGACGCAGGTGTCGGGGAAGGCCACACCCTTGCCATTGGCATCCAGACTGGTCTGGATCACGGGCGACATCTTCTCCAGGTTAATCTGGTGCATGATGCCGTTGCCTGGGGGGATCACATCCACGTTTTTGAAGGCTTTCTTGGTCCAGTTGATGAAGTGGAAGCGATCGTCGTTGCGTCTGTCTTCGATGGCGCGGTTCTTCTCGAAGGCATCCTTCTCGAAGCCGCCGTGTTCCACCGCCAAAGAGTGATCGACGATCAGCTGGGTTGGCACCACAGGGTTTACCTTGGCAGGATCGCCACCCTTGGCGGCAATGGCGTCACGCAGACCGGCGAGATCCACCAGGGCGGTCTGGCCGAGGATGTCGTGGCAAACCACGCGGGCAGGGAACCAGGGGAAGTCGAGATCCTGTTTGCGCTCGATCAATTGACCCAGGAAGGCATTCAGCTGGGCCGGCTCAGCGCGGCGCAGCAGGTTTTCGGCCAGTACCTTGGAGGTGTAGGGCAGCTTGGCATAGGCGCCGGGGCTCAGGGCATCGACGGCTTCCCGGACATCAAAATAGTCCAGTGCCGTGCCCGGCAGGTTTTTGCGGTGTGCAGTGTTCATAGGCTTGTCCACAAAATACAGGGAAAAAAGGCAGGCGCCTTAGCGTCCTGCCTGTGTCATTTTTTGCCGCTATCAGCGCTGGGCTATCGGCGTGACCTGGCGCAGACCCACGCCCACATAATCGGCGCTTGGACGGATGATGCGGTTGTTGCTGCGCTGCTCCATCACGTGTGCGGTCCAGCCGCTGGTCCGTGAGCAGACGAAGATCGGCGTGAACAGCTTGGTGGGTATGCCCATGAAGTGATAGGCGCTGGCGTGGAAGAAGTCGGCGTTACAGAACAGCTTCTTCTGTTCCCACATCAGCGACTCACAGGCCACGGAAACGCGGTACAGGCGGTCATCGCCGTATTCCTTGGACAGCTTCTCGGACCATTGCTTGATGATGGCGTTGCGTGGGTCGGACTCGCGGTAGATGGCGTGACCGAAGCCCATGATCTTTTCCTTGCGCTCCAGCATGCCCATCAGCACTTCGCGGGCGTGCTCTTCGTCGCGCATGTCCTGAATGAGTTCCATGGCAGCCTCGTTGGCGCCACCGTGCAGTGGACCACGCAGTGAGCCAATGGCACCGGTCACGCAGGAGTGCATGTCGGACAGGGTGGAGGCGCAAACGCGGGCGGTAAAGGTGGAAGCGTTGAACTCATGCTCGGCATAGAGGATCAGCGACACGTCCATTACCCGGGCGTGCAGCTCGGAAGGGGCCTTGCCGTGCAGCAGGTGCAGGAAGTGGGCTCCGATCTGCTCGTCATCTGTCTCAACTTCGATGCGCACGCCGTCGTGGCTGAAGCGATACCAGTAACAGATGATGGAGGGGAAGGCCGCCAGCATGCGGTTGGCCACGTCGAACTGCTCGTCGAAACCTTCTTCCGGCTCCAGGTTACCCAGCATGGAGCAACCGGTACGCAGCACGTCCATGGGGTGGGCGCTGGCTGGGATACGCTCCAGCACTTCTTTCAGTGCCTGAGGCAGGCCGCGCAGGCCCTTGAGCTTGGCGCGGTAGGCGCTCAGTTCGGCCTCGGTGGGCAGTTCGCCGTAAAGGATCAGGAAGGCCACTTCCTCGAAGCTGGCGTTCTCGGCCAGGTCTTTCACATCGTAGCCACGGTAGGTCAGGCCGGAACCGGACTTGCCCACTGTGCTCAGGGCGGTTTCACCTGCGCTTTGACCACGGAGGCCGGCGCCGCTCAGTTTCTTCTCAGTTGTTTCTGCCATCTTGCATTCCCTCGTTCTTTGATTCGTTTGATTCGAGTCCGGCCAAGTTACAGAGTAGAGAGTACAGAGGCCGGTGTCGGTCGCGCCCGTGGCGCAACCGGTAATTTCACTGTTGTTATTTCTGCTCGTTGAACAGGCGATCGAGTTTGTCCTCGAAGGCGTGATAGTTCAGGAAGTCATACAGCTCCTTGCGGGTCTGCATGGTGTCGAGCACATTGCGCTGGTGGCCATCGTTCATCAGTGCCTGCATGACCTTGAGCGCGGCCTGGTTGGCGGCGCGGAAGGTACCCAGCGGATAAAGCACCATGTCGGCGCCGGCCTCGGCCAGTTGTTCCTTGTTGAACAGCTCGGTCTGACCGAATTCGGTCATGTTGGCGAGTATTGGGGCATTCACCGCGGCGCGGAAACGGCGGTACTGATCCAGCTCGGTCAGGGCCTCGGCGAAGATCATGTCGGCACCGGCCGCCAGGTAAGCCTGGGCGCGTTCGATACCGGCTTCCAGACCTTCCACCGCCACGGCGTCGGTACGGGCCATGATCACGAAGTTCTCGTCGGTGCGGGCATCGACGGCGGCCTTGATGCGGTCAACCATTTCTTCGGTGCTGACCACGGCCTTGTTGGGTCTGTGACCACAGCGCTTCTGGGACACCTGGTCTTCCATGTGCACGGCGGCCACACCCACCTTTTCAAATTCCTTGATGGTGCGGGCGATGTTGAAGGCGCCGCCCCAACCTGTGTCTATGTCCACCAGCAGTGGCAGTTCGGTGGCCGAGGTGATGCGACCGGCATCGATCAGCACGTCATTCATTGAGGTCATGCCCAGATCCGGCAGACCGTATGAGGCGTTGGCCACACCGGCACCGGACAGGTACAGGGCCTGGAAGCCGGTACGTTCGGCCATCAGGGCGAAGTAGGCGTTGGTGGTGCCAACAATTTGCAGTGGCTTGGAGCGGGCCAGGGCCTCGCGGAAACGTTTTCCTGCGCTGTGGGTCATGCTGTCTCTCCCTCTGGGTGTTTGTTGCTGCGACCTGGCCCCATCGCGTTGAACGATGCTTCGGCTTCGGCCTTGAGTTCCAACAGGCGCGCCTCGGTATTCTGGCGGCCCTTTTCGATATGACGGCGCATCAGCAGCGCCGCCAGCTCACCATCGCGGGCGGCGATGGCTTCGACTATGCGTTTGTGTTCGGCGATGGCTCGCACGGGGCGGGCACGGTTGCTGCACTGGTAACGGTACATGCGCAGCAGATGGTAGAGACCACCAATCAGGGTCTCCTGCAGGTGTTTGTTGCCGCTGGCCTGGATGATTTGGTAGTGGAAGTCGACGTCGCCCTGTTCCTGGAAATAGGTGTCGCCTTCCTTGAGGGCCGCTTCCTGGGATGCCAACAACGCTCTGAGCCGGGTCAGCTGCTCGTCGGTGATCCTCTGGGCCGCCAGCTCGCAGGCCATGGCCTCGAGGGTGCTGCGCAGGGCGTAGAGGTCATTGAGCTCTTCCACCGACAACTGGGCGACCCGGGCACCCACGTGTGGCAGGCGTACCACCAGGCGTTGCCGCTCCAGGGTTTGCAGGGCCTCGCGGGTCGGACCGCGACTGATGCCGTAGCGGGCGGCCAGTGCCTGTTCATTGATCTTGCTGCCGGGGGCCAGCTCACCCTTGATGATGGCGTTCTGGATGCTGACCAGCACCTGATCTGCCAGGGTGGTGGCGGGCTTTTCCTGCATTTCGGCAAGGTCTTTGACTGACATCTGTGCTGCCATTGTTGACATTGAATGGCTAAAAGTTAGTTGCTGGCGGGGTTTTTGTCAACAATGTGTTGACGTAGACGTAAGTCTAATTATGAAATCAATTATTTGTAATATGTTGATATATATTGATTATTGCTGGCGCTATTGGGTTTGCTTAATTCGATTTAAAAATTGCTCTATATCAATATTGTCGACAATCCTTGTTGTTTTCAGTCCTTTGTCGCCGATGCTTTTCTGTGGCGGCAACAGCAGTTATGCTGGATCCCAATTGAGTACGGGACTGGATTGAACAGCTAAGTATGCAGAAAATTCTGGTGAGCGCCTGTCTGCTGGGCGAAAAAGTGCGCTACGACGGTGGTGATAATCTGTTACAGGATGAACGTTGGCTCGGCTGGCAACGGGAGGGGCGTTTGTTGCCCCTGTGTCCTGAATGCGCCGGGGGGCTGTCGACCCCCAGGGCCGCCGCCGAGCGTGTCGGCGACAGGGTCATCACCCGGGGCGGTATAGATGTCAGCGAGGAGTTTGCCCTGGGGGCCGAGTGGGCCCTGGCACTGGCCCAGGGGGAAAAGGTCGCCATGGCGATCCTCAAGGCCCGCAGCCCTTCCTGTGGCAGCGGCCAAATTTACGATGGCAGCTTCAGCAAAAAACTTGTCGACGGCGATGGCGTCACCGCAGCCCTGCTCAAGGCCCACGGCATCAAGGTGTTCACCGAGGCGCAACTGGATGAGGCCGCAGCCGAGCTGGCGCGCCTGGAAAGCAATTAACCGCGCCCTGACGCCGGCAAAGCTTAAGCCCAAAATAAAAAACGCAGCCTGGCTGCGTTTTTTTGTCCCCACTTTCCTGGGCTAAACGGGTATCCGGGCCTCAGTGCGCGCTTCTGTGCTCAGCCGCTTCAGCATTGTGGGCGCCATGCTCAAGCATGATGGCGTCGATTTGTGCATCCTTGGCTTCCCACAGGCCGTTGAGCCAGCGCTGGAACTCGGCGCGGTATTCGGGCTCGGAAAAATACCTTTTATCGTCCACCTGGGGCACAGGCAAGGCCTCGATATGCATCACCACCTTGCTGACCTTGCCCTGCATCACACCCATAAGTATGTCCTTGGGGGCGTCGGGATACACCAAAGTGATGTTCAGCAGCTGATTGAACTGCTCGCCCATGGCCGACAGGGCGAAGGCGATGCCGCCGGCCTTGGGTTTGAGCAGGTGGCGGTAGGGGGAATTCTGTCGCGCACGCTTCTCATCTGTCACCCGAGTGCCTTCCACGTAATTGATGATGGACGTGGGAATATGGCGGAACTTCTCGCAGGACTTGCGGGTGGTTTCCAGATCCTTGCCCTTGAGCTTGGGATTCTTTTTCAGTTTTTCCGGACTGGTGCGGTTCATAAAGGGCATGTCCAGCGCCCAGCAGCCCAGGCCCATGATGGGCACGTAGATCAGTTCCTTCTTGAGAAAGAACTTCAGCATGGGAATGTGGTTGCGCAGGATATAGGTCTGGGCGGCGATATCAAAACCACTCAGGTGGTTGCTGATAAGCAGATACCAGCCATCGGGCTGCAGGTTTTCCAGCCCCCGCACGTCCCATTCTATCTTGGCGATCAGAAACAGTATGCCGCCATTGCAGCTGGCCCAGGCCCACATAAAGCGGTTCATCAGTGCCGACACCCATTTACGGCCGGTTTCGCCCGGGGTCACCAGCTTCAGCAGGCCGCCGAGGCACACCAGGCTGCCCCACAGGGCGGTATTGATGATAAGCAGCGAGGCACTGAGCAGAAACAGCACTGGGCCGGGTAAAAAATTAAACATCTTGCTGCCTTGCCTCCTGTGTGGCCAATTGTTCGAAGATCTTGTCTTTCTCGACCCAGATGGCGTTGAGGCGCTCCTGGAATTGCTGCTTGAAGGCCCGGTCGTTCATATAGTCGCCGCGCAAACCGTCATCAATATTGGTGACCTGAATGTGCACCCGCACTTCATAGACCTGGCCCGAAATATAGTCCCAGAAGCTGGGCACCTTGCCGGGGTAGTGAATAGTCACATCCACCAGCTTGTGGATCTGGCTGCCCATGGCCGACAGCGCAAAGGCCATGCCTCCTGCTTTGGGTCTGAGCAGGTGTTTGAAGGGAGAGCCCTGTTTCTGGTGCTTTTCGGGGCGAAAGCGGGTGCCCTCGACAAAATTCATCACACTCACCGGCTTGTGCTTGAACTTGGCACAGGCGCGACGGGTGATCTCTATATCCTTGCCCCTGAGTTTGGGATTGCGCTTGAGCTCCGCCGTGCTGTAGCGGCGCATAAAGGGAAAATCCAGCGCCCACCAGGCCAGTCCCAGCACAGGCACATACAACAGCTGCTGCTTGAGAAAGAACTTGAGGAAGGGGATCTTGCGGTTCAGTACGCCCTGCAACACCAGAATATCGACCCAGGACTGGTGGTTGGCGATTACCATGTACCATTCCCTGGTGTCCAGCACAGCGTCGCCACTGACCTTGATCCTGATGGGGTGCCACAGGCGGGCAATCAAGCCGTTGACACTGATCCAGCCGGAGGCACAGCCATCAATGCCGTGGGACAGCGAGGTGCGCAGCGCATCTATCGGCAGCAGTTTCACCAGGCCCAGCAGCAAAATAGGCACAAACCAGAACAGGGTATTGGCCACGTAGCATAAAAATGCCAGGCAACCTCTCAGCAGCGTCAATATGGCGCCCATTGCGTCCTCCGTACGAAATTCGGAGGCCTATGTTAACCGCAGTTGCCGGAGGGCTCAATCTTAAGCTGGTGTGGCACCAAAAGCATGGGGCTGCTCATTCAGTGCAGCCCCAATACCCTGGTTTGTATCAGAGTTTATTTCTTGCGAAAGCCCCAGGCACCACTGCTGCAGACACCGGTGACATCACCGCTGAGGTTGGCGGTCACTTCCACGGGCACCCCGAGGTTGTTGGCGTCAGCACAGTTGTTGGTGCAGTTGCTGTCCAAAAGTTCGCCCTTGCCGGACCATTCCAGGTGATAATCCACCCACAAGGTCCAACCGGGAGGGATCACCAGCCCCTCAATCAGGTCATCCGAGCCGCCGGGCAGGGAAGCATTGACGGTTTCGAAGTTTTCCTGAGTGATACCGGAAAATGAGGGGGGGAACACGGCGGCGTGTATGGCCTGGGCGCCCTGTGGGACCAATTCACTGAGGGCAAAACTGACATCAACGTTTTGCTCATCCTGACTTGGATTGTGAAGCACCAGGTTGTAGTAAAACTGACCGGGATTGGTGGAGACGCCAATCCCCTTTTTATTGGTCACAACCGCAAAACGCCCGGCGTCACTGGCCGAATCCGTTACCGCCTGCCCCTGGCAATCGGCAAGCAGCAGGCCGCTGCCATCTGTCATAAAGCAACTGATGTTATTGTCGCTGGCCAGCACTTCGACATCGATTTTGATGTTGTTATGATCGTCGTTCACCTTCAGCTTGTCACCGTCTTGGGTAACTTCGCTGCGATTGATTTTGAAATTGGCATCAAAGGTGCCTTCGGTCAGAGGACCTGTGCTGAGGTTGAGCTCTATTGTTTGGCACGCCGGCAGGGTGCCCAGAGCGCCATTGTTGAATACCACTGTGGTCACGGGCGCACTGGCACCGGGCAGGCTGGCACTTTGCAGCGAGATATCGTAGCTGAAGGAGGTCCAACTGGAACTTGAAGCTGGTGTTGTGTCTGTGTCAGTTTCCGCGGTCAGGCAAAATTCGATGGGTAAGTTATCGCTGATGGCGCCGCCCGCATTGAGGGTGTAGGCATACTTGATATTGACCCCATAGCCGGTATTGTCTGCCGGCGCGCCACTGTTGCTGGCAGCATGGCCGTTGATCCCGACCGTCACGCTGGCTGGTATTGGCTTATCTGCCAGGGCACTGCCACAGGTCAGGGCCACAAGGAGTAGAAGGTATTTGCATGAACTGTTCATTTTTGTTCCGCCTGCATGGTGCCCATGCTGAAAGCAGTGGGATATCGGCCCTTGGGCCGGTGTTGTCGACGTCCCTGTTCAGCGAGGCAGGCCCTGAGGCTGCGCAATCCTTGGACTAAGTGTAGCCAGCGGTTTCTAATGTTAATGGTTGGTTAAAAAATAATCTTTTAGCCTTGACCGGGTGTGTTGATTTGGCTACTACCAGCAGCTTCAAACGGGCTTTTTGGCGAGATCTGCCAGGGTCAGACGCCAAAGGCCAGCCAGCTCTTGGTCAAACAGGTAAAAGGTCAATGTCAAAGCGCTGAATTCGGGCTCCAGGCAGACGCCAAGGGCAATGGTGGCGGCGTCTTGGTGGGGATAGCCATAGACGCCACAGGAGATGGCGGGCAGGGCAACACTCACACAGCCATGGGCCAGGGCCAATCGCAGCGAGCTGCGGTAGGCCGCGGCCAGATGCCCGGCAGGGTCTGCATCGGCGGAGTAAATGGGGCCCACTGTGTGGATCACATAGCGGGCGGCCAGTTTTCCCGCCGCCGTGATCCTGGCCTCGCCCACGGGACAGCGGATGCCATTGTGTTCGGGCAGCTGGCGGCAGGACTCCAGCAGTGCCGGTCCTGCGGCCCTGTGGATGGCGCCATCGACACCACCGCCACCCAGCAGACGGCTGTTGGCGGCATTGACTATGGCATCGACCCTGGCCCCAGTGATGTCGCCCTCGATGATCTGAATCCCCGGCATCTGCTGTCTCCCCTTATTCCAGTCGCCGACGTCCCGTGGCAATTAAGCTCAAGAGTAGCAGCCAGGGGCTGAAGGCGCCGCCGCTGCTCGATGCATCACTGCCGCCGGTGCTGCCGGCAGCCTGACTGCGACTCGGGTCCAGGGGAAAGGCATCGGTCGCGTCCGGTACCCCGTCGTTATCATCGTCACTGTCGCCATTGTTGCCTATGCCATCGTTGTCAGTGTCGAGCCACTCGGCGGCATTGAGTGGGAAGGCATCCTCGTTGTCCGTTACTCCGTCATTGTCATCGTCGCTGTCGCCATTGTTGCCTATGCCATCGTTGTCTGTGTCGAGCCACTCGGCGGCATTGAGTGGGAAGGCATCCTCGTTGTCCGTTACTCCGTCATTGTCATCGTCGCTGTCGCCATTGTTGCCTATGCCGTCGTTGTCTGTGTCGAGCCACTCGGCGGCATTGAGTGGAAAGGCATCCGTTGCGTCCGGTACTCCGTCATTGTCATCGTCGCTGTCGCCATTGTTGCCTATGCCATCGTTGTCTGTGTCGAGCCACTCGGCCGGATTGAAGGGAAAAGCATCTTCATCATCAGGCGCGCCATCGGCATCCGTGTCGTCACTGCCATTGCCCTGGCTGTTAAAGACCTTACTGTTAAATATCAGGGCGGCTGTCATGGGGAAGTGATCCGATGCCGCTTCCGTGGTGCTGTTGATCAGGCGTTGGGCTCCCAGCAGTTGTTGTCCGTTTTCAAGGTAAAGCAGCCAGTCCACGCCACTGTGATTGGACCCTTGGGCCTGGCTCCAGCTGTCGGCCAGCGGCGCTGGGGTCGGATTGCCGTCAATCTGCCCAGTGCCGAGCAGGTACTCCATGGTGGCCGAGTTTTCCGTGGCATTGAGATCCCCGGCAACCACGGCAGGCACTTGCCAACTGGCACCGATTTTGGCGACAAAGTTCGCCAGCGCTCCGGCGTGCTGCAAATTGACCTCGGCGGCGCTGTAGCCGCTGGGCAGCTCAGTGGCCTGCGGGGCGCAGAAGTGGGTGTTGAAGATTAAAAACTGGCTGCCGCTTTGCTTATCCTGGAACAGGGCATAGTTGATAAAGCGCTCTGCGGTGCAGAACAGCATGTCGCCGGGAGCGCTGCTGCCGGATTGCAGCAGATGCAGCTTTTGGCTGTTGTACAGCAAGGGCATGCCGTTGCTGCCCACATCGGCCAGGGCGTAGCTTGAATTCAGCAAGGGCTGCAGCTGTTGCAGTGGGGTTGCGCCGGCCTCCTGCAGTGCCACCAGATCGGCCAGGCTGCTGTTGATAACGTTGGCAATGGCTTCCGCCCGGCTGCTTTGCCAATCGGCGCCGCCTATGTTGTAGCTCATAAAGGCCAGCGCCGACGACATATTGTGGCGCCGCTCGCTGCCGAGAGTAGGCCGGTCGAAGGGGAAGGTCTCGGCCGCCACCCTGGGGTCGGTCAGGGCATTGGCAAGGAAATCGGCTACGTTTTCCTGGGGCCGCTCATTGCCGGACGCCAACGACAGGTTGCTGTAGGGCACAGTGACACCCGGGGTGGTCGTGGGAATACCGGACTGATCTTCGTGAAACTGCTGATGGCGGTTGGCAATGCCATTGGCGGCATCGGCATTGCTGTTATAAAAGGCGATGGCATCGCGGGCATCGGTTACCCAACCCACATGCATCAGTGCCGGCCTGAGCCCCAGATTGCGCAGCGACGGCACCTTGAAGCGGCCATAATCACGGCTGTTGTCCGTGACCAGCATATGGCCTATGTCCTCAGCCGCCGGGCGCAGGCCGAGATTGTAGAAGCGGTTGTCGCTGAACAGCGGCGGCACGTGGCAGCGACCGCACAGGCTCTGGCCATCAAACAATTCCCAACCGGCAATTTGCCTCTGGGTCATGGCCGTTGCGTCGCCGGCGATAAAGCGATCCCAAGGGGTCTGATCTGCTACCAGGGTGCGTTCATAGGTGGCAATGGCCATGGCGATCCTGGCCGGGGTAATATTGCTGTCGCCAAAGGCGGCGGCAAATAACCCGGGATAGCCCTGGCCGGCGGCGATCGCCGGGGCTATGTCGGCGGGAATATTGCTCGCCAGCGCCAGCGGGGTTACCCGGGCCAGCTTGGTGGTGACATCGTTCCAGCTGCGATCGCTGGCCGCCATTTCAACACTGCTGAGTATCGGTCCCACGGCCTGACTTTCCAGCGCCGCCCGGTTAGGCAAGAGTTCCAGCGACGGATTGAGGGGGTCGCTGAAGCTGGCCGAGGCGCGGCCATCCCAAAACAACTCATTGGCAAAGGCGGCATTGATAAAGGAGGGCGTAGCCCGACCCGTCACCTGGGGTTGAAAACCAAAGCTGGCATCGGCCACCAGGTTGAGGTTGGCGTCATAGTGACGTATGCCATGGGAACCGAGGGTGTCGTCCTCGGTACCAAACAGCCCATCTGGGCCCGGATGGGCGGCGGGATTGGGATCGGCGCCGCCGGCGGCCGCCTTGTGGCAGGAGCCGCAGGCGACGGTATCGTCGCTGGACAACTGCTCGTCCCAGAACAGGATCTTGCCCAACTGGCGTTTGGATTCTGTGATGGGATTGTCTGCCGGAACTGGGACCGGCATCTGGCTCAGGGGGATATTGGCAGCCTGGGAGGCCAGGCTGGTCAGCGCTGGCAGGGCAACCAGCAGGGTTTGAACGGTTATTTTTAGTTTCATGATATTCACCTAACAATACGACCTGATTGCGACCATTGTTGTCGGAATGTTAGACGCCGAAATTGCCCTTGGCTGCCCGGTTTACACAGCTTTACATCTCTTTACCCCGGTTGGCGTTCGCGTTACCCAAGTTGGCTTTCGCGGCAGATAAATTGACATTCTTGGGTGGATTAATGTTGCCTCAAGCCCGCCAGCAATCGGTCCATGGCGCGGTAGCCCAGGGCCTGGGCCAGATGGCGGCGCTCCACCTGAATACTCTGGTCCAGGTCGGCTATGGTGCGCGCCACCCGCTGCAGGCGGTGAAAGCTGCGCACCGACAGCCCGAGGCGATTGACGCTCTGCTCCAGGAATTGCAGATCCGCGGCCGTAAAGCCCGCCTGCTGCAACTGCTTGCCGGACAGGTCACTGTTGAGCACACCGGCCCGGGCCAGTTGGGTCTCCCGGGCGCGGCGCACCCGCTGGGCCAGTTCGGCCGAAGTGGCGCCGGTCATTGTCTGGTTGCTCAAGGTCCCCGGCGGCAGGCGCGGCACCTCGATGGACAGATCGAATCTGTCGAGAAAGGGGCCCGACAGACGCGCCAGATAACGGTTTATCTGCTCAATGCTGGCGCGGCTGTCTGCATCGCTGCTGCCACAGGGGCTGGGGTTCATGGCGGCGATGAGCTGAAAGCGGCTGGCAAAGGTGAGTTTGGCTGCGGCGCGGGAAATGACCACCTCGCCGGTCTCCATGGGTTCGCGCAGACAATCCAGTACCCGGCGGGGAAATTCCGGCAACTCGTCGAGAAACAACACACCGCGGTGGGCGAGGGATATTTCACCGGGTCTGGGAATACTGCCGCCACCCACCAGGGACACGGCCGAACTGGTGTGGTGCGGTGCTCGGAATGGCCGCTGCTGGAATTTCTGCGGCGCTATGCTCATGCCCGCCACCGAATGCAGGGCCGCCACCTCCAGCGCTTCCTCGTAGTTAAGTGGTGGCAGCAGCGACATGATCCTGCTGGCCAACATGGTCTTGCCCGTACCCGGGGGACCCAGCATCAATAAATTGTGATTGCCAGCGGCGGCAATTTCCAGCGCCTGTTTGGCCTGATACTGGCCTATGACTTCGCTGAGACACGGGCCCGGGTGTGGCGGCGCCTCATCCAGCCATTCGGTGCCGACACTCAGTCCCGGCAGCTGCTGCTGGCCATGGAGAAAGGCCGTCAGCTGTGGCAATTGGCAACACAGGTGAATATGGGGATAGCCCACCAGCTCGGCATCGAGGCGGTTATCCTGGGGCAATATCAGGCTGCGACCCGCCTGGCGGGCGGCGATGATCACAGGCAACAGCCCCTGGCAGGGACGGATTTCACCTGTGAGGGCCAGCTCGCCGACAAACTCCCGGTCCTTGAGGCTGTTGAGCGGGATCTGGCCCGAGGCGGCGAGTATGCCAAGGGCTATGGGCAGATCGTAGCGGCCACCTTGCTTGGGCAAGTCTGCCGGCGCCAGATTGACAGTGATGCGGCGCATCGGGAACTCGAAGCCGGCATTGACCAGGGCGCTGCGCACCCGTTCGCGGGCTTCCTTGACCGAGGCCTCAGGCAGGCCCACCAGATTGAATGCGGGCAAGCCATTGCCCAAATGCACCTCCACCATCACGGCCGGCGCCTCGACGCCCAAACTGGCCCGGGTAGCAACACAGGCGATCCCCATTAACAAGTCCTTTTGTCAGTCGACATTGGCATGAGTGTAGCAGGCCCTCGACGCCGTGGTGCACTATGCTTCTTAGGCGGGAGGTCAGTATGCAAAAACTCTGGTTGTTCTGTTGCTTAGTCTTTATGACGCCGGCATGGTGCGCGCCGGATGTGGTGTTTTTCAATCCGGGGCGGGCAGATGAAAGCTTTTGGGGCGATGTGGACAGCCTGTTGCAGGAAGCCGCCGCTGAGCTGCAACTGCAGTTGCTGACCGAGCACGCCGAACGCAATCATTTCCAGATGATCAATCAGGTGCAGCGACTGGCTGCCGCTCGGGAGTTGCCCCGTTACGTCATCCTGGTGAACGAAAAGAGCACCGGCCTGAGCATGTTGGAGGCTCTATATGGCAAGCCGGTGTACGTGCAGTTTGTGCTCAACGACATCAGCCTGGGGCAGCGCAGTGAATTGCTCAAGGATCCCCATTGGCAAAGGTTTCTATTGCCTGGATTGGTGCCGGACAATGAGGCCATAGGCAGGCAGACGGCGACAGCCTTGCTGGCGCGTGCCGCACTGTCCCGCCCCCTGGCGCTGCTGATCTCCGGTGACAGGCTGACCCCGGCCTCGGTGGAGCGAACCCGCGGCGCCGAGGCGGTACTGCAGCAGGGGGCCGCGGTGACCCAGACTATTTACGGTCTGTGGCAGGAGGAGCGCAGTTATCAACAGTTCAAGGTGTTGTTGGTGCGCTATCCGGCATTGGCACTGGTGTGGACAGCCAATGACCATATGTTGTTTGGCGCCTTGAGGGCCGCGCAGGAAGCGGGAAAAGTACCCGGAAAAGATATCTTTTTCAGCAGCTTCAATACCTCGGCCAGAGTTCTGGCCCTGAGGCGCCAGGGTAAACTCAGCGTGCTTGCCGGAGGCCATCTGCTGACCGCGGCCGTGGCGCTCGCCAGATTGAAGCGCCACAGGGACACTGGTATTTACCCCGCGGACTTGCCGCAGTTGTTCTGGTTGCTGGAGCCCGATACTCCCATGTTCAATGCCCTGGAGCAGAGAGATTGGCAAACGCTGCTGGCGCTGACATTGACCATGGAGACGCCATCATGAGGCGGAGCCATAACAGCATAGGCTCAAAGATGACCTTCACCATAGTGGGGGTCAGCAGCCTGTTTGCCCTGCTGACCATCATGGTCCAGCTGTGGTGGAATTATCATTCGGCACTCGACAATGCGGTAGCCGATATCGACAGGTATACCCGCTCGCTCTTGCCCAGCATGTCCCACGCCCTGTGGGATGTGGACCAGCCCTTACTCAAGGATTTGGTCTCCGGGGTTGGCGTCTTGCCCTCGGTCAGTGGCCTTGAGCTCAGCAGCCGCGACGGGGTTTATCTCAACCTTGGGCAGGGCGTGCCCGTCGATCCCGGGCATAGATATCTGCTGCTGCATTACCCGCTCAGCATTCAGGAGCAAGCCATAGCCGAGCTGACAGTGGCCCTCGACCGCCAGCAGATTTACCTGCAACTGGGGCGTGAGGTGATGGTGATAGTGCTGGGTAACGGCCTCAAGATGCTGTTGGTCATCTATATCATCCTCACTCTGGCCAATCGTCTGATAGTGCGCCGGGTTGAGGCGCTGGCGAACTTTGCCGATGGGATAAACCTGAGCGAGCTGACCAAGCTGCGGCTGGATCCCAAAGTGGCCGAATCCCGGGATGAGATAGGCTTGGTGGCTCAAGCATTTAGCCGAATGTACCAGAGGATGCGTCACGATTATGCCCTGGTGCGGCGTCAGCAGCGGGCCCTGACCCGGCACCAGCAGGAGCTGAGCCAGACAGTGGAGGAGCGCACCGCCAGGTTGCGCTGGCAGACGGACGCCAATCGGCAGTTGGCGCAGATTTCCCTCGGCTTCCTCAATGTGTCTGTGGACGATATTGCATCTTTGCTGGCACAGGTGGTGCGACAAATCGGTGAATTGCTGCAGGTGGAGCGGGTCAGTGTGGTGGAGTTTGAGGATGACCGCTTGCACTACCGGGCCTTTTGGTCCTGTATTCCCAATGCCCAATCCGCCGATGAGCAGCTGACGGATGTGGCGCGTCTGAAACGGCGATTTACCAATAACAGCATGATTATCATCGAAGATGTGGAGTCCATATCCGGGCGCTGGCCCGAAGAGTATCGGGAACTGTCAAGCTTGGGGATCCGGGGAATAGCCGGATTTGCCATCATGGACGGCGATGCTTTGGTGGGGGTGCTGGCCCTGGCTCAGGTCAGTGGCCACCTGGAGTGGAATGATGACAAATCCCAGTTGCTGACCCAATTTGCCGCCACCCTCAATGCCCTGCTGATCCGCAGGCGCAGGGAAGGGCAGATGCTGTTATTGCAAAGGCAATTGCTCAGGGCCAATGCCCGGCTGGCGAAGCAGGCGGCCACAGATGAACTGACCGGACTGGTGAACCGGCGGCCCTTCAGTGCGCGTCTGGAGCAGGCGCTCGGAACCGAGGCGCTGCTGTTGATGATGGATGTGGACTTTTTCAAACATTACAACGACAGCTATGGCCATCCGGCCGGGGATGAGGTGCTCAGACGGCTGGCCCAGGCCCTGAAACAGGCGCTGCCGGAAGATGCCCTGTTGGCCCGTATCGGTGGTGAGGAGTTTGCCGCCGTCTGTCCCGGGCAGGCGCCCGAGGTGTGCCGGCAACTGCCGCAGCGGCTGCTTGATGCCGTGCGGGAGCTGAATATTCCCCACGGTGCTTCACCCCATGGTCGGGTCAGCCTGAGTCTGGGGGTGGTGAATTTACTTGGGGTGGATTCGGTGCGCGATGCCATGGGCCGCGCCGATGCCTGCCTGTACCGGGCCAAGGCGCTGGGGCGTAATCGCGCCGAATGGGAAGAGCATTAGGTATCCGACCAGTTGGATCCGGATGGCAGCGGGTGCAGTTTTTGGTGCGGTTCGTACATTTGCCAACGCTTGTCGTTGCGTTTGGCATAGTACATGGCGATATCGGCATGCTTGAGCAGGTATTTCTTGTCCTCACCATGCTCTGGGAAAAGTGCGATGCCGACGCTGGTACTGACCGCCAGTCTGTGACTGCCAATGATGATGTCCTGCTTGAGCAAGTCTTGCAGCATCTCAGCCAGGGCTATGGCATCCACGGCTTCACCCTTGGGCAAGAGAATGGCCAGTTCATCCCCCCCCAAACGTGCCACCAGGGCGCCCTCTGGTAAATGGCTGCTGACTCGCTCTGCCACTTCCACCAGTACCAAATCCCCCACGTGGTGACCGCAGGTATCGTTGATCACCTTGAAATCATCAAGATCCATCATCAGGCAGGCAAATTGCCCCGGCTTGCTGGCCAACAGTGCGGTAATGGCGGCATAAAAAGCGTGGCGGTTGGGCAGGCCGGTGAGGTGATCGTGATTGGCCTGATAGTCTTTTTCTTCCAGGGTCCACAGCAGTTGCTTCATGGTTTGGCCGCTCAGCTCGCTGACCAGGAACACAAAGCCGCCACCGCCAAAAAAGATAAAGGCGACTATCATCTCCAGCTGGCCGGTATTCTGGGCGCTCAGCAGCCACAAAAAGCCGATATAGCCCAACACAAACAGGCATACCAAGGCCAGCAGCACATACCAGCCCTGCTGGCTGCACTCGGGCACCCGACATATCTGATAGATGCGCGGCAGGGCAAACAGCAATCCCAGCAGGCCGGCGAGCACCAGAATAAAAGCGAGAGTATTCATATCCACCAAAGGGAGGAGGCCGCAGGTGACTTGAGTATAGTCTCTGCGGCGCACAAGGGCATACAAGGGGCTGGTGAGGGCCGAAAGCGACCATTATAATGGCCGGCCGCAGCACCAGGAGTTCCCATGGCCAAAGCCCCTATGACATTCAATATTGACGATCTGTCCACCTGGCAGAAGTACCGCAAAAATCTTTGCAATGATTGTCATGCCACCTGTTGCACCCTGCCGGTGGAGGTGAAGGTCAGCGATTTGGTGCGGATGGAGCTGGTGGATCCCTTCGAGGCCGATGACCTCAAGGGCATAGCCAAAAGATTGCAAAAGGCCCGCATCATAGACAGTTTCAGCCACAAAACCGGTATCTTTACCCTGGCGCGGATGGCCAATGATGATTGCCTGTATCTGGACAGGCACAGCCGTCGCTGCACCATCTATGACAAGCGCCCCGATACCTGTCGTAATCATCCGCAAATAGGTCCCAAACCCAATTATTGCCCCTATCGTCCCAGGGGTTGAGCGCTTGCGGGGATGGAATGCGTTCCCGCAAGTACAGCGCCCACTTTGACGGCTCAGTCGCAACCATCCCCAGAAAGGCCCCAAACCCAATTATTGCCCCTATCGCCCCAGAAGCTGAGCGCTTGCCTGCCTTCAATGCTTTCGCTCTGACTTTCTGAACAGCGCCTGCTCAGACGGCTCAACCGCAACCTTCACAAGCTGGGTCTCAATCTCAATTATTGTTGTTACCACGGCTAAACAGACATAATTCCTCAGGACTCAGAGCCTTGGGGCTGGCTTTTTACACCCGGGCACAGGCAAAATGACCGGGTGGCAAAAATTTGGCCGCCCGGACACACAAGCGTCATGCTTCCCGGGCAGACTGCAGGCGCGGCCGGATGGGCACACGCCCCGGGAGGGCCCGGGGCTTTGGCAAGGTGAAACATGAGCTTTTTCGATAACGCTGTGATTATTCTGCTGCTGATTGGCGTCAGCAGTTTCTTTTCCATGTCCGAGATTGCCCTGGCGGCGTCGCGCAAAATCCGCCTGCGGCAAATGGCCGACGAGGGCGACGCCAGGGCCGAGCGGGTGCTGGCGCTGCAGGCCCACCCGGGCAGTTTTTTCACCGTGGTGCAGATTGGCCTCAATGCCGTGGCCATCATGGGCGGTATCGTCGGTGAGTCGGCCTTCACGCCCCATATCAACAAGCTGCTGACCCCCTGGGTGTCGGCGGTCTGGGTCAATCAGCTGAGCTTCCTGCTGTCCTTCCTGCTGGTGACCAGCTTGTTTATTTTGCTGGCGGATCTGATGCCCAAGCGCATCGCCATGGCCCTGCCGGAAAGAGTGGCCGTGACTTTGGTGACGCCCATCGCGTTTTGTATCACTGTGCTGCGGCCCCTGGTATGGCTGTTCAACAGCCTGGCCAATGGTCTGTTCCGTCTGCTGCAGATCCCGACGGTGCGCAACGATGAAATCACCTCCGATGATATTTACGCCGTGATGGATGCCGGAGCCGAGGCCGGGGTGCTCGACAAGGGCGAGCAGCAGATGATGGAAAACGTGTTCGAGATGCAGACTGTGCCCGTAACCTCCGCCATGACGGCCCGGGAGAGCCTGGTGTACTTCCTGCTCAGCGATTCAGAGGACGACATCAAGCAGAAGATAGCCAACGATCCCCACAACAAGTTTCTGGTCTGTGATGGTCAGCTGGATGCCATCAAGGGTTATGTGGATGCCAAGGAGCTGCTGATCCGGGTGATCAACGGTCAGAGCATGAGCCTTAAGGATACTTCCCTGGTGCATTCCTGCCCCATCATTCCCGACACCCTGAGCCTGTCCGAGGCCCTGGATTACTTCAAGAACAACCGCGCCGATTTTGCCGTGGTGATGAACGAATACGCCCTGGTGGTGGGGATAGTGACCACCAACGATCTGCAAAGCGCCGTGATGGGTACCTGGGTGCTGGCGGAAGGGGAAGAGCAGATAGTGGCCCGCGACGCCTCCTCCTGGCTGGTGGACGGGGTCACGCCAATCACAGACGTGATGCGGGCCTTCAACATAGACCATTTCCCCAACAGTCAGAACTACGAGACCATAGCCGGCTTCATGATGTACATGCTGCGCAAGATCCCCAAGCGTACCGACTTCGTGGTCTATAACGGCTACAAGTTTGAGGTGGTCGACATAGACTCCTACAAGGTCGACCAGCTGCTGGTAACTCGCATCGAGCCGGTCGAGGATTAAGCTCCTGCCTGAGTTATTTCGCTGAGCCAATGGCCGCCAGAAAGGCGGCTATCAGGGGGTCGTCCCGGCGTTTTGCCTTGCAGCAACAGCCGAGCTCAAAGGGCGGTATGGCCACCGGGCTTGGCAGCAGTGCAATCCGGTCGCGCATCGGACTGTGCTGCACCACCACCTCGGGGCTGACGCTGACCCCACATCCCAGCGCCACCATGGACACTATGGCCTCGTGGCCCGATACCTTGGCGTAAATATTCGCCCCTATGCCCATGGCCTTGAACCAATTGTCGATGCGCTTCCGGCCCGGGCCGTGCTCGGGCACGATAAAGGGCAACCTGTCCCAGGGGATTTCCTTCTCTTCCAGTAACTCTCGCACCCGGCAGGGGATCTGCGGCCCTATGACGGTCAGGGGTATGGTGTCCATGGGGGCAAAATGCAGGCTGTCGGGGAAGGGATCCTGCAAAGCCGCGATGGCAATGTCGGCGCGATTCTGCTGCACCTCGGCCATGGCATTGGCCGCATCCCCTGTATTGAGCACTATCTCCACCAGGGGGTGTTCGCGGCGGAACCTGTCCAGCAGCGCCGGCAGGTGGCTGTAGGCGGCGGTCACAGAGCAATAGAGATTGAGCAAGCCCCGCAGCTGCTGCTGATTGGGATCGAGCCGGCTCCTGAGTTGCTGCCAGCCCGCCAGTGTGTCGGCGGCAAAGCGGCGAAACTCCTCGCCGCCCCGGGTCAGGCGCACGCTGCGATTATCCCGCTCCAGCAGGCGACAACCGGCCTGTTGCTCCAACCGTTGCAGGGCCCGGCTCAGGGTGGAGGGGCTCACATGCATCTGCTCTGCGGTGCGGGCGAAATGCAGGGTGTCACACAAATGCAGGTATAGCTGGATTTCGCGGATATCCATGGCCTGAACTCCCCTTGGCTGACCACTCTTATGTTGCCATTGTTTGTGTTGTGACTCTTAATGTTGCGAAAAGTGCAACAACAAGTTTCGATTATATCATTTTAGGCAATGCTAACTCTGGACTATAGTGTTTTGCAATCACAGGCGGTCAAGGCCGCGCTGTCGTCACAGAATTGAAAGATGGAAAATTCACTATGGCCAATTACTTTAACTCCTTGAATTTGCGCCAACAGCTGGCCCAGCTGAGCCAATGTCGTTTTATGGATCGCAGTGAATTTGCCAATGGCTGCGATTACATCAAAGACTGGAACATAGTCATTCTCGGTTGCGGTGCCCAGGGTCTGAACCAGGGGCTGAACATGCGCGACTCAGGGCTGAACATCTCCTATGCCCTGCGTGCCGAAGCCATTGCCGAGAAACGCGCCTCCTGGAAAAAAGCCACAGATAACGGCTTCAAGGTTGGCAGCTTCGAGGAACTGATCCCTGATGCCGATCTGGTGCTGAACCTGACCCCGGACAAGCAGCACACCAATGTGGTCAAGGCGGTGATGCCGCTGATGAAACAGGGCGCGACCCTGTCCTATTCCCACGGCTTCAACATAGTCGAGGAAGGCATGCAGGTGCGTCCCGACATTACCGTCATCATGGTGGCGCCCAAGTGCCCCGGTACCGAGGTGCGTGAGGAGTACAAGCGCGGCTTCGGGGTGCCGACACTGGTAGCCGTGCATCCTGAAAACGATCCCAAGGGGGATGGTCTGGAGATCGCCAAGGCCTATGCCAGCGCCACCGGTGGCGATCGCGCCGGGGTACTGCACTCTTCCTTTATCGCCGAGGTGAAGTCGGATCTGATGGGCGAGCAGACCATACTCTGCGGCATGCTGCAGACCGGTGCCATCCTCGGCTATGACAAGATGGTGGCCGACGGTGTCGAACCTGGCTATGCCGCCAAGCTGATCCAGCAGGGTTGGGAGACGGTCACCGAGGCGCTCAAGCACGGTGGTATCACCAATATGATGGATCGCCTGTCCAACCCAGCCAAGATTAAAGCCTTTGATATGGCAGAAGAATTGAAAGAAATACTGGCGCCCTTGTTTGAAAAGCACATGGACGACATCATCAGCGGCGAATTCTCCCGCACCATGATGGCGGACTGGGCCAACGACGACGCCAACCTGCTGCGCTGGCGCGCCGAGACCGCCGAAACCGGGTTTGAACGGGCACCGACCTGCAGCGAAGCCATCGACGAGCAGACCTATTTCGACAAGGGCATCTTCCTGGTGGCCATGATCAAGGCCGGGGTTGAGCTGGCGTTCGATACCATGGTGGCCGCAGGCATCATTGAAGAGTCGGCCTATTATGAGTCGCTGCACGAGACCCCGCTCATCGCCAACACCATAGCGCGCAAGCGTCTGTACGAGATGAACGTGGTGATTTCGGATACCGCCGAATACGGTTGCTACCTGTTCAATCACGCCGCCGTGCCCTTGCTGCGCGACTATGTGAACGCCATGTCGCCGGAATTTTTGGGTGCCGGCCTCAAGGACCAGGGCAACGGCGTCGACAATCGCCGCCTGATCGAGGTCAACGATGCCATCCGCAACACAGCGGTGGAATACATAGGCGCCGAGCTGCGCGGTTACATGAAAGACATGAAGCGCATCAGCGCGGCCCAATAAATTTCGCCAGCCCCGGCCGGCATTGCAGTCACCGGCAGCCCGCTTTCAAGGTGAGGCTGCCAACGAAAGGCAATTGAAAAGATTGCGGAAAATTTCAGATGTTGTAGGGCGTGTTTACGTTTCGAGATTAGATTTTGTTCGCCTTGGCGATGCTTTGATCGCGAAACGAGGAACGAAGTTTAGTTATTCTAAATAAGTGACGAGTGACAATGAGCAGGGCATCGCCAAGACGAACCCGAAGGGCAGCGCTTGGCCGGTCTTACTACTGCGTTAGCGCCTGCTTATGTAGTGTGACTACACGGCGCAGCCGCTGCCTGGTATTAAGCCCGGCCAGGCAGCTGCAAAAACAACCGTGAAACGTGAACACGCCCTAGTTTGTGTTGCTTGCATTGTCTCGGCAGGGAAGCTGAATCTTTTTTAAGATGAAACTTTGCTGTTGTGATCCGCTGGGATCTTGTGCTAAAGCTTAAGGCTCGCCCCAAAGGCTGCAAGAATTACCGGCCCAAGAATTTAAGGAAAGTGTCAATAGTGTTGAACCTGGCTGCCAAGCTCATTCTCGTGATTATTACCGTCGTGATTATTAAATCACAGCGGGGGCGGCCCATGGCAAACTGACAGACCTTAACCAGGAAAGAAGTTGCAAGAGACCCCCCGCTCCGAAAGGACCGGGGGGTTTCTCGTTTAAGAACCAATAAAAATTCGCTGATAAATCAGGGCTCGGCCCACAAGGCAGGACAGGACGATGGAAGTACAGACGATGCGGGGAGCGGATGCGGTTATCAAGGTGTTGGCCGCCCATGGAGTCACCACGGTATTCGGTTATCCCGGTGGCGCCATCATGCCCATCTACGACGCCCTGGTGGGCCACGAGCTGGAACACATACTCTGTCGCCACGAGCAGGGCGCCGGCTTTGCCGCTGTGGGCTATGCCCGCGCCAGTGGCAAGACCGGGGTCTGCTTCGCCACCTCCGGCCCGGGTGCCACCAACCTGATCACCGCCCTGGCCGATGCCATGTTGGACTCTGTGCCCCTGGTGGCCATTACCGGTCAGGTATCCACCGCCGTCATAGGCACCGATGCCTTCCAGGAGGTGGATCTGCTGGGCATGAGCCTGTCCTGCACCAAACACAGCTTTATGGTGCAGCGCCTGGAAGATCTGGTGCCGACCCTGTACCGCGCCTTTGACATCGCCGCCTCCGGCCGCCCCGGCCCCGTGCTGGTGGACATCCCTAAAGACATACAGCTGGGACGATTGGAATACCGCGCGCCGCTGTTGGCCCTGAGCCCCGAGCCCAAGGCCGCCGAGGCCGATATCCAGGCCGCCAGGCAGCTGCTCTCGCAGTCCCGCAAGCCCATGCTGTATGTGGGCGGCGGGGTGGGCATGGCCGGCGCCGTCGAGCCGCTGCGGGACTTTATCCGGGTGACCGGCATGCCCTCGGTGGCCACCCTCAAGGGGCTGGGTGCCATAGCCCACGACACCCCGGGTTATCTGGGCATGCTCGGCATGCACGGCGGCAAGGCCGCCAACCTGGCGGTGCAGGAATGTGACCTGCTGCTGGTGGTGGGAGCCCGCTTCGATGACAGGGTGACCGGCCGTCTCGACAGCTTTGCCAGCAAGGCCAAGGTGATCCACCTGGACATAGATGCCGCCGAACTCGGTAAGCTGCGCCGCCCCGATGTGGCCATAGCCGGAGAGCTGCGCTCCCTGTTGCCCAAGCTGGCAAAAGCGCTGGACATAGGCTCCTGGCAGGCGGAGGTGGCCGAACTGGCCCGGGATCATCAATGGCAGTATCGCCAGGATGGCAATCTTATCTATGCCCCGGCGTTGCTCAGGCGCCTGGCATCCAAACTGCCCCAGGACAGTGTGGTCAGCTGCGATGTGGGCCAGCACCAGATGTGGGTGGCCCAGCACATGTATTTCCGCCGCCCCGAAGATCATCTGTCGAGCGCGGGCCTCGGCACCATGGGCTTTGGCCTGCCGGCGGCCATAGGCGCTCAGATGGCCCGCCCAGGCGCGACCGTGGTGACAGTCTCAGGTGACGGCTCTTTTATGATGAACGTGCAGGAGCTGACCACCATTAAACGTCGCGGCCTGCCGGTGAAGATCCTGCTGATAGACAACCAGAAGCTCGGCATGGTCAAGCAGTGGCAGCAGCTGTTCTTTGAGCAGCGCTACAGCGAAACCGACCTGTCCGATAACCCGGATTTCGTCACCCTGGCCTCGGCCTTTGATATCCCCGGCAAGACCATATTCGCCGCCGATGAGGTGGAGCAGGCCCTGGACGACATGCTGTCCAGCCCCGGCCCCTTCCTGCTGCACGTGGCGATAGACGACAGCTATAACGTTTGGCCTCTGGTTCCGCCCGGCGCCTCCAACAGCGACATGATGGAAGAGATGGAGAAAAGTACATGATCCGGCGTCTGCCAGCATGTTCAGGGCAGAGCCCCGAACTAGGTGAGCAGATTTTCAGTGTGGCAATGAATGACAGCAATAACCTTTGGCTCTTTACCGCGGTAACGCTCTGAGCCGCCAACAGTGACTTGATGGAAGAGATGGAGAAACGCACATGATCCAGCATCTGGAAGTAACCTTACAACACAGTCCCGAGGTGGTTGAGCGGGTATTGCGTGTCACCCGTCACCGCGGTTTTCGCGTCACAGGCATGAATATGCGCCTGACCGACAACAGCGTGGCCCTCGATATGGAGGTCGACAGCGAGCGTGCCATCGAACTGCTGTCAAACCAGCTCAATAAGCTGGTGGACGTCACCGGCTGCCGGGTGCTGAGTCCTGTGGCATTATCCAAGGTGGCCAGCGCCTGACTCGTGCCCGATAAACCCAATTGAATTAACAGTGAAGGAATCCCCATGGCTAAATTACGCTCCGCCACCAGTACCGAAGGCCGCAACATGGCCGGCGCCCGCGCCCTGTGGCGTGCAACAGGTGTGAAAGACTCAGATTTCGGCAAACCCATTATTGCCATTGCCAACTCTTTCACCCAGTTTGTGCCCGGTCACGTACACCTGAAGGACATGGGCGCCCTGGTGGCCTCGGCCATCGAAGAGGCGGGCGGGCTGGCCAAGGAATTCAACACCATAGCCGTGGACGACGGTATCGCCATGGGCCACGGCGGCATGCTGTATTCGCTGCCGTCGCGGGAGCTTATCGCCGACAGCGTCGAGTACATGGTCAATGCCCACTGCGCCGATGCCCTGGTGTGTATCAGCAACTGCGACAAGATCACCCCCGGCATGCTGATGGCGGCCCTGAGGCTCAATATCCCCGTGGTATTCGTCTCCGGCGGCCCCATGGAAGCGGGCAAGACCCGGTTGTCGGACAAGCTCATCAAGCTCGACCTGGTGGATGCCATGGTGGCCGCCGCCGATGCCAGCGTGTCGGATGCCGACAGCGAGCGCATCGAGCGCAGCGCCTGTCCCACCTGCGGCAGTTGCTCCGGCATGTTTACCGCCAATTCTATGAACTGCCTGACCGAGGCCCTGGGTCTGTCGCTGCCCGGCAACGGCTCCCTGCTGGCGACCCACAGCGATCGCCGCGAACTGTTTTTGGAAGCCGGGCGCAGGGTAATGCAGCTGACCAAACGTCACTATTTCGAGGACGATGCGTCGGTGCTGCCACGGGCCATAGCCAACTTCAAGGCCTTTGAAAACGCCATGGCACTGGACGTGGCCATGGGCGGCTCCTCCAATACAGTGCTGCATCTGCTGGCCGCGGCCCAGGAGGCTGAGCTGGATTTCACCATGGCCGATATTGACCGCATCAGCCGCAAGGTGCCGCACCTGTGCAAGGTGGCGCCGTCGACGCCCAAGTACCATATGGAAGACGTGCATCGCGCCGGTGGCGTGATGGCCATCTTTGGCGAGTTGGACCGCGCCGGCCTGCTGCACACGGACGTCAACCATGTGGCTTCGGAAGATGGCAGCCTCAAGTCAGTGCTGGCCCGTTATGATGTGGCCCTGAGCGATGACGCCCAGGTGCAGGAGTTCTTCCGCGCCGGCCCCGCCGGCATCCCCACCACCCGCGCCTTCAGTCAATCCTGCCGTTGGGACACCCTGGATACGGATCGCCGCGAGGGCTGTATCCGCAGCCGCGAATTTGCCTTCAGTCAGGAAGGCGGGCTGGCGGTGTTACATGGCAACCTGGCGGAAAACGGCTGCATAGTAAAAACCGCCGGGGTGGACGAGTCCAATCTGGTGTTCAGCGGCGTTGCCCGGGTGTACGAAAGCCAGGACGAGGCGGTGGCCGGGATCCTCGGCGGCGAGGTGGTGGCCGGCGACGTGGTGGTGATCCGCTACGAAGGGCCCAAGGGCGGTCCCGGTATGCAGGAAATGCTCTATCCAACCAGTTACCTCAAGTCCCGCGGTCTGGGCAAGGCCTGCGCTCTTATCACCGACGGTCGCTTCTCCGGCGGCACCTCGGGCCTGTCTATAGGCCACGTATCTCCGGAAGCCGCGGCCGGTGGCACCATAGCCCTGATTGAAAACGGCGATGCCATAGACATAGATATCCCCAAGCGCAGTATCCAATTGCGGGTCTCCGAGGTCGAGCTGGCCGAGCGCCGCGCCGCCATGGAGGCCAAGGGGCCGCTGGCCTGGAAACCGCTGGCACGGGTACGCCCCGTGTCCCTGGCACTGAAAGCCTATGCCATGCTCGCCACCAGTGCCGACAAGGGCGCTGTGCGTGACAAGTCAAAACTGGAGGCCTGATATGCCCGACGTTGCCACCGTGGATTTGGCCCACAGTTATCTGCAAAAAATCCTGCTCTCGTCCGTGTATGACGTGGCCAAGGTCACGCCCCTGTCGAGCATGAACAAGCTGTCGGCCCGTTTGGGCTGCCAGGTGTTCCTCAAGCGCGAGGACATGCAGCCGGTGCACTCCTTCAAGCTGCGCGGCGCCTATAACCGCATCGCCCAGTTGTCGGCCGACGAGTGTCGCCTGGGGGTGGTGTGCGCCTCCGCCGGCAACCATGCCCAGGGGGTGGCGCTGTCGGCCTCAAGCCGGGGCGTGGATGCCGTCATTGTCATGCCCACCACCACGCCGGACATCAAAATTGATGCGGTGCGCCGCCTCGGTGGCACAGTGCTGCTGCACGGTCAGTCCTTCGATCAGGCCAACGAGCATGCCCAGCATCTGGCCCGCAGCGAGGGCCGGGTGTACATAGCCCCCTTCGATGATGAGGCGGTGATCGCCGGGCAAGGTACTGTCGCCCAGGAAATGTTGCAACAGCAGCGGGATCTGGAGCTGGTGTTTGTGCCGGTGGGCGGTGGTGGTCTGGTGGCGGGCATTGCCGCCTACTACAAAGCGGTCAAACCCGGAGTGAAGATCATCGGGGTTGAGCCCGAGGATGCCGCCTGTCTCAAGGCCGCGCTGGCGGCCGGGGAGCCCGTGACCCTGCCCCAGGTGGGCCTGTTTGCCGACGGGGTGGCGGTCAAGCGTATCGGTAGCGAGCCCTTCCGTCTGGCGAAGGCCTATGTGGACGAAGTGGTGACCGTCAGCTCGGATGAAATCTGCGCTGCGGTCAAGGATATCTTCGAGGATACCCGCGCCATCGCCGAACCTGCCGGGGCTCTGTCGCTGGCGGGATTGAAAAAGTATTTCGGCCTCAGCGGCCCGGGACTGGCCGAAGGCAGTCACAGGGGCGCGGGGCAAAAGGTGGCCGCCATCCTCAGCGGCGCCAATGTCAATTTCCACAGCCTGCGTTACGTGTCCGAGCGCTGTGAGCTGGGTGAGCAAAAGGAAGCCGTGCTGGCGGTGCGGGTACCGGAGCAACCCGGCAGCTTCCTGCGTTTTTGCGAACTGCTGGAGCGGCGGGTGATGACTGAGTTCAACTACCGCTTCAGCAGCCGCGACAGTGCCGTGGTGTTTGCCGGTATTCGACTCAGCCAGGGCCAGCAGGAGCTGACCGACATCATAGACAGGTTGGAAAGTGCCGGTTTTGCGGTGCAGGACCTGTCCGCCGACGAGACCGCCAAGCTGCATGTGCGCTACATGGTGGGCGGCCACCCGCCGGAGCCACTTAACGAGCGCCTGTTCAGCTTCGAGTTTCCCGAATACCCGGGGGCACTGCTGAAGTTTCTCACCACCTTGCAGAGCAAGTGGAACATCAGCCTGTTTCACTACCGTAACCATGGCGCCGCCTTCGGGCGGGTGCTGGCGGGCTTCGAGGTGCCGGAGGCGGATCACCAGGCCTTTGGCCGTTTCCTGACCGAGCTGGGTTTTGTGTGGCAGGAAGAAACCCAGAGTCCGGCCTACCGGCTGTTTCTCGGCAATAGGCCCGGCTGAGGAGTGAAAGTCAGTCCTTAGACCAAGGCAGGGGCGTTTTTCAGCGCGGCTTTGTGTTAGGGTAAATATTCCAATTTGGCCCAGTTTGCACTTTGGCCCAGATTGCACTTTTGGCCCAATTTGCACTTTTGGCCCAGTCAGCATAAGGAGAGCCCATGATAGCCGCACCCCAAGTTTCGCCCTTCACCCCGCCGCGTCGAACCCTGATGGGCCCGGGGCCTTCCGATGTGTATCCCGAGGTGCTGCTGGCCCAGGCCCGTCCCACGGTCGGTCACCTGGATCCCCTGTTTGTGGCCATGATGGATGAGCTCAAGGCCCTGCTGCAATACGCTTTCCAGACCCAAAACGAGATGACCATGGCTGTGTCCGCCCCCGGCAGCGCCGGCATGGAGACCTGTTTCGTCAACCTGGTGGAACCCGGAGACAAGGTCATAGTCTGCCGCAACGGGGTCTTTGGCGAGCGCATGCGTCAAAATGTGGTGCGTTGCCGCGGTGAGGCCGTGGTGCTGGATTTTGACTGGGGCAAGCCGGTGGATCCCGCCGTGGTGGAGGCGGCGCTGAAGGAACATCCCGATGCCCGCTTCCTGGCTTTTGTCCATGCCGAAACCAGCACCGGTGCCCTGTCCGATGCCCAAACCCTGTGCCGTCTGGCGCGGGAACATGATTGCCTGTCGATAGTGGATGCTGTCACCTCCCTCGGTGGCGTCGAACTCAGGGTCGATGATTGGGGCATAGACGCCATCTATTCCGGCAGTCAGAAGTGTCTCTCCTGTGTGCCCGGTTTGTCGCCGGTGTCCTTCGGGCCACGGGCCGTGGCCAAGCTCAAGGCCCGCGGCACTGAGGTGCAAAGCTGGTTCCTCGATCAGACTCTGGTGATGGGCTATTGGAGTGGCGCCGGCAAGCGTGCCTACCATCACACGGCGCCGGTCAATGCCCTCTATGCCCTGCATGAATCGCTGCGGCTGCTGGCCAATGAAGGCCTGGAAAATGCCTGGCAGCGCCATGCCGCCATGCATCAGGAACTCAGGGCCGGGCTGGAACGCCTGGGGCTCGAGTTTGTGGTGGATGAGGCCCATAGGCTGCCGCAGCTGAATGCGGTTTATATCCCGACAGGCGTAGAGGATGCTGCGGTACGTAACCGTCTGTTACAAAACTATAATCTGGAGATAGGTGCCGGTTTGGGGGCTTTGGCGGGCAAGGCTTGGCGCATCGGCTTGATGGGCTATGGCGCCCGACGGGAAAATGTGGCACTGTGCCTAAAGGCTATGGAGGAAGTGCTGAGATAGGGGTGAGGATTTGCCCCCTTCTGATGTCAGCGTTTATAGTAAAAACAACGATATTTCGAAGGGTTACTATGCGCTTTATTGTTTGCGTCTGCGCCTTGTTGGTGACGCTGTCCGGGCATGCTGCCACCGAAGTGGTGATTGGCAGCGCCCTTAACCGCCCCCCCTACATACTCGAAGACAGTGAGTCGGGACTGGAGCTGGAGATAGTGCGGGCGGCGCTCAAGGCATCGGGGTTTGATGCCAGATTCAAATTCTATTCCCAGAAGCGGCTGCAACTTTACTATATGAAAGACAGGATTGAGGCGGCCATGTCGGTCAATGCCGCTGCCGGTCTCTCAGGTTATCCTTCCGATTACTACATCTATTACCAGGACGTTGCCGTGACCCTGGCATCACGGCAGCTCACGTTCAGTGAACTCAATCAATTGCAGGGCTACAGCCTGGTGGCCTATGAGGGAGCCCAGTACATGCTGGGTGAGACGTTCCAACGCCTGAGCAACAAGACCATCTACCGTGAGGTGGATCCCCAGGAGCTGCAAAATCGCATGCTGTATCTGGGGCGCATTGATGTGGCCGTGGCCGACAAGTATGTGTTTCTCGCCAACAACAAGTTCGTCGGCCCGGATATCGACAGTACCCAACCGTTGCAATTTCACGAGGTGTTTCCGCGTACCCCCTACCGGGTGATGTTCCACAACTCAGTGGTACGCGATGCCTTTAACCGTGGCTTGGCGGAAATTCGCAAAAACGGCGAATACGACCGCTTGGTGAAGCAGTTTTTAAACTAAACAGTTTTTAAACGACATTAGCATGTTGAAAAGCCGGGCAGATGCCCGGCTTTCATTTTTTCAGACGGGCGCTCAGCCCCAACGACGCCCCAGTTCTGCCAGACCGGCGCGCTGTAAATCATCCGGCGTCATCAGGATGCGGAATTGACAGTTGGCCTTGAAGTTGAGAAAGAAGGGCTCGGCAATGGCGGGTACCGACCAGGGCTCGGCCACCTCCACCACAAACACACCGCAGCGGCAGCCATTCTGCTCGGTAAAGTAGGCCGCCTCGGGCTTGATACTGTCCATGATATTGCCGATCAACTCACCCACCTGACCCGTGCGTACCAGGGTATTGAAGGGCTCATGGGGAAACTCGACGGTAAGCAACATTTTCATCGCGGGACTCCAATTGTCAGCGACCCTGAACGGGTCACAGGAAACAAAAATGCGCTGGCAATTGCTCAATACCGGCGCGGTTCAGTCTCTTAACAGTTGTAGTCCAAGGCGGCTTTGTCCAGTTGCGGCGGGAAATTCAATCCCTGTTGCTCAAGATCTTCTGCCAGGTTCAGACCAACAGACGGCCCCGAAAACCTCGGGCAGAGTAATAGGACTCGGCGCCATTGTGGTAGACAAACACCCGGCCAAAGCGGCGATCGCCAAAGATGGCACCACCGCGATCGCGAATGTCTGCGGTGGTCGCCAGCCAGCTGGAGGTTTTCAGATCGAACTCACCCAGGGTCTGCAACTCCTGGTACTGGGCTTCGGTTAGCAGCTCAATGCCCATGGCGGCGGCCATGGCCACGGCGCTGCCGGCGGGCTTGTTTTGCTTGCGCGCTTCCAGCGCTTGGGCGTCGTAACAGAGGCTGCGTCTGTCCGTGGGGCTTTCCGGCGCACAATCACAGAAGATGAACTCAAAGCGGGTTGCATCAAAGCCGATAACATCGGGCTCGCCGCCGCTCTGTTCCATGTACTGCAGGGCGTCAAGCTTGTCCGGACAGGTCTCCAACCTGTCCTGCACCCGCATCCAGTCGATATCCGGATGGCGCCGGGGATGTTGCTCGAAGCGGGTCTTGAGGGTTTGGATCAGTGCTTGGTGTGTGGCGTCCATGTCTTTGCTCCCTGTTGCCATTTACTGATAGTTACTGGCTGCTTTTACGGTTGGAGGTGAATTGCGGCTTGTTTAAAATTCAGCCAGGTTGCCCATATTCAAAAATACCCTGTTGTAAGTCAAGCCGATTGCCGCCCGCATAGGGCGGCGGTCTGGAGCGCCGGAGTAGACTGCTCGCCGAGAAAATCCAGCAGGGCCCGCATATCCACCGGTCGTCCCGGCAAACGGCCCCAATCCACCAGGGTGTCCCGGGCGAGATCCCTTGCCAGCAAGGCATGGGGCAGGTGCCGCCATAGAAGCACACCTGTGACAAGCCATGCCACAGGTGTTTCCCAACGCCTTTGCCTTTCCCGAGGGGACCGAAAAAGTCATGATGGCGAAAGTTATTCGCGGCTACAGTCGGGACTGAGCTGGCCCAATACCAGGTGGGCTTCCCGCCCGGCTTGGACGAGCTCTAGCTCAGCAGCTGGATATCGGCGACCTTGACCACCTTGGCGCTGACCAGGATGGTCGCTATGTCCGGGCCACTGAGTTCAAGCTGCACCTTGATTTCACTGGGGCGTCCTAAAAAGCGCCCCTGTTTGATGACGAGGTCTGGTGTATCAAGCCGCCCCTGCTTATACAGGAAGGCAGCTACCGGACCGGCGGCACTGCCGGTCGCCACGTCCTCGGCCAGACCTTGGTTATCCCAGGTGCGGCCCTCCAGATTTACCACATCCAGCAGGTAAAGAAACTTGGCGCCCAGAGGGGCAAGCAGCGGCGTGAGATCCCGGACCTGGAAGCTGACCTTATCCAGCCCGGATTCAACCGGCAAAATGACATAGGGCAAGCCGGTAGATATGACTTCTGCCCGCAGTGCCGGATTGCCGGGTGGCGACAGGCTGAGTGCGGCGTAAAGAGGTTCGGATTCCGCGTCCGTTAAGGTGCGCAGGTACTCGGGCTTGCCCTGATCCATGGTGGCGATAAACTCGCCACCCTCTTCTCGGCTGCTGAGGTGGATGGGACGGCTTTTGGTATGCACCAGCCAATCATGAGCATGGGTTGTGCCGTATTGCTGATGCAGATGCAAGGCGAGCCCCAGCAGGGGATGACCGGCAAAGTCCAGCTCTTCCTCGACGGTAAAAATCCGCACATGGAACCCATCCTGCCTGCGCTGCAGGAAAATGGACTCGAACTGGCGCATCTCCCGGGTCCAGGCCTGCATCTCCTCTGTTGTTAAGGCGTCGCAATCGGAGAATATGGTCAGGCCGTTACCCTGCAGTTTTTCCTTGGCAAATACGTCCACCAGTTCACATTTCACAATCCCGTTCTCCGTTTGAGGGCAAAAGGGCTCCATGGCCTGTTTGCGCAGCCTTAAGGGCGGGTGCCCTGATAGCCAAATAAACAAGATAGCCACCGAGAATCATATCGACGGCACCGCAAAACTCCGGCCACCAAGCTGGTGTTCCCGGATTCAGAAACAGGAATTGGTGCAAGGCATCGTAGCCGCCGTGCAGCAGGCAGCCAAGCGCAATCAGGCTCGCTGCCAGTCTGCGGCTGGCGCGGATGGCCCACCAGACCAAGGCCAGAAACACCAGGCTGGTGAGCAGCTCCAGGCCCAAGGCGGACATATCCAGGCCATAGAGGGCAAAGGCAAAATAGTAGCAGGGGAAGGAGGCCAGCAGCAGGGGATAAGCGAGGCGGCCGCGTTCCAGACCGGTTCGTTTGAAGTGCCCCATGATAAGCATGGCCGTGATTATCCCCACGGCAAAGGCATACCAGTTCATACGTCAGATCCTGTTGTTGAGCCGGTTATCCGGCTGGGAACTTGGCTGCGTGCTTAGCACCGTTCTCAGCTGAGCAGGCTTTTCACATAGGTATGCTGCGTCTTGCTCTTTTCAAAGCCCAGGGCCCGGTAAAAGGGATGCGATTCTTGCCGCTGAACATTGGAGCGCACCCTTAAAGCCCTGGCCGACAAAGCCTCGGCCCACTGCTCTGCTGCCCTCACCAGTTGCCGGCCAACATTCTTACGTCTGGCGGCTTTGCCCACCACCAGACCCACTATTTCAAACACCTCACCGGACTCCAGTAACAGACGCTGCTCGCAGGCGATCCAACCCAGGATATTGTCCTCCTGCGTCGCCACATAGATCTTGTGACTGCTGTTGTTGAGCAGTCTTGCCAACCGTTCCTGTATCGCCTCCGCCGAAGCCGGGTAACCCAGCTCATTGCTCAGCAGCGCAATCGCCGCTGCATCCTCGCTGGTGGCGACTCTGATGAAGACTTCTTGCATGGGATTCATAGTCTTATTTTCCTAGCATTAGCCCGGCCATTCCGGTGCTGGAACTAGAACTTGGTATGATTGACCCAGCAAAGTAAACTCAACAACGCCTTCTGAGTCCATGCGCTTTTCGAGCAGTATTTCACCATTGGAACTGAAGATACGAATTAGGTTAAAGGGTTTCGTATCAACCAGGCTGTAATGCATTAAGACTTCCTCTCCAGTACCAACCAAGCTGCAATCTCGCAAATAGCCGGGATGGGGTTGGAGTAATGTCTGATTGCCATTCAAATCTATCAGTTCTGGGCCTTTAGTCTCCATGACGTCATTGTTTTCGCAGGCGAATATTTTCTTTGCTTTCAGCAAAGGAAAGAATGGTCCAGTGAGGTTCGCGCCCAGTTGGTGTTTTTCCTTAGGGCCTTGTATGTAAAGTTCAATACCACAAACATCACTTTCGGGAAGGCAGCGCTCGATTTCAAGCAATGTAAGCGCCCACTCAGAAATGATACTTGTCCGCTCGGTAACAGGATCTGCTGCCTCTTGTGCATTGACAGTGCTGGCAATAGCTAATATCAGAAATAATTGAGCAAACTTCATCCTATGTTCTCTAAATGCAGTAATAAGCAGAACCACAATACATTTTTGGTTTGATAGGTTAATAACTATCCTCTAAGGCAATCAAATTAAAGTCTTTTTTGCAAACACAATCTCCTTATTCTTAGTTCCCATCATCCTTCTTAATAGATCAGCTTGGTTTGATCCAGTCGTTCTGTTCCGATAATCCTTGAGGCTCACTAGATGGTCAATATATTGATTCAATTGAATTATCTGGTTGCCTTTAAAGCCAGAGGGGAACACCAATTAATAGCACTGCCGCACCAGTGACCGTCCGAGCCATGGATGGCGAGGGGAGGCTATAGGGACATATTCACGCCGTGTCACTGGAGTGGCAGTGCGAAAGCGCACCGCAGGTGATTTAGTACTTCTCGTGCTGGAAGTTGCATAAAAGCAAAGAGATAGTTGCTTTTCAAGCAGCAGAAAGTCGTGGGTCTCCAACCCACACCCGGGCAAGGGGCTTTGCTCATCCAAAGCCCCTTGCAACCCAAAGGATGCCCCCAGCCGGAGCCGAAAGCTCCTCGGCCTTATGCTGAAAATTGGCTAACGCGCCAGACGCTCATCCCTGATTCGACTGGCGCTGCTTCGGCATCCATGCCTCGCCACGCCATTTTCAGCAACGTCCTCGGCGGCTCCGAAGGGGGAGCATTCGGGTGCAACCGTCAGGCTTCGGTTTCTCAAATTGGTATTGGATGAACTCTAATAACCAAAGGGGAACACCAATTGATAGCACTGCCGCACCAGTGACCGTCCGAGCCATGGATGGCGAGGGGAGGCTATAGGGATATATTCACGCCGTGTCACTGGAGTGGCAGTGCGAAAGCGCACCGCAGGTGATTTAGTACTTCTCGTGCTGGAAGTTGCATAAAAGTAAAGAGATAGCCGCTTTTCAAGCAGCAGAAAGTCGTGGGTCTCCAACTCACACCTGGGCAAGGGGCTTTGCTTATCCACGAACAACTTCCTTGTTTAATGACCAGCTCGCCATCCATGGCTTGCGCTCATAGCGCTCTTGCGAGCTTCGCCCTTGCATCCCAAAGGATGCCCCCAGCCGGAGCCGAAAGCTCCTCGGGTTTATGGGCGAAACGGCCAACGCGACAGACTCTCGGATTTACGTCCATGTAAATCCACCCCAGCTCGGCTCCATGCCTCGCGTTCGTGGGCTTGTCGCTGCGCGACACTCACCCAGCTCGACTGTCGCTGCTTCGGCGTCCAAATCCATCCGTGGATAACAGCCAGCTCACCATCCATGGTTCGCGTTCATAAGCTCGCTCGTCGTAGACGAGCATTCACCCTGCCTCGGTTGTTGCCGTTTCTTGCCCAACACCCTCGGCGGCTCCGAAGGGGGAAACGGTGCAACATTCAGGCCTCTGCTTTCCAATAAAGCAATCTTATCGAAGCGGAACTCCATGAACTTGGCACTGCAAGTGATTAATTGCATCCGATGTCGAAAGTTGCTTCGTGAACGAAAGATTGCCGCCTGGGCAAGCTCACTTTTGCCCGAAAATGGCCCAATCAGGGGAGATCGTGTTCCTTGTCATACTTGGGCAGGGCGTCGGCAAACTCGCCCGACCATTGGGGTTTGCTGCCGTAGAAAATGTGCGCCTCAACCGGCAGGTTGGGCTCATCATCCAGGGTGCCGAGGGCGATGTCGAAGGTGCCGCGGCCATCGAGGAACTGGTAAAACAGGCTGGAACCGCAATGTTGGCAAAAGCCGCGCTGGGCTATCTCGGAGGAGCGGAAGGTTTTCAGGGCGTCTTCAAGCACATGGAATTGAATATCCTGCTGCAATACTGTGCCATAGGTGGCGAAGGCGGCGCCGTGGAACTTGCGGCACATGGAGCAGTGACAGTGGGACAGATGGGGAGAAAAATGCTGGATCTCGTAACTCACCCGTTTGCAGAGGCAGCTTCCTTTCATGGCAATTCCTTGTTCTGGTTGGGCCGAATATAGGCAAAGGATTTGCCAAAACTAACACAGAGTGACGTCATTGAAAGGGAATAAATGTAACCTAAAACGGCTGGTCCGAGCCGGAAAAACAAGGCCGGCCCTTGGGCCGGCCTGAGGATTATTCACCTGAGAGGCGCTTTTCCAGTTCGTTGACCTGGGCCTGCAGGGCTTCAAGTTTCTCGCGGGTACGCAGCAGTACGTGCTGCTGGACCTCAAACTCTTCCCGGGAGACAAGATCCAGCTTAAGCAGCTGATTTTGCAATACCTGCTTGCTGCGCTCCTCGAACTCACCGGCAAATTGCTTCAGCCCGGCCGGCAGGTTATCGCTCAATTGCTTGGCCAGTTCTTCGATTTTTTTCGGGTTGATCATCACGTGTTCCACCTTTGTCTTCTATTACCGGATTGTAACTCAGGAGTCGGCGCCAAAACAAACCGCCGGGCTTGCTTCCGGGACGGTAGTCAGAGGCAATTTGTGCAAATTTTCGACCTGGATCAAGTCGCTGCGACAGCCCTTGGTCTATTGTTCAAAGAGGAGTAGCCAAGGAAATTAGCCGGAGGATAAGGATATGGATTACCAGGTACATTTTTCATTAACCATAAGAAGTTTCGACGGTAAAGCCGCAGCCTTTCTGTCGAGGCAGATGAGCCTGCCCTTTGTGCCCTTTATCGGTTTGCGCCTGGCACAGGCCAATGGTGCCAGCGAACCCGTGGTCTCTGTGGCCTGGGACGAAGTCAGCCAGAGTTTTCAGTGTCATATCGACGCCCATGAGGCCGAAATGCCGGCCGCCTGTCGTTTGGGGCTGGATTATCTGGTGCAGGCCGCCAAGGACAATGGCTGGCAGGGCGCAGGCAAGATATACGAATTGGCAGCCGGTTAGCGGCTGACCCGCTGATGTCAGTCCCGCCAGCGAGCGGGGCTGTGGTTTCTTTTGTTCCTGTATTGCCCTTCACTCTGCGGTTTCCTTTCGCTCTTGCTATCGCCTCTGCGGCGCCCGGTCTGTTATGATCCCGGCCTTTGATATTGGTTGCCGAGATCCCCAACACCCATGAAGCTCAACCCCGCTCAAAACGATGCCGTCCATTATGTCTCTGGTCCCTGCCTGGTACTGGCGGGAGCGGGCAGTGGCAAGACGCGGGTAATCATCAACAAGATTGCCTACCTGGTGCAGAAATGCGGTTACCAGGCGCGCAATATTGCCGCCGTGACCTTTACCAACAAGGCGGCGCGGGAGATGAAGGAGCGGGTGGCCCAGTCCATGGGACGCAAGGAGGCCAGGGGGCTGTGGATTTCCACCTTCCATACCCTGGGGTTGGAGATCATCAAGCGCGAGCACAAGGTGGTGGGGCTTAAGGCCGGTTTTTCCCTGTTTGACGATCAGGACACCCTGGCGCTGCTCAAGGAACTGACCGAAAAGGAACTGCAGGAAGACAAGGATCTGCTCAAGCTGCTGGCGACCGCCATTTCCAACTGGAAGGGGGCGCTGGTGATCCCCGAGCAGGCCCGTAAGCTGGCCAGGGACGAACGGGAGCAATTGTTTGCCCTCTTGTACCAGCGTTATGCCCAGCATATGAAGGCCTACAATGCCCTCGATTTTGACGACCTGATCCTGCTGCCAACCCTGTTGCTGCGCCACAATGCCGAAGTGCGCAGTCGCTGGCAGGCGCGCATCCAGTACCTGTTGGTGGACGAATACCAGGATACCAACACCAGTCAGTACGAACTGGTGAAGCTGCTGGTGGGTGAACGGGCCCGCTTTACCGTGGTGGGTGACGACGACCAATCCATCTATTCCTGGCGTGGCGCCAAGCCACAGAACCTGGTGTTGCTGGGCAAGGATTTTCCCAGCCTCAAGCTTATCAAGCTGGAGCAAAACTACCGCTCCAGCCAGCGCATCTTGCGGGCCGCCAACATACTGATTGCCAACAATCCACACGTGTACGACAAGGCGCTGTTTTCCGAGCTGCCCTACGGCGAGCCCATGCGGGTGCTGATCGCCGCCAACGAGGAACAGGAGGCCGAGCGGGTGGTGGCGGAGATAGTGCGCCACAAGTTTGTCGGCCGCACCCAGTTTGGTGATTACGCCATTCTCTACCGCGGTAACCATCAGTCACGGCTGTTGGAGCGGGCACTGATGACCAACCGCATTCCCTACAAGCTCAGCGGTGGCACTTCCTTCTTCGCCCGCGCGGAGATCAAGGACATCATGGCCTACCTGCGGCTGGTGGTGAATCCCGATGACGATAATGCGCTGCTACGGATCATCAACCTGCCCAAGCGCGGCATAGGTCCGGCGACCCTGGAGCGGCTTGGCAACTTTGCCAACGAAAAGCATATTTCCATGTTTGCCGCCATTTTTGAGCCAGACCTCAACCACCATCTGGGGGCGACCGCCATGGCGACCCTGTATGAGTTCGGCCGCTTTATCGTCGACACAGGGGAAATTGCCGAGCGTGGTGAAGGGGTGGACGCGATCAAGCAATTGATCCGCAAGATCAACTACGAAGATTACCTGTACGAGACCAGCCCCAGTGCCAAGGCGGCCGAGATGCGGATGAAAAACATCTCCGAGCTGTACCGCTGGGTGACAGAAATGCTCCAGGGCGACGAGCTGGATGAGCCCATGACCCTGCCCGAGGTGGTGACCCGTCTGACCCTGAGGGACATGATGGAGCGCAACAACGAGGAAGAGGGCGGCGATCAGGTTCAGCTGATGACCCTGCATGCCTCCAAGGGCCTGGAGTTTCCCTATGTATTTATGGTGGGAACGGAGGAGCGCATCCTGCCGCACCAGACCAGCATAGATGAGGACAATGTCGAGGAAGAGCGGCGTCTGGCCTATGTGGGCATCACCCGGGCCCAGCGCGAACTCTGGTTTACCCTGTGCCGGGAACGGCGCCAGTTTGGTGAAACCATGCGCTGTGAACCCAGCCGCTTCCTCGACGAGCTGCCCCAGGACGATTTGCTGTGGGAACACCGCAAACCGCCCCAAAGCGCCGAGCAGCGTCAGGAAACGGGTAAGAGCAATATCGCCAACCTGAGGGCCATGCTGAAGAAGTAGCGCTCAGGCGCAGTTCGGGATCCTGCCCTCGGGGTGCGTGCCGAACAGCTTGCCTTGGCCAAGAACGATCCCCAATTTCTGCAGCCTGTGCCAGCGTCTGGCATCCTCCACGCCGCTGGCGATCAGCGTCAGACCCAGGGCATTGGCCGCCGCCACCATGGCTTGCAGCAGCCGCTCCTGCTCCGGATTTCCACCACTCTGGCCCAAAGACTCGGCCAACTTCAGGCTGGAGACGGGCAGCAACGTCAGGTTGTTAAGCGGGCTGACGCCGGTCCCAAAGCCGGACAGTCCCAGCTTGACCCCCAGTTTGTGCAACAAGGCCAGGCCACTGATGTGGTTTTTGGTATCCTGGACCATGGCCTTCTCATCAAAAAACAACCACAGGTCCAGCTTGCTTAGCGGCAGGGTTTTGAGACTGTTCTTCAGGCTGCGCAGCGCGTGTTTGTGTTTAAGGTGACCGCTGGCAAGCTGTACATGGCAGGGCAGTTCCAGCGCGGCCGCGTGTTGACTTAAATTGGCAATCAGGTGCTTGTCCAGTTCCAGTTCCAGATTGCAGCAACGCGCCAGCTTTCTCAGCTCGTTGGCGCCCATATGACCAAAATCCCTGTGCTCCCAGGTCAATGACAGGGCCAGTGCCGAAGCGGCTTCATCTGCATTGCTGCTGACGGGGCTGAACTGCAGTTGCAATGCGTTGGAGCCCATGGCCTGGCGCAGTTCGTTTTCCAACTCCAACTCGTGGGTCAGGGCCTCACGGGCCTTGTCATCGAACTTCACATAGCAGCCCTTGCCACGGAATTTGGCCTGATACATGGCCGCATCGGCATCCCGCAGCAGGGATTCCGCGGTGGCTACTCGCTGCTGATTGCTGATGGCTATGCCTATGCTGGCGCCAGACTGGAACTCCTGATTACCGAGCAAAAACGGGCGGCTGAGCTCCGAGAGTATGCGCTCACTCACTTCTTCGGCGTCCTGGGAGTGGTTAATGGCGTCGAGCAGGATCACGAACTCATCACCGCCCAGGCGTCCTAGGGTGTCATTGTCGCGGATACAGGTTTTGAGACGGCTGGCGGTTTCTATCAGGAAACGATCCCCCTGCAGATGGCCCAGGGTATCGTTAATCAATTTGAAGCGGTCGAGATCGATAAACAGCAGGGCGAATTGATCCTTGCCGTGGCGGCGCACATGCTTGACCGCCTGGGCCAGGCGTTCCATAAACATCGACCTGTTGGGCAGGCCCGTCAGGGCATCGTGATGGGCATCGTGGATCAGTTGCTGCTCTATCTGCTTGCGGCGCTGGATCTCCTGCTGCAGATCCTGATTGACCGCCGCCAGCGCCCGGGTACGGGCCTCAACCTTTTCTTCCAGCTGCTCATAGCTGCGCTGCAAGGATTCGGCATTGAGCTTACGTTCGATGGCCGTGCCTATGTGTTGGGACACAAAGGTTAGCAACTCCAGATCCCTGAGCTGGTAATTCTGGTTGGCGCTGAGGCTGTAGATGGTCAGGGCACCGCGGACCTGATCCTGGATATACAGGGGCACACCTATCCACTGGTGCATGCTCTGGGTCTTGTTCAGTTCTGGCGCTTGGGCATAGATGTCACCTGCCTGTTCCAGGGCGCGAATATCGTCACTGTTCAATAGCAGTGGGCGCCCATGTTTGAGCAGATATTCGGTGAGTCCGTCGGTCAAGGGCCGGGGCGGCGGTACATCGGCATCGATTTGCGACATATAGAAGGGGAAATGCAGCGATCTCTGCTCCTCGTCGCTGACCAAGGCGATATAACAGTTGTTGGCCGGTAACAGGTGGCTGATGATGGCATGCAGACGCACGTAAAAGTCCTGCTGCTCCAGACCGCTGGCCGCCAGTTCGGCGATTTCATAGAGGGATTTTTGCAATCGCTCAGCCCGGCGCCGCTCATACACTTCCTGTTTAAGCCGGTCGTAGGCCAGGCTCAGCTCCCGGGTGCGTTGCTCTATGGCTTGCTCCAGTTGCTCCTGATGCTTGAGACGCTCCATCACCCCGGCGATATGGTGACTGATGAACTCCATCAGCTCCAGCTCGGTCTCGCCATAGAGGGTCGCGCCGTCATAGCTTTGCACCACTATCACGCCCGTGGTCACTTCGTTATGGCGTATGGGTACACCCAACCACTGATTGCAATCGGAACCCAGGCTGACGATTTCCCCCGCGTCGATAAGCTCGGCAAAGGTGGTGGCATTGCACAGCAGCGCCTTGCCGGTGCGGAATACGTAACCGGTGAGCCCCCGCATCAGCACGCCATGGAGCTGCCCATCGGGGTAACTGATGGCGGGATGGGGGTCTTTCTCATCGGCGAAGAACGGGATTTCCAGTTGGCCGCTGAGAGCATTGAAGGTGGCGATAAAGAAGTTGTCGGCAGCGATCAGTTGCCGGATGTGGTTGTGTACCCCGGAATAGAAATCTTCCGGGGTGCTGACCTCGGTGGAAATATTGGAAATTTCCAACAGCGCATCGCGTATGATTTCTGCACGCTTGTATTTGCCCGCCAATCTGCGCAGGCGTTCGACCCTTTTCAGGAGTCTGTGCACCTCTTCCCCAGGCAGGGGACAGGTTTCATCCTTAAATCCATTATCCCTGAACATAGCGCTCGCCGATTTGTTGTTATGGTATTTTTCTATCTGGGAACGGCTTAGTCCCAGGACCAAAGAGTAGAATTAACATGAAATACCGTATGTGCCAAGGGGATATTCCCTTTGTACGGCGTTGTTTTTTACAGCGGTTGACTCAAAACTTGAGCAAACGGCGAAAAAATACAAATAAGCGCTGGACGGCAGAACAAATAATTCCTACTATATGCGGCGCTAACAAGGTGGGCACCCATAGCTCAGTTGGATAGAGCGCACCCCTCCGGAGGGTGAGGCCGAGGGTTCGAATCCTTCTGGGTGCGCCAGTTGGATAACACCCGGTTAGCAGGAAAAATCAGTGGTGATTGTAGCTCAGTTGGTAGAGCCCCGGATTGTGATTCCGGTTGTCGTGGGTTCGAGCCCCATCAGTCACCCCATTTCCTTTGAAGATCTACGTCGGTGATTAGCGCAGTCCGGTAGCGCATCTGGTTTGGGACCAGAGGGTCAGAGGTTCGAATCCTCTATCACCGACCACTTCTCTCTTATTATTTCAAAGATATTCAGATTCGGTGATTAGCGCAGTCCGGTAGCGCATCTGGTTTGGGACCAGAGGGTCAGAGGTTCGAATCCTCTATCACCGACCACTTTCCGCTTCACTTTTTCAGTTTCCCTTATCTGTTCCCGTATTCTTGTATTCCCGTTGTCTTTGCATCTTGAACTATTGGCTGAATGCGTGCCAATGGCGTGTTTACCAGTAAATTTCGCTCAATAAAAAAGCGCCCTTAGGCGCTTTTTCAGTATTTCGACAGTGGCCGAATTCAGAGTTCCACCGGAATTGGTGGTGCGATAAAGCCTTGGAAAGCAGTTGTTTTCAGCGGCAGGAAGCGATTCAGCTGCTGCTGTTCCTGGATACCTGTGACTATGACCTTGATCTCCAATCCCCGAGCGACGTTCACCAGGGCACGACACAGCTCGCTGTTGTGCTGGTTTTCATCGTAATAGGCAAAGGATTGGTCCAGCTTCACATAGCTGGGTCTGAGATCCTGCAGGTAAGACATGGAACCAAACTGGCGACCAAAGTGGTCAATACCGAAATGAGCGCCATTCTCGCGGATGATGTTGCACAGGGTTTGGCAGGCATCGGCGGAACTGTATATGCCCGACTCGGGGATGTCGAAGCAGATCCTATTCGCCAACGGCGAGGCGCGCAGGAACTGCTGCAGCCACTCGTGGAACTTGGGATCCGACAGACTCTGGTGGGTCAGGTTGATGGCCACAGGCTCCAGGTTGCGCTCCAGTAGTTGGGCATCGTGTACCGTTTGGATCAGGCAGCGGTCGAGGGTGGCACCCATGGACAGCAGCTCCACATAAGGCATGAACTGACCCGCGTGCACCAGCTTGTCACCCAGCTCCAGTTGACAGTAAAGCTCGCGCTGCAATACCCCTGCATTGTCATGGAGCTGAATGGGTTGCCAGCGGAATTTGAAATGCTTGGCATTGATGGCGCTGGAGAGCTTTTCGCGCCATTGTTCGCGGGTAAAGAGTTGTTGTTCGTTGGATTCAAACCAATGGAACACCTGGCCCTCTTTCAGCGCTTTTTGCAGCGCGTTATCGGCCTGGGCCAGGATGTCGGACACATTCATTGAACCTATGCGTTCGGCCACACCTATGGCGAATTGCTCATTGGGTTTACAGCCGGCCTTGGAGATTTCCTGATTGACGGTGCGGATCAGGGTTTGCAGGTACTTACTCAGCTGCTCGCGCTCAACATCTGTGACCAGGAAGGCAAATTCAAAGGCGGCAATGCGGGCGATAACGCAGGGCGCAATTTCATTGAGTTGCTCTGTGAGCTTTTCTGACAGCAGGCGTATGGTTTCGTCCCGCACCTGGTAGCCGTATTTGCTGTGCACTTCTTCCAGCCAGTCAAAGCGCGCCATGAACAGGGCGCCGCTGTTGGGTTCGCTGAGCCAGCTGGTCAGGCGGCCGACCATGTACTGACGGTTGGGCAGGCCGGAGGCATGATCCACCAGATTCTTTTTACGCAGCGCGGTCACTTCTTCATCGAGAGAAGCGAAAATCTGTTTCAGTTGCGCCGTCATGCTGTTGAATGCCAGCACCACTTCCTTTAGCTCTTCGGTTTTTGGCAGCGGCAGTTCCGGCCCGAATTGACGTTTGGCCACGCTCTTGGCGTGCTCAGACAATTCATGCAGGGGTCTAAGTATCCAGCCAAGGCCGAACCTGGCGGTGAAGATGGCAATCAAAAACAGGGCAGAAAAGACCATCACGGTGTTGGTTAAAATTCGCCACAGTTCGTGGTAGCCAAAGCCGGGATGGGCGGTGATTTCCAGGTGTGCCAGCTGCAGCCAACCCGAGGTAATGGTGCTTTCTTTTTTGATGGCTCCAAAGATGTTGAGCTGGATAAACCATTGCGGCACATCCTGAATACGGATGGCGTTGTTCCATTCCTGCTGTTTGCCATCGACCAACCAGGTCAGTTTCACTTGCTGATAGTAGCCACCTTCAAAGATCACATTGATCAGTGTTTCTGCGGTGGCCATATCGCCCGACTCCAGTGCCGGTACCAACAACAGTCCCAGCGAATTGCTGACGTTGTTGAGGTCTGATTCCATTTGCTTGGTCAAAAAACTTTTAGTTTCAGTAAATTGAACGTACCCAAGGCTGCAGATCACCAGCAGGAACAGGCCAAATAATAGCGAGTAAAGCTGTCGAAACAGTGTCATGTCAGTAGCTACTCCAGTCTCATACGGGGTTGACGCAGACGGTCAAGTCCCAGTCTGTGGGTGAGGTCGTTCCATTTTTCCAGTCGGGTCGATGAACCCGCCAGAACGCCTCGCCCTTTTTCTTTGTTCAACCACAACTGCTTACCGTTGAAGCTGTATACGGGCAGCAGATCTTTACGCGCAGTGGCAGGTTTGATCGCAGGATCCAGGTTATCCAATACCAGGGGGACCGAACCGGGCGTTTCGTAATAGGCCAGCACCATATGGTACTGGTTTACCGTCGTCGCCTTGACCATGGTAATGCGCATCTTGTCTTCCGGTACACCAAGCTGCAACAGGGTAAAGTACTTGGCGATGGAGAAGTCCTCACAATCGCCACCATTGACACCGATAAATTCCATTGGTGTGGCCCAATAGTTGGAGTCACCCCAAAGTTTGATGTCATCGACGAAGCGGAACAGATTGAAGAAACCATTGATCTTTTCGAGCTGTTCCTTCTCGGGCAGGCCTTGAGCCGAAGCCACCACATTGAACCAGGCTCTGGCACGCATGCCGGCACGCTCGCCATAATGGGATTCGAGCGTGCTGACCACTTGGGCTTCATCAAGTTGAGACACAGAACTGGCAAACAGGCTGCTACCAAGCAGGGTCGACGCCACAATGCTCAGTTGGCAGACCCTCTTTAAAGTACTTTGTGTGTGTAGCCTGCCTGCCATCTTCTGTGCTTAGTGGACGTTATTTCACTTGTTCGTCAACAGTATATATTGTCCATTTCATATCGGCAGCTGTATCTTCACCCGTCAGCTCAGCAATTACCCGGCGATTGCGGGTGTGGGCCAGCGGGGTGTCCGATGGGTCCACGGGGCGGTCAAAGCTGTAACCAATAGCGGTCAGGCGATCGGCGGCAATGCCAAACTGCTGTGCCAGCACAGTGGTCACGGCATTGGCGCGGTTTTGCGACAGCTCCTGGTTATGCTCATGGGAGCCGGTACGGCTGCAGTGTCCCTCAATGGTCACCTTGGTATTGGGATACTGACGCATAAAGGTCGCCAGCTCTTCTATCTGGCCATAGTACTGGGGATCCAGGTAGAAGGAGTCATTGGCGAACAGAATTTTCAGCTCACGGCGTTCATTGATTGGTTTGATCTTACCGCAACCGTAGTTGTCTATGGATGCACCGCGCACTGTGCCGGCGCAGCGTTCCCGGGCTTCAATCACACCATCGTGATCTATGTCGTTCAGGTCATGTACCTGGTTGGTTGGGTTATCCATGTTGACGGTATCGCGCATGGAACAGGCACCGAGCATGGACATTGCCAGCAATAAGTATAAGGCTTTCATTAGTTTACTCCTCCTTCGTAGTTGCGCTCACCTTTCCATGTTTCCGGACGAGTGACCCTCAGGGAGTCGAGCAAACGGCCGGTGGCATTGAGCACCCGGTACTTGGCAACGATTTCGTCAAATTCAGCCTGCAGGTAGTCTTTGCGTGCTTCGAACAGTTCATTCTCGGTATCCAGCAAATCGAGCAAGGTGCGTTGGCCCAGGTTGAATTGCTGTGAGTAAGCCACTTGCGTGTCTTTGGCCGCCACTACGTGCTCACGTATGTACTGTTTCTGTGGTGCCAGCATTTCAAAGGCATTCCAGGCCAGATTGGCGCCTTCAAGTACCTCACGGTAGGCTCGTTGACGGATTTCCTTGGCTTCGCTGATCTTGTAGGCCGCTTCTTTCTCGCGGGCCAAATCCTTGCCACCGGCGAACAGGTTGTAGCGAACCCTCACCATGGCCAGCAGGTCATTGCTGTAGCCGTTAACGTTCTGGCTGGGGATGATGCTCTTGCCGTCTTCACCGTCGAGATCGTTATTCCAGTTGCCGTCCAACTCCAGGGTAACCTTGGGATAGTAGTTGGCTTGGGCTGATGAACGCTCATGTTCGGCGGCATTGATGTCGGCTGCGGCAGACTTGAGTATCGGATGATTTTCCTGAGCCAATGTCACTGTGCTTGGGAGATCAGCCGGCAGCATGTCGGCATCGGGTACCGGGATAATCATATCGTCCGGCTCCATTTCCACCACTCTCAGGTATTGGGCCTTGGCGTCGTAGAAATTATTGCGGGCAGCCATCACATTGGCGTTGGCGCGGGCCAGACGGCCGGTGATTTGCGACAAGTCGGCAATTGAGCCCAGGCCAGAATCGGTACGCTGTTTGATTTGATCGTAAATGTCTTGGTGTGTTTTGAGGTTCTTTTCAGCCAGTTGCAATACCTGTTCGGTACGCAGGTAATTGACATAGACCTTGGATACGTCCAGCGCCATGTCTTCGGCGGCAGAGAAAAGAGCCCACTGATCGGCACTGGCTTCGAAGCTGAAACGATCAATTTCGCTGCTGGTGTAGAAGCCATCGAACAACATTTGTTTGATGCTGATGCCAAATTCGCCACGGTCCAACTCGACCTCATCTTTGCCACGGCGACGGGTGGCTGGACTATCGGTATTCTCGTAACCATAGCCACCTGTGATGTCTATGGTCGGCATGTAGCCGGCAATGGCCTGGTTGACTTGTTCTTCCCTGGCCTTGAAGCGATTGAATGCCACCCTCAGCTGAGGATGGGTATCCAGCGTATGGGCAACGGCCTGCTCCAGGGTATGACTGGAAGCTGTGGCCGGCAGCATCAATGCGCCAACCGCCAGTGCCAAGGCACTGCGCCTGAGCTGCAGCATAAGTTTATCGTTCATTTGAAACCCTCCCGGTTTACTGTGCCTAGCGCTCCCTGAGCGCGTTCTCTCTGGCTCTAAGTATTGGATTTAATATGTACTCAAGAATAGATCTTTGCCCTGTGATCACATCGACCGAAGTCAGCATCCCAGGGATAATTGGCATCTGTGTGCCATCCTCTTTAACTAAATTGGACTCTTCGGTCCGAACTCTGATGAGGTAGAAGCTATTGCCCTCCTCATCCTGGGTAGTATCGGCACTGATGTGCTCCACCGTCCCATTTAAACCACCATAACGGGTAAAATCGTAGGCCGTAACCTTCACCACGGCCGGCAAGCCCGGATGCAGGAAGGCAATATCCTTGGGGCTGATGCGGGCTTCAATCAGCAGCTTGTCTTCCGATGGCACTATCTCAATAATGTCCACCCCGGGCTGCACCACACCGCCCAGGGTGTTAATGTGGACGGTTTTCACCGTGCCATTGACCGGAGAGGTGATCACCGCCTTGCTGACCTTGTCCTGGGCACCGACCTGGGCTTCATTCATCCGTGACAAGCGGGTTTGTAGCTCGCTGAGCTGGGTGCGGGCATCGCTGGCGTAGACAAACACGGCTTCGCGGCGCTTGAGTATGGCTTCATCCAAGGTGGCCTTGGCCTTGGGCTGCATAACCCGCAGTGACTTGAGTTCCCCCTGCAGATCGTTGACCGTTCTTTGCAGCTTGAGCAGTTCCACCTCGGGCACTATGCCTTTTTCCGCCAGCGGCTTGGTCAGCTCCAGCTCTCGGCTGATCAACTGGAAGCTGGTGGTTAGGGTGGTGATCTTGGAGGCCAGATCTTCGGCTTCCTGTTGTCGCTGCTGGATCTGACGGGCGAGGATCTCCAGCTGGTTTTCCAGGTTTGACAGACGGCCGTTGTAATCTGCTTGCTGGCGGTTTACCAGTTCAGGCTTGTCGGCTATCAGGTTGCCGGGGAAGGTCAGTGGATGTTTGGTGATCCGCACCTGCTCGCGCCAGTCTTTGGCCATGTCGGACACCTGGATGCTGTCCAGCTCGGCCTTGAGGCGAATCACAGTGGCTTGCAGGCTGTAGACTTCCTGTTCCTGCTGGGCGTAGTCTGAGCGGAAACGGGTATCGTCTATGCGGGCCAGAGGCTGGCCCTTGGTGACCATATTACCTTCACGAACAAAGAGTTCCTGCAGTATGCCGCCGTCGAGACTCTGTATGACCTGCACCTGTGACGAGGGGATTACTTTGCCACTGCCGGTGGTGACCCGGTCCAGTTCCGCAAAGTAGGCCCACAGCAAAAAGACGAAGGCAAAGGCTGCCAAAGCCCAGATGGTCAGGCGGTGGCTGGTGGGAGCATCGGCCATCATGGCGCCATAGATGTCATCCACCATCTCCAGATCCTGGGTTGTCAGATGCTTGCTCATGGCTTCTGCCCTCCGGCCAGCAAACCAAGGCTGAGTTTTTCCAGCACCTCGGCCTTGGGGCCATCGGCCAGTACATGGCCGCGTTCCAGCACTATGATGCGATCCACCAGTTTCAGCAGGTGCATCTTGTGGGTGATGAGCAGCAGGGTTCGGTCCTTGGAGACGTTCTCCATGGCACGGATAAATTGCTTCTCGGCTCGGGCATCTAAACTGGCCGTGGGTTCATCCATCAACAGGATCGGCGGGTCGTTAAGTGTCGCGCGGGCCAAAGCCACGGTCTGACGCTGGCCCCGTGACAGGGCTTGACCGCCTTCGCCCACCTGCTGGTCGAGCCCCTCTGACTCGAGGTTGGTGAATAGGCTGACCCCGGACAATTGCACTGCCCGTATCAACTGATGTTCTGACACCTGGCGGGTGCCGAACAATATATTGTCGCGTATGCTGCCGTGGAACAGGACCACATCCTGGGGCAGGTAACCGAAATTGCGCCTCAGATCGCTGGGGTGGATCTGGGCACTGTCCAGGCCGTCGTAGCGCAGGCTGCCCTTGGTGGGCTGGTACAATCCAACCAGCAGCTTGGCCAGGGTACTTTTGCCACTGCCGTTTCGGCCAATGATGGCCACCCGCTCGCCGGGCTGTATGCTGATGCTGCAAGGGTGCAGCACAGGTTTTTCGGAGCCGGGGTAATTAAAGCCCACATGGTCGGCTTCTATCTTGCCGAGCAGTCTTTGCTTACTGACCAAGTGACCCTTGTTCTCGAATTCGTCTTCCTGGGTCATGATGCCGTCCAGCTGACGCAGGGCGCTGGCGGTATGGTTACCGCGGGTAAGCAAGTTTGCCAGTTGCGCCATGGGTGAAATGGCACGGCTGGAGAGCATGACGGCGGCTATGATGCCACCCATGGAGATCTCATTCTCTGCGACCCGGTAAACCCCAAGGATCACTACGCTGACCACTGTCAGTTGCACCATAAAGTTGGCGGTATTGGCCACGGCATTGGTTAACTTTTTTGATTTAAGCTGCCAGGTGGCTGTATGGCCAATCATCTGTTGCCAGGATTTCTGCACCAAACCCTCGGCACCGTAGGCCTTGATGGATTCCAGTGCCGCCAAACTTTCGATCAGGTGGCCGTGTTTGAGGCTGGAGAATTTGTTGCTTTCTTCAATGGCGGCCTTGAGTTTGGGCTGCACATACAGGGTGTAACCTATGATGATCAAACCGCCAAACAGAGGCACCAAGGCCAGATCACCCGATACTATGTAAATGATTAACAGGAAAAATAGCGCAAAGGGCAGATCCACCAGGGTGGTGATGGTAGCCGAAGTAAGAATGTCTCTTATGCTGTCGAATTCACCCAGCTGTTTGGCCATGCCACCGACGCTGGGAGAGCGCTTGGCCAGCGGTATACCAATGGCTTTGGCAAACAGCCTGGATGAGACTATGATGTCGACTTTTTTCCCTGCCACGTCAATCAGGTAGCTCCTGAGTTGCCGCATGATTAAGTCAAATATATAGGCTATCGAGGCTCCGATAGCCAACACCCAGAGAGATTCGAAAGCCAGGTTAGGCACCACCTTGTCGTAGACGTTCATGATGAACAGCGGTGACACCAGGGCGAACAGGTTAACCAGGATGGAGGCGATCAACACATCCCGGTAGATGGGGGTGGCATCCTTCAGGGTCTGCAATAACCAATGATGTTTGTGGTCGTGACGATAGACGTCGAATCCCATGTCACCACGGTACTGCTGCTTGACCAGAAACAGGTAACCCACATACAGGGCTTCCAATGCCTCGATGGACAGGGTTTCTTCGCCACCGGTTTCAGGAAGCTGAATCACGGCAGTGTCATTTTCATGATCCAATTTGCGCAGCAAACAGGCTTTCTTGTCTTTCAGCAGCAGGATGCAGGGCAGCATGATCGCTGACACCTGATCCAACCCCTTGCGAGTCAGACGCGCAGTCAAGCCCGCCCTGGCTGCTGCCTGGGGGAGTAAGTCAGGCGTCAACAGGGCGCCGCTAATGGGCAAGCCGGCCGCCAGCGAGTCGCTGGAACAGGGGCTTCCAAAATATTCAGTCAGGAGTACGAGACTATCGAGTAAGGGATCAACTGTGACCCGAGTGGAGGCAGAGATAGTCCATTGCTCCTGCTTTTCAGAGGCAGTGAGAGACACCTTGGGTTGTTACCTTTGTATTTTTAATGCGTTACGCTAAGTATCAACCAAGGTGAGCGATATTGCTACCGCTCACCTTGGGATTCACTTGTTAAGGTATGTAGTGACCGCTGAAGTTATGGCTTTGCTCATCCAGCGTTGAAGAACCGCTGCTCACAGATTGGATACCGGGGCTGTCAGAGGTGGTATCTATGATGAGTGGGCCGTTGCCGTCGCCGAGCAAACCATTAATGATGCCTGTCTCGTTTGTTGCCTCAACACCATATTCTGCTGCCAGGTCCACACCGTCGAGCACAATGCGTTGGTCGACTTGGCCATCCTTGTCTGCATCTATCTCTATGGTAGTGGAGCCATTCTCTATGGTGAAGCTCAGGAAGCCTTCCAGGCTGTATTGATCTTCACCCTGGAGCAGATCGCTCAGATCCAGTTTGTCCTGACTGATGTCGAAGTCGACGATATGATCGGTACCAGTATCACCGGCTTGCCAAACGAAGGTGTCAGCACCGAGGCCACCTATCAGGGTGTCGTCACCTTGACCGCCAATTAACATGTCATCGCCGGACTCACCATCCAGGTAATCGTTGCCATCGCCACCAATCAGATCCGAGCTGGCAGAGCCGCCACGAATGGAAATGGAGGTGTCAGCTCCGTCCTGGATAACGATTTCCAGTCTTGGGCTGAAGCCATTTTCCAGTGGTGATTGGGTCTGTACGACCCAATCGTCAAAGGTGAACACGCCACCATTATCGGTAAAGACACTGCTGTCAATGGTCCAGGTGCCATCACCATTGTCATGAATTTCCAGGCTGGCATCTTGCGCCGAGTAAATCTTGGCGCCGGCGGGGAAGCCTGACAAAGTGATACTTTGAATGCTCTCGCTGCCGTCCAGATCCGTAAATTCATAGGATGCTGTGATGGGGTAGACATAAGCAGTCTGGGTAACGCCTGACGTGGTCATGCTCAGCAGTGTGGAACCGTTGCCACCATTTGAACTGCCGGACAATTCAAAGCTGAATGAATTGAAGGCCACTTCACTGTGCAGCACCATGGTTTCCTGGCTGTTTTGATTACCAGAGAAGGTGTAGCTCTGCACTGTTGTGGTGCCATCAATATTGTGCATGGTAAAGGTGATAGTTTGACCTGAAGCATTCTTGAAGGTCAGAGCAATGTCTGTCAGATAGCTTGGCAAATCGATGTTCATGTAATCGTCGCCATCTATCCGGAAATCGCCACCGCGGCCAACACCAATACCTTGCCCGTTGCTGACACTCAGGGACTCACCTTCCCTGGTGGTAATTGTGGTGCCGTCCTCATAGACGATTTTGACAATATCATTGCTGTGTGAGCCGGTACCTTTGTAGGTGGTATAGCCTGAATCAAAATTGATCAGTATTTCAGTGACATCGCCCAATGTGACGCCAAACTCTTGTCCGGCAATATCCGCAACAGGGATCACTGTGCCCGTGACGGTAGCAGTTGCCTCGCCGCCGTCGAGATCTTCGATAACGTAATCAAAGGTCACTGGACCGCTGTAATTCGCAGTTGGAGTGAAGGTGATTTCGCCCTCAGCACTGATGAATATGGTGCCGTGATCGACAGCAATGAATTGCTCCCCGCCCGTCAGCAGGACTCCGTTGATAGACTTGATTATTAACCCTTCACCAATATCGTTACCCAGCAGATCCAAGGCGTCAGAAGTCTGGTCTTCCATTACCGAGAAACTGTCGTCATTGGCGATCGCGATATCGTCTACCGGATTGACAGTGATTGAAACTGTGGCCGTATCTGTACCGCCGTTACCATCGGAAACTGTGTAGGTAAAGCTAATGGGGACTGGCTCACTACCGTCATGGCTGTAGCTGAAACTGCCGTCTTGATTAATGGTCAGTGTGCCGCCTGAAATGGCTACTGTTGCTACACCATTGACGAAGTTGAGAAGTTCTCCATTGATATGGGTGATGTTGAGTTCGTCACCCTCTGGGTCGCTGTCAACACCTGCACCTGTGTCATCTGTGATGATATTGCCTGACACTGTGTCGCCTTCATCCACAGAGTAGCTGTTTGCCAGTGCCACTGGCTCATCATTTTCAGGGGTAACCACGATCGTCAGGGTAGCGGTGGCACCGGTGTTGGTGGTGTAGGTCACCACCGGCACGTTGCCGTTCCAGTCGGCATTGGGAGTAAAGCTGTAAGAGCCGTCGGCATTGAGCACCAGGGTGCCGCCGTCGAGTTCAACGCTGTCACCGGCGCTGTAGCTGTTGCCGTTCACTTCGAAGCTGACCACCGACAGGTCGTCATCCACGTCGCTGTCGTTGTCGAGCACGTTGCCGCTGGCCACCGTGTCTTCGGCTACGGTGTTGAAGTCATTGACCGCATTGGTGGCATCGTCCACCGGGGTGACCACGATGGTCAGGGTGGCGGTGGCACCGGTGTTGGTGGTGTAGGTCACCACCGGCACGTTGCCGTTCCAGTCTGCGTTGGGGGTGAAGCTGTAGCTGCCGTCGGCGTTCAGCACCAGGGTGCCGCCGTCGAGCTCGACGCTGTCACCGGCGCTGTAGACGGTCTCATCACCGGCGATGGTGAAGCTGACCACCGACAGTTCGCTGTCGATGTCGCTGTCGTTGTCGAGCACGTTGCCGCTGGCCACCGTGTCTTCGGCTACGGTGTTGAAGTCATTGACCGCGTTGGTGGCATCGTCCACCGGCGTCACGACGATCGTCAGGGTGGCGGTGGCACCGGTGTTGGTGGTGTAGGTCACCACCGGCACGTTGCCGTTCCAGTCTGCGTTGGGAGTGAAGCTGTAAGAGCCGTCGGCGTTCAGCACCAGGGTGCCGCCGTCGAGCTCGACGCTGTCACCGGCGCTGTAGCTGTTGCCGTTCACTTCGAAGCTGACCACGGTCAGGTCGTCATCCACGTCGCTGTCGTTGTCGAGCACGTTGCCGCTGGCAACCGTGTCTTCGGCTACGGTGTTGAAGTCATTGACCGCGTTGGTGGCATCGTCCACCGGAGTCACGACGATGGTCAGGGTGGCGGTGGCACCGGTGTTGGTGGTGTAGGTCACCACCGGCACGTTGCCGTTCCAGTCTGCGTTGGGAGTGAAGCTGTAAGAGCCGTCGGCGTTCAGCACCAGGGTGCCGCCGTCGAGCTCGACGCTGTCACCGGCGCTGTAGCTGTTGCCGTTCACTTCAAAGCTGACCACGGTCAGGTCGTCATCGACGTCGCTGTCGTTGTCGAGCACGTTGCCGCTGGCGACGGTATCTTCGGCTACGGTGTTGAAGTCATTGACCGCGTTGGTGGCATCGTCCACCGGGGTCACGACGATCGTCAGGGTGGCGGTGGCACCGGTGTTGGTGGTGTAGGTCACCACCGGCACGTTACCGTTCCAATCTGCGTTGGGGGTGAAGCTGTAAGAGCCGTCGGCATTGAGCACCAGGGTGCCGCCGTCGAGTTCAACGCTGTCACCGGCGCTGTAGCTGTTGCCGTTCACTTCGAAGCTGACCACGGTCAGGTCGTCATCCACATCGCTGTCGTTGTCGAGCACGTTGCCGCTGGCCACCGTGTCTTCGGCTACGGTGTTGAAGTCATTGACCGCGTTGGTGGCATCGTCCACCGGCGTCACGACGATCGTCAGGGTGGCGGTGGCACCGGTGTTGGTGGTGTAGGTCACCACCGGCACGTTGCCGTTCCAGTCTGCGTTGGGAGTGAAGCTGTAAGAGCCGTCGGCGTTGAGCACCAGGGTGCCGCCGTCGAGCTCGACGCTGTCACCGGCGCTGTAGCTGTTGCCGTTCACTTCAAAGCTGACCACGGTCAGGTCGTCATCGACGTCGCTGTCGTTGTCGAGCACGTTGCCGCTGGCGACGGTATCTTCGGCTACGGTGTTGAAGTCATTGACCGCGTTGGTGGCATCGTCCACCGGCGTCACGACGATCGTCAAGGTGGCGGTGGCACCGGTGTTGGTGGTGTAGGTCACCACCGGCACGTTGCCGTTCCAGTCTGCGTTGGGGGTGAAGCTGTAGCTGCCGTCGGCGTTCAGCACCAGGGTGCCGCCATCGAGCTCGACGCTGTCACCGGCGCTGTAGACGGTCTCATCACCGGCGATGGTGAAGCTGACCACCGACAGTTCGCTGTCGATGTCGCTGTCGTTGTCGAGCACGTTGCCGCTGGCCACCGTGTCTTCGGCTACGGTGTTGAAGTCATTGACCGCGTTGGTGGCATCGTCCACCGGCGTCACGACGATCGTCAGGGTGGCGGTGGCACCGGTGTTGGTGGTGTAGGTCACCACCGGCACGTTGCCGTTCCAGTCTGCGTTGGGAGTGAAGCTGTAAGAGCCGTCGGCGTTCAGCACCAGGGTGCCGCCGTCGAGCTCGACGCTGTCACCGGCGCTGTAGCTGTTGCCGTTCACTTCGAAGCTGACCACGGTCAGGTCGTCATCCACGTCGCTGTCGTTGTCGAGCACGTTGCCGCTGGCAACCGTGTCTTCGGCTACGGTGTTGAAGTCATTGACCGCGTTGGTGGCATCGTCCACCGGAGTCACGACGATGGTCAGGGTGGCGGTGGCACCGGTGTTGGTGGTGTAGGTCACCACCGGCACGTTGCCGTTCCAGTCTGCGTTGGGAGTGAAGCTGTAAGAGCCGTCGGCGTTCAGCACCAGGGTGCCGCCGTCGAGCTCGACGCTGTCACCGGCGCTGTAGCTGTTGCCGTTCACTTCAAAGCTGACCACGGTCAGGTCGTCATCGACGTCGCTGTCGTTGTCGAGCACGTTGCCGCTGGCGACGGTATCTTCGGCTACGGTGTTGAAGTCATTGACCGCGTTGGTGGCATCGTCCACCGGGGTCACGACGATCGTCAGGGTGGCGGTGGCACCGGTGTTGGTGGTGTAGGTCACCACCGGCACGTTGCCGTTCCAGTCTGCGTTGGGGGTGAAGCTGTAGCTGCCGTCGGCGTTCAGCACCAGGGTGCCGCCGTCGAGCTCGACGCTGTCACCGGCGCTGTAGCTGTTGCCGTTCACTTCGAAGCTGACCACGGTCAGGTCGTCATCGACGTCGCTGTCGTTGTCGAGCACGTTGCCGCTGGCCACCGTGTCTTCGGCTACGGTGTTGAAGTCATTGACCGCATTGGTGGCATCGTCCACCGGGGTCACGACGATCGTCAGGGTGGCGGTGGCACCGGTGTTGGTGGTGTAGGTCACCACCGGCACGTTGCCGTTCCAGTCTGCGTTGGGGGTGAAGCTGTAAGAGCCGTCGGCGTTCAGCACCAGGGTGCCGCCGTCGAGCTCGACGCTGTCACCGGCGCTGTAGACGGTCTCATCACCGGCGATGGTGAAGCTGACCACAGACAGTTCGTCATCGACGTCGCTGTCGTTGTCGAGCACGTTGCCGCTGGCCACCGTGTCTTCCGCCACGGTGTTGAAGTCATTGACCGCATTGGTGGCGTCATCCACCGGCGTGACCACTATGGTCAGGGTGGCGGTGGCGCCGGTGTTGGTGGTGTAGGTCACCACCGGCACGTTGCCGTTCCAGTCTGCGTTGGGGGTGAAGCTGTAAGAGCCGTCGGCGTTCAGCACCAGGGTGCCGCCGTCGAGCTCGACGCTGTCACCGGCGCTGTAGCTGTTGCCATTCACTTCGAAGCTGGCGACCGACAGGTCGTCATCCACGTCGCTGTCGTTGTCGAGCACGTTGCCGCTGGCAACCGTGTCTTCGGCTACGGTGTTGAAATCATTGACCGCATTGGTGGCGTCGTCCACCGGGGTCACGACGATCGTCAGGGTGGCGGTGGCACCGGTGTTGGTGGTGTAGGTCACCACCGGCACGTTGCCGTTCCAGTCTGCGTTGGGGGTGAAGCTGTAAGAGCCGTCGGCATTGAGCACCAGGGTGCCGCCGTCGAGCTCGACGCTGTCACCGGCGCTGTAGCTGTTGCCGTTCACTTCGAAGCTGACCACGGTCAGGTCGTCATCCACGTCGCTGTCGTTGTCGAGCACGTTGCCGCTGGCCACAGTGTCTTCGGCTACGGTGTTGAAGTCATTGACCGCATTGGTGGCATCGTCCACCGGGGTCACGACGATCGTCAGGGTGGCGGTGGCACCGGTGTTGGTGGTGTAGGTCACCACCGGCACGTTGCCGTTCCAGTCTGCGTTGGGGGTGAAGCTGTAAGAGCCATCGGCGTTCAGCACCAGGGTGCCGCCGTCGAGCTCGACGCTGTCACCGGCGCTGTAGTTGTTGCCATTCACTTCGAAGCTGACCACGGTCAGGTCGTCATCCACATCGCTGTCGTTGTCGAGCACGTTGCCGCTGGCCACCGTGTCTTCAGCCACGGTGTTGAAGTCATTGACCGCGTTGGTGGCGTCATCCACCGGGGTCACGACGATCGTCAGGGTGGCGGTGGCACCGGTGTTGGTGGTGTAGGTCACCACCGGCACGTTGCCGTTCCAGTCTGCGTTGGGGGTGAAGCTGTAAGAGCCGTCGGCGTTCAGCACCAGGGTGCCGCCGTCGAGCTCGACGCTGTCACCGGCGCTGTAGCTGTTGCCATTCACTTCGAAGCTGACCACCGACAGTTCGTCATCGACGTCGCTGTCGTTGTCGAGCACGTTGCCGCTGGCCACCGTGTCTTCGGCTACGGTGTTGAAGTCATTGACCGCGTTGGTGGCATCGTCCACCGGGGTCACGACGATCGTCAGGGTGGCGGTGGCACCGGTGTTGGTGGTGTAAGTCACCACCGGCACGTTGCCGTTCCAGTCGGCATTGGGGGTGAAGCTGTAAGAGCCGTCGGCGTTCAGCACCAGGGTGCCGCCGTCGAGTTCAACGCTGCTGCCGGCCGCATAACTGTTGCCATCCACTTCAAAACTGGTCACGGACAGATCGTTGTCGATGTCGCTGTCGTTGTCGAGTACGTTGCCGCTGGCGACGGTATCTTCGGCTACGGTGTTGAAGTCATTGACCGCGTTGGTGGCATCGTCCACCGGGGTCACGACGATCGTCAGGGTGGCGGTGGCACCGGTGTTGGTGGTGTAGGTCACCACCGGCACGTTACCGTTCCAATCTGCGTTGGGGGTGAAGCTGTAAGAGCCGTCGGCATTGAGCACCAGGGTGCCGCCGTCGAGTTCAACGCTGTCACCGGCGCTGTAGCTGTTGCCGTCCACTTCGAAGCTGACCACCGACAGTTCGTTATCCACGTCGCTATCGTTGTCGAGCACGTTGCCAGTGGCAACCGTGTCTTCGGCTACGGTGTTGAAGTCATTGACCGCGTTGGTGGCATCGTCCACCGGCGTCACGACGATCGTCAAGGTGGCGGTGGCACCGGTGTTGGTGGTGTAGGTCACCACCGGCACGTTGCCGTTCCAGTCTGCGTTGGGGGTGAAGCTGTAGCTGCCGTCGGCGTTCAGCACCAGGGTGCCGCCATCGAGCTCGACGCTGTCACCGGCGCTGTAGACGGTCTCATCACCGGCGATGGTGAAGCTGACCACCGACAGTTCGCTGTCGATGTCGCTGTCGTTGTCGAGCACGTTGCCGCTGGCCACCGTGTCTTCGGCTACGGTGTTGAAGTCATTGACCGCGTTGGTGGCATCGTCCACCGGCGTCACGACGATCGTCAGGGTGGCGGTGGCACCGGTGTTGGTGGTGTAGGTCACCACCGGCACGTTGCCGTTCCAGTCTGCGTTGGGGGTGAAGCTGTAGCTGCCGTCGGCATTGAGCACCAGGATGCCGCCGTCGAGCTCGACGCTGTCACCGGCGCTGTAGCTGTTGCCGTTCACTTCGAAGCTGACCACGGTCAGGTCGTCATCCACGTCGCTGTCGTTGTCGAGCACGTTGCCGCTGGCAACCGTGTCTTCGGCTACGGTGTTGAAGTCATTGACCGCGTTGGTGGCATCGTCCACCGGCGTCACGACGATCGTCAAGGTGGCGGTGGCACCGGTGTTGGTGGTGTAGGTCACCACCGGCACGTTGCCGTTCCAGTCTGCGTTGGGGGTGAAGCTGTAGCTGCCGTCGGCGTTCAGCACCAGGGTGCCGCCGTCGAGCTCGACGCTGTCACCGGCGCTGTAGCTGTTGCCGTTCACTTCAAAGCTGACCACGGTCAGGTCGTCATCGACGTCGCTGTCGTTGTCGAGCACGTTGCCGCTGGCGACGGTATCTTCGGCTACGGTGTTGAAGTCATTGACCGCGTTGGTGGCATCGTCCACCGGGGTCACGACGATCGTCAGGGTGGCGGTGGCACCGGTGTTGGTGGTGTAGGTCACCACCGGCACGTTACCGTTCCAATCTGCGTTGGGGGTGAAGCTGTAAGAGCCGTCGGCATTGAGCACCAGGATGCCGCCGTCGAGTTCAACGCTGTCACCGGCGCTGTAGCTGTTGCCGTTCACTTCGAAGCTGACCACGGTCAGGTCGTCATCCACATCGCTGTCGTTGTCGAGCACGTTGCCGCTGGCCACCGTGTCTTCGGCTACGGTGTTGAAGTCATTGACCGCATTGGTGGCATCGTCCACCGGGGTAACCACGATCGTCAGGGTAGCGGTGGCACCGGTGTTGGTGGTGTAGGTCACCACCGGCACGTTGCCGTTCCAGTCTGCGTTGGGAGTGAAGCTGTAAGAGCCGTCGGCGTTCAGCACCAGGGTGCCGCCATCGAGCTCGACGCTGTCACCGGCGCTGTAGCTGTTGCCGTCCACTTCGAAGCTGACCACCGACAGTTCGTTATCCACGTCGCTGTCGTTGTCGAGCACGTTGCCGCTGGCCACCGTGTCTTCCGCCACGGTGTTGAAGTCATTGACCGCATTGGTGGCGTCATCCACCGGCGTGACCACTATGGTCAGGGTGGCGGTGGCGCCGGTGTTGGTGGTGTAGGTCACCACCGGCACGTTGCCGTTCCAGTCTGCGTTGGGAGTGAAGCTGTAAGAGCCGTCGGCGTTCAGCACCAGGGTGCCGCCGTCGAGCTCGACGCTGTCACCAGCGCTGTAGCTGTTGCCGTTCACTTCGAAGCTGACCACGGTCAGGTCGTCATCGACGTCGCTGTCGTTGTCGAGCACGTTGCCGCTGGCAACCGTGTCTTCGGCTACGGTGTTGAAATCATTGACCGCATTGGTGGCGTCGTCCACCGGGGTCACGACGATCGTCAGGGTGGCGGTGGCACCGGTGTTGGTGGTGTAGGTCACCACCGGCACGTTGCCGTTCCAGTCTGCGTTGGGGGTGAAGCTGTAAGAGCCGTCGGCATTGAGCACCAGGGTGCCGCCGTCGAGCTCGACGCTGTCACCGGCGCTGTAGCTGTTGCCGTTCACTTCGAAGCTGACCACGGTCAGGTCGTCATCCACGTCGCTGTCGTTGTCGAGCACGTTGCCGCTGGCCACCGTGTCTTCGGCTACGGTGTTGAAGTCATTGACCGCATTGGTGGCATCGTCCACCGGGGTCACGACGATCGTCAGGGTGGCGGTGGCACCGGTGTTGGTGGTGTAGGTCACCACCGGCACGTTGCCGTTCCAGTCTGCGTTGGGGGTGAAGCTGTAAGAGCCATCGGCGTTCAGCACCAGGGTGCCGCCGTCGAGCTCGACGCTGTCACCGGCGCTGTAGTTGTTGCCATTCACTTCGAAGCTGACCACGGTCAGGTCGTCATCCACATCGCTGTCGTTGTCGAGCACGTTGCCGCTGGCCACCGTGTCTTCGGCTACCGTTACTGTGTCGTTCTGCACTATGGACGGGTCGTCCACTGGGGTAACAACTAAGGTCAGAGTGGCGGTGGTGCCTACACTGGTGTTGTAGCTTATAACTGGTACTTCGCCGTTCCAGTTCTCGGCTGGTGTAAAGGTGTAGGAACCGTCGGCATTGAGTGTGAATGTGCCTGAAGTGAGAGTGACACTGGTGCCCGCACCATACTCAACGCCATCAATTATGAAGCTGGTGACTTCCACCTGCCCCAGGTTGTCACTGTCATTATCGAGCACATTGCCAGTGGCAACGGTATCCTCGGCAATCTGTTGAATATCATTATTGGCTATGGCTACCAGGTTGAAGCTCTCGCTGTCGCCATTTGCTGTAGAACCAGCGCTGAACAGTATTGTTTGGGTGTCATAGCCAGCGCCGGCCAAGGCTTCCGCGCCATCGCGCACCAAAGAGACAAAGCCTGAATCACCTTCATTTCCGGGTGCACCACCCGCGGCAGTGGCTGGTAAATCGGCTGTGGGGTCGTCACCGGCAGCAATTAAGTCCTGCAGCTGTTGAATTTCGGCATCGGATACGGACTCATTGGGAGCTGAAAACTCACCGCTATTAAAGCTGGAGCCATCCTGTAATTGCAGCTCCAGGTTGGCATTGTCTGCCAACAGGATTTCACTACCTTGCGGCAATGCATCCCCAAGCCTGAGCTCTTGCTCAAGTCCATTGCTGACTATATATACTTTTCCATCCAGGCTCTTTACCTGACTGTTTTGTGATGTGATCAATGATTTCATAGCCAGCCCCTGCAGCAAAAACGTCCGTATTCGAAAGCAACTTTATGTACTGCAAATGTTGCAAATATAGTGTTTGTGAAACTTATGAGAGCGAATGTTAATTGAGTTATTTAGTTAAGTCAATTATTTGACGGATGATGTGATTTTGTAAGTCAATGAAGTGTAAGGGTAAATGTCTTTTTTGGTTGAAAAATAAAACAGGAGTACGAATGTACTCCTGTTTTTATCATGGTTTTTAAGGTAGGGACTTGAGTTTAGGGGATGCTGTGCTCGTCCTGGAGCACTACATGGTTTGCTTCTGGCAGAATGGGGGGGGCAGGCGGTTGTGTTACCAGTAGGGCGTTATCACCCAGCATACCCTGGATAATGTCGGTTTCGTTGGCAGAACCATAGATAGCCGACAAATCCGTGCCATGCAGGACTATTGTGACAGTATCCCCGCCGGGGGCTGCACCGTTGCTATCAATGGTGATGGTGGTATCACCGCCTCCGAAGCTGAAGCTGAGGTAATCTTCCAAGCTGCCGTTTTCTTCATCAAGCAGAATATCTGATAAATCCAAAGCATCATGATCGGGGTCGAAATGGTAGACATCATCGGTACTGCCATCGGCTGAACCTGTATCCCACACCAATATATCTCTGTCTGTGTCTATCCCCGCATCCAGACTGTCGCTGCCCAGACCGCCAATCAGGTAATCGGCACCTGTGCCGCCTTCTATTGTGTCGTTTCCGCTACCGCCCAGCAGTTCGTCATCACCTGCCAGTCCTTTGATGATATCGTTACCTTCCCGGCCAACAATTTCATCGTTCAGATTGGCCCCTGTCAGTATATCTCCTTCAGTGGTGCCGAAAATCAAGTTATCGACATTGTCTGTGCCTGTGACAGTAATAGCGGTATCGGGCAAGAGTTCATGGGTAAAGGTCGCCTGAACAAAGCGGGCTTGGTACGAGCCGCCATCGTTATCCAGATAGGTGATGGTCCAAATGTCTCCCGCGGATACCGGATTGGCTGCCAGGTATTGGGCAAGGGTGGTGGATGGATCAGATTCCATTAATATGCTGTCGTAGGCCACGCTGGCCTTCATCAGACCTGAATCCACATCAAAGGTCCAATCTGTCACCCCGTTTGCAGCGGCAATGACAATAAAGGTGATGCCATTGATGGTGAGCCGGACCGAGACTTCGTCTTCCCTTTCCTGGCCAGTGACTCCACCTATCTCACCGGCCGGAATTGGGATATCGAAGGGCGATTTCTGGAAGTCGGTAAAGAGATCCAGGGTACCCAAACTGGGATCCGTATTAAGCACTTCGGCGAAACCACTGCTGACGGTTAAGTAAGCATCCTGATCGTTACCCGAGGTGAGTGGTGAACTGCCGTCGCCGATCAGAACACTGTTATCGCCAAGGCTATTTTGCGGCACGGTATGGATAACAAAGTCACCCTGCACCTGCTCAGCGCCCGAATTGACCGTGAAGGTGAGTGAAATATCCAGCTGACTGTCTAAATCGCCGTTGTCACCCGGCATGTAAACCAAGGTGCCCAATTCCGCGGCGGACAGGCTGACCGGGTTGTCAAAGTCAAATTGGGTCAACAGATTGGTATCATCATCCACATACCAGAGGGTACCTATGTCTGCGACCACGTTTTGATCCACAAAGGCCATGCTGATATTGGTAATGCTGATGGTGTCGTTAACATCTGTGTCTGTGGGCACGGCAATGTGCAGTGGGTAACCGTCGTCATAGGGGTTGAGCAGTTCGGCCATGGAGGCCGGTACCCAGATTTCCTTGGCGAACTCACCCTCTACAGCATCATTGGTGCCATTGATGGTGATGGAAACCGTTTTGGTGTCTGTGCCTCCGTTTCCATCATCCACAGTGACATCGAAGCTGAGGGTGATGGTCTCGCCCTCGCCCAGGAATTGGATCAGCTCATTGTCGATGCTGTAGGTCCAACCGCCATTAACCAGGTTAAAGCCGGCCACCAGGGCATTGATTTGGTCCTGGGTCAGGGCGCCGCCGCTCCAGCTGATGTCATTGTTGTACAGCGAGTTGACGCTGTGGCTGTCGTTGACATCCACGTCGCTAAAGCTGAGGGTGCCGCTGTCGGACAGCATGCCGGCGAGCACGTTGACATCCTCGGTGACGCTGCCGCTGGTATCGACGGTCAGTACCGGTGCATCGTTGGTGCCGTTGATGGTGATGGTCACGGTCTCGGTATCAATACCGCCATGGCCGTCATCGACGCTGACGTTGAAGCTCAAGGTGATGGTCTCACCCACCGCCAGGAACTGCACCAGGCTGTTGGCGATGCTGTAGTCCCAGCTGTCGCTGTCGGCACTGAAGCCGGCCACCAGGGCATTGATTTGGTCCTGGGTCAGGGCGCCGCCGCTCCAGCTGATGTCATTGTTGTACAGCGAGTTGACGCTGTGGCTGTCGTTGACATCCACGTCGCTAAAGCTGAGGGTGCCGCTGTCGGACAGCATGCCGGCGAGCACGTTGACATCCTCGGTGACGCTGCCGCTGGTATCGACGGTCAGTACCGGTGCATCGTTGGTGCCGTTGATGGTGATGGTCACGGTCTCGGTATCAATACCGCCATGGCCGTCATCGACGCTGACGTTGAAGCTTAAGGTGATGGTTTCACCCACCGCCAGGAACTGCACCAGGCTGTTGGCAATGCTGTAGTCCCAGCTGTCGCTGTCGGCACTGAAACCGGCCACCAGGGCATTGATTTGGTCCTGGGTCAGGGCGCCGCCGCTCCAGCTGATGTCATTGTTGTACAGCGAGTTGACGCTGTGGCTGTCGTTGACATCCACATCGGTAAAGCTGAGGGCGCCGCTGTCGGACAGCATGCCGGCGAGCACGTTGACATCCTCGGTGACGCTGCCGCTGGTATCGACGGTCAGTACCGGTGCATCGTTGGTGCCGTTGATGGTGATGGTCACGGTCTCGGTATCAATACCGCCATGGCCGTCATCGACGCTGACGTTGAAGCTTAAGGTGATGGTTTCACCCACCGCCAGGAACTGCACCAGGCTGTTGGCAATGCTGTAGTCCCAGCTGTCGCTGTCGGCACTGAAACCGGCCACCAGGGCATTGATTTGGTCCTGGGTCAGGGCGCCGCCGCTCCAGCTGATGTCATTGTTGTACAGCGAGTTGACGCTGTGGCTGTCGTTGACATCGACGTCGCTAAAGCTGAGGGTGCCGCTGTCGGACAGCATGCCGGCGAGCACGTTGACATCCTCGGTGACGCTGCCGCTGGTATCGACCGTCAGTACCGGTGCATCGTTGGTGCCGTTGATGGTGATGGTCACGGTCTCGGTATCAATACCGCCATGGCCGTCATCGACGCTGACGTTGAAGCTCAAGGTGATGGTCTCACCCACCGCCAGGAACTGCACCAGGCTGTTGGCGATGCTGTAGTCCCAGCTGTCGCTGTCGGCACTGAAACCGGCCACCAGGGCATTGATTTGGTCCTGGGTCAGGGCGCCGCCGCTCCAGCTGATGTCATTGTTGTACAGCGAGTTGACGCTGTGGCTGTCGTTGACATCGACGTCGCTAAAGCTGAGGGTGCCGCTGTCGGACAGCATGCCGGCGAGCACGTTGACATCCTCGGTGACGCTGCCGCTGGTATCGACGGTCAGTACCGGTGCATCGTTGGTGCCGTTGATGGTGATGGTCACGGTGTCGGTATCAATACCGCCATGGCCGTCATCGACGCTGACGTTGAAGCTTAAGGTGATGGTTTCACCCACCGCCAGGAACTGCACCAGGCTGTTGGCAATGCTGTAGTCCCAGCTGTCGCTGTCGGCACTGAAACCGGCCACCAGGGCATTGATTTGGTCCTGGGTCAGGGCGCCGCCGCTCCAGCTGATGTCATTGTTGTACAGCGAGTTGACGCTGTGGCTGTCGTTGACATCCACATCGGTAAAGCTGAGGGCGCCGCTGTCGGACAGCATGCCGGCGAGCACGTTGACATCCTCGGTGACGCTGCCGCTGGTATCGACGGTCAGTACCGGTGCATCGTTGGTGCCGTTGATGGTGATGGTCACGGTCTCGGTATCAATACCGCCATGGCCGTCATCGACGCTGACGTTGAAGCTTAAGGTGATGGTTTCACCCACCGCCAGGAACTGCACCAGGCTGTTGGCAATGCTGTAGTCCCAGCTGTCGCTGTCGGCACTGAAACCGGCCACCAGGGCATTGATTTGGTCCTGGGTCAGGGCGCCGCCGCTCCAGCTGATGTCATTGTTGTACAGCGAGTTGACGCTGTGGCTGTCGTTGACATCCACATCGGTAAAGCTGAGGGCGCCGCTGTCGGACAGCATGCCGGCGAGCACGTTGACATCCTCGGTGACGCTGCCGCTGGTATCGACGGTCAGTACCGGTGCATCGTTGGTGCCGTTGATGGTGATGGTCACGGTCTCGGTATCAATACCGCCATGGCCGTCATCGACGCTGACGTTGAAGCTCAAGGTGATGGTCTCACCCACCCCCAGGAACTGCACTAGGCTGTTGGCGATGCTGTAGTCCCAGCTGTCGCTGTCGGCACTGAAGCCGGCCACCAGGGCATTGATTTGGTCCTGGGTCAGGGCGCCGCCGCTCCAGCTGATGTCATTGTTGTACAGCGAGTTGACGCTGTGGCTGTCGTTGACATCCACGTCGGTAAAACTGAGGGCGCCGCTGTCGGACAGCATGCCGGCGAGCACGTTGACATCCTCGGTGACGCTGCCGCTGGTATCGACGGTCAGTACCGGTGCATCGTTGGTGCCGTTGATGGTGATGGTCACGGTCTCGGTATCAATACCGCCATGGCCGTCATCGACGCTGACGTTGAAGCTTAAGGTGATGGTTTCACCCACCGCCAGGAACTGCACCAGGCTGTTGGCAATGCTGTAGTCCCAGCTGTCGCTGTCGGCACTGAAACCGGCCACCAGGGCATTGATTTGGTCCTGGGTCAGGGCGCCGCCGCTCCAGCTGATGTCATTGTTGTACAGCGAGTTGACGCTGTGGCTGTCGTTGACATCCACGTCGGTAAAACTGAGGGCGCCGCTGTCGGACAGCATGCCGGCGAGCACGTTGACATCCTCGGTGACGCTGCCGCTGGTATCGACGGTCAGTACCGGTGCATCGTTGGTGCCGTTGATGGTGATGGTCACGGTCTCGGTATCAATACCGCCATGGCCGTCATCGACGCTGACGTTGAAGCTTAAGGTGATGGTTTCACCCACCGCCAGGAACTGCACCAGGCTGTTGGCAATGCTGTAGTCCCAGCTGTCGCTGTCGGCACTGAAACCGGCCACCAGGGCATTGATTTGGTCCTGGGTCAGGGCGCCGCCGCTCCAGCTGATGTCATTGTTGTACAGCGAGTTGACGCTGTGGCTGTCGTTGACATCCACGTCGGTAAAACTGAGGGCGCCGCTGTCGGACAGCATGCCGGCGAGCACGTTGACATCCTCGGTGACGCTGCCGCTGGTATCGACGGTCAGTACCGGTGCATCGTTGGTGCCGTTGATGGTGATGGTGACGGTGTCGGTATCGATACCGCCATGGCCGTCATCGACGCTGACGTTGAAGCTTAAGGTGATGGTTTCACCCACCGCCAGGAACTGCACCAGGCTGTTGGCGATGCTGTAGTCCCAGCTGTCGCTGTCGGCACTGAAGCCGGCCACCAGGGCATTGATTTGGTCCTGGGTCAGGGCGCCGCCGCTCCAGCTGATGTCATTGTTGTAGAGTGAGCTGACGCTGTGGCTGTCGTTGACATCGACATCGGTAAAGATGAGGGCGCCGCTGTCGGAGAGCATGCCGGCGAGCACGTTGACATCCTCGGTGACGCTGCCGCTGGTATCGACGGTCAGTACCGGTGCATCGTTGGTGCCTGTGATAGTGATATTTACCTGTTGACTGTCACTGGCGCCAAATTCGTCGGTCACAGTGACGGTAAAGCTTAAGGTAATGGTCTCACCCACCGCCAGGAATTGCACCAGGCTGTTGGCTATATTGAAGTCCCAGCTGTCGCTGTCGGCACTGAAGCCCGCCACCAGGGCATTAATTTCTGCCAGGGTGAGGGCGCCACCACTCCAACTGATGTCGCCATTGTAACTGGTGCTGATCTCGTGACTGTCCCCCACATCCACATCGGTAAAGCTGAGGGCGCCACTGTCGGACAGCATACCGGCGATGACATCGACATCTTCTATGACGCTGCCACTGTCATTCAGGGTCAATATCGGTGCATCGTTGCTGCCGACTATGGTGATGGTTACTTCCTGTGTGCTGGTTGCGCCATTTTGATCTGTGACTGTGACCAGGAAGGTTTCGGTACGGGTTTCGCCTTCCTGCAAACTGTCGGCAGCGCTGTTATCGATTGTATAGGTCCAGATGCCGGTTTCTGGATCTATGACGAAGCCACCGAACTCACCCTCGGCGTTACCACTCCAGGTCAATACGGCATCATGATCCGCATCTGTGGCCGTCAGGGTACCGGAGATTTCGGGAGAACCAGGATCGACATTGCCGTTATCAAAGTTACCCGCTTCTATAACAGTGCCATCGGCATCGCCTTCTGCAGGGGGATTGATGACAGGCCCGTCATTGGTGCCGTGGATGGTCAGGGTGACTACCTGGCTGTCGCTGGCACCGAATTCATCTGTGACGGTGACAGTAAAGCTGAGGGTAATGGTTTCACCTATCGACAGGAACTGCACCAGACTGTTGGCGATGCTGTAATCCCAGCTGTTGCTGTCGACACTGAAACCGGCCAGCAGGGCATTGATCTGATCCTGGGTCAGGCTGCCACCGCTCCAGCTGATATCGCCGTTATAGCTACTGCTCATCTGATGGTCGTCGCCCAGATCCACATCGGTGAAGCTGAGGGCGCCGCTGTCAATCAGCATACCGGCAGAGACATTTTGATCTTCGGTGACGCTGCCACTGGTCTCGGCGCTTAATATCGGTGCATCGTTGCTGCCGACTATGGTGATGGTCACTTCCTGAGTGGCAGTGGCGCCAAATTCATCGGTCACAGTAACGAGGAAGGTTTCAATGCGCACCTCACCTTCCTGCAGACTGTCGGCGGCGCTGTTATCGAGGACATAGGTCCAGGCACCTGTGGCCGCATCTATGCTGAAACTGCCGAAGGGACTGTCAGCATTTCCGCTCCAGGTGAGCACTGCACCGTTGTCGACGTCGCTGGCGCTGAGGTTACCGCTGATGGAAGGGACGCCGAGATTGAAGGAGCCATCGTCGAAGTTACCGGCTTCTATTACTGTGCCCAGATCCTGACCTTGCTCCGTGGTAATGACGGGGGCATCGTTGGTGCCGTGGATGGTCAGGGTGACTATCTGGCTGTCGCTGGCGCCAAATTCATCTGTGACGGTGACGGTAAAGCTGAGGGTAATGGTTTCGCCGACGGACAGGAATTGCACCAGGCTGTTGGCGATGCTGTAGTCCCAGCTGTTGCTGTCGACACTGAAACCGGCCAGCAGGGCATTGATCTGCTCCTGGGTCAGACTGCCACCGCTCCAGCTGATATCGCCGTTATAGCTACTGCTCATCTGATGGTCGTCGCCCAGATCCACATCGGTGAAGCTGAGGGCGCCGCTGTCAACCAGCATGCCGGCAGAGACATTTTGATCTTCGGTGACGCTGCCACTGGTCTCGGCGCTCAATATCGGCGCATCGTTGCTGCCGACTATGGTGATGGTCACTTCCTGGGTGGCAGTGGCGCCAAATTCATCGGTCACTGTGACGAGGAAAGTTTCAATGCGCACCTCTCCTTCCTGCAGACTGTCGGCGGCGCTGTTATCGAGGGTATAGGTCCAGGCACCTGTGGCCGCATCTATGCTGAAACTGCCGAAGGGACTGTCAGCATTTCCGCTCCAGGTCAGCACTGCACCATTGTCCACGTCGCTGGCGCTGAGGTTACCGCTGACGGAGGGGACGCCGGGATTGAAGGAGCCATCGTCGAAGTTACCGGCTTCTATTACTGTACCCAGATCCTGACCTTGCTCCGTGGTAATGACGGGGGCATCGTTGCTGCCGGTGATGGTTATGGTCAGGGTTTGGACACTGATATCGCCATCGGCGTCCTGCAACACGTAGCTGAAGACCTCATTCAGGGTCTGGCCCTGAGCCAGGGCCTGCACTGCTTGCAAACCGGTATTCAATTGATAGCTGTAACTGCCATCGCTATTGAGTGTCAGTACGCCAAAACTGCCATTGATTTGGCTGGCCTGGCCCACACTGATGTTGGTGGCACTTCCGGCGCCGGCCGCGGTAACCTGGGCCGTATCAGCGCCCTGGGTGTCGTTGGCGAGCAGGTTGCCGATCACCGCCAGACTGGTATCTTCTGACAGGCTGTTGCTGTCATTCTGGCCGCTGGGAGCATCGTCACCGACGCTGATGGTGAGGGTGCTTGAGGTGGTGACGCCAAGATTGTCGGTCAGCAGAAGTGAGAACAACTGGTTGAATATGTCCCCCTGGCTGTGATCGACGGCGGCAGTTTGGGTAAAGCTGAAGCTCAAAATACCGTTTGCCAGATCTACCCCGGAAATAGTCAGCACCCCATAAGAGGTGCTGATAGTCACAGGTCCATTGAATATGCCATCGGTCACAATGGCCACTCCGTCAATGCTGATGTTCAGTACACCGGAAGTGGCACTGAAGGCTAGGGTGCCATCTTGGGTAACCTGTTGGGCATCCGGGGTAGACCCCAGGGGTAAGGCAGCATCGGAGAAGGTGAGATTGGCATTGGCGAGGAATGGGGCTTCGGGGAGTATATCGGTCAGCAGAGGTTCTTGCTGGGCGGTCAGCGTCGTAGTTGTGAACCCTGTGGTATCCCATCCTGCACTGGCGAGGGTTTCGGCACCATCACGGCCGACACTGGTGTAGTCGAATCCACCCTCGGTTCCACCACCGCCGGCACCGGCTGCGGTTTCAGGTAAATCAGCTGTCGGATCCTGGCCTGCCAATATCTGGGCCTGCAGGGCGGCTATCTCCGCATCTGTGGCGTCAGCAGGCAGATCTGGCATCTGCGTTGAGGCTGGCGTTGTTTGTGCCTGAGACTGCATGTTCACTTCGCTCATGCGGGTGCCGTCTGCATACTCAATGACAAACTTATCATCGGAAGCAAATATCAATTGCTCCCCCTGGTGGATGATGTCACCAATATTTAATGTGCGAACGTTGCCTTGCTCATCCTTGGCCCTTAGCTGGCCAACTATCTGGGTGACAACTGCATCCTGTTGGTTGATTGCAATGCCCATGATCCTTACTCCGAGTGTCCGGCCTACCGCTGCCGGAAATGGGGGTGTCTGAGTCCACGCCAGAGGCAATGGTGCTACTTTAAGTCTGGGGAGCGAGACTGGACTGTCAAATTCATGACGCTTGACGGGTGGTTGGCACGGTTCAGGTCCGACACGGCGGTATCAGGGGATAATCCACCTTATTCATGGGGTTAAGGCTTATTGGTTGCTGATGTATTATGACTTAATAAAAAAGCCACCTAATTGGTGGCTTTTTTAATCCTAAAAATTCTATCAATCTATGCAGGTCGCGGCCTTTTTATAACTCAGAAACGCACCGTGAGTATCGCCCAATTGCTCTTGGGCGTGGGCAAAAGCAGACCAGTGTTCGCGGGTGGGGTGCAATTGACACAGCTTTTCCAGGGTATCCCGGGCCGCCTTGTTCTCGCGCAGCAGCAGTTGGACCTTGGCCAAGCTCTGAAGATAATCGCTGTCATCGGCCCAGCCGCTACTCAGTTGTTGCAGTAGCTTTATGACTTCGGTGTCGTCCACTGTCACTATCTTGGGCAGTACCACAAAGGCCGGTTCGGGATGATCTTTTTTCAGCGCCTTGCTTAGCCATTTGATGGCATCTTCATGACGTCCAAAAGCGTGCAGCCCCAGAGCATACTGACTCATGAGTTCAGAAGATGAGCGTTCCTGACGGCTCAGCCAATGCCAACACTTGTCCAGCTCCTGTTCACTGTGGGCGACAGCATCGGTCAGCAGAGACAGGTTAATCCGGTTGCTCAGTTGGGTCAGTTGCTGCTCATCCAGCAGTTTTTGTTTGGTGATGGCGGGTAGCAGCAGTTTCAGGGCCTGCCAGTCCTGCTGTGCCAGATACAGCTCTTTTGCAAGGCGAATAATGGCGGGTTTGCTGCGACTGCTGGGATTGAATTTATCCAGCAGAATTCTGGCTTGCGCCAATTCACCCTGTTGCAGTAAATAGCGCGCCTTGGCCAGTTTAACCGAGTCCCCGTGCTGGGGATCAACCTGATCCAGTAAGGTATCCCGGGTTTCCGGCTTGCCTTGTTGATGAGCTGCGCGGGCAGCGGCCAGCAAGTTCAGCGCCGGCAGCTCGCCGTTGGCGGCACCTTTGAGCATGGCTTTTTCTGCCTGGGGCCAGTCTTCCTCCGCCAACGCCAGAGCGCCTTGAAGGGTGTGCTTCTTGGCGGCCTTATTGCGCCATTTTTGCGGTAGATATCGACTGCCAAGGAGCAGTGACAAGCCTTTGATAAAAGCGGACTCCGCAAGGTACAGCACAGCGTAAAACAGGATCAGCAGCAAAGAGGCGAACACCACACTGGTTTCTATCTGGTAGTCCCAGGCGGCGATATAAACGTAACCTGTGTTGCCTATCAAATAGGGGCTCAGGCATAAACCCATCAACACTATCAGCAGGTAAAACAGGGAACGGATCATTGACCAGTCTCCCCAGCGCTTGACTCGGCACCCAGCAGATCACCGTATTCTTTAAACTGCTGCAACAGCTTGTCAGCCTTGAAGCTTTCAATAGTGATGGGGTCAATTCTCAGGGTTTGCAGTGCGTCCAGGGCTTCCAGCGCCGCTTGGGTTTGTTCGCTGCTCAGACTGAAATACTGATAGATCCATTTACGGGCCATGGCGATGGATTGGCGATAATTCAGTTCATCATGGCGATGCAAGGCCAGTTGCGCCTGCAGCAGCTTATTGCGGACGTTTTGCTGCAGGTACCACTGCTGTTGGGGGGACAGCAGCGGCGCCAGATCGGTATTGCGATGGCGTATGGTAATGAATTCCTGAATAAGCGCCTGCCAGCTTTTGGCTAAATTAGTGCGCCAGTCATCAATGGATTCGGTCAGTTGCTGCTGATCTTCTGCTGCAATCGGCTCTGCTTCGGTGCGGTTGAGGGGCAGTTTATCCAGACCATTAATAATTTCATCAATGGCATAAAGGGTGCCGGCGGCATCGGTGATCTTGATGCTGCTGACACTGCTGATATCGCTTGCCAGCGCCTTGCGCAAGGGGAGCAGGGCGGGATTTTGCAGTGACTCAATGCGGCCATCGGCTTCTTTCAGCAGCGCCATCGATGTGGCGGGATCCCGCTCCAACCATAATTTGCGCCCGGCCAAACGGATCAGGTATTCGGTTTCGGCCAATACCCAATGGTTGGGGTCGCGCTGGGTCAGGCTATTGATGCGCTGTGCGGTTTGTTGCTGTTGGTCTTCCAATGCCTGGAGCTTTCCTGCCAGAGTCGACTGCTGTTGCAGTTGTTGGCTGAGTGCGGATATCTGGTCATTGGCATTATTCAGCGCCGTCTGCCATTGGCGCCCCGAGCTTTGATTATCCTGCTGCAGGGCCTGCATTTGCATATAGAGCCAGTAGCTGCCGCCAATGGCGCTTGCCGCAGCCAGCAAAGCAAACAGTGTGAGCACCATGAAGAACCAGGGGCGGCCCTTGGGGGCATTTTCAGCTGTTGGCTGCGGGTCCATATCCTGCGGGGTGTCCGGGAGTGTGGATTCGACTTCTTGCGGTTGGTTATCCATGAAACTGTCCTGTTAACACCTGTAATGGCGGAAAGAAGAGAATTACAGTGACAGGGCGTCAAGCATGGCCTGATGGTTGGCCGCGCCTGCATTGGTAACCCTGGTCAATCCTTTATCGCGAGCCTGAGCTTCCACCCGGCAGCTGGGCACTATGATATGACAGGAATTTAGCCAAGCAAAACACTCTTTGGGAACCAGTTTCAGCAAGTTGTCCAGCACTTCACCACTGGTCAGCAGCAAAGTATCTATCCCAAAGGCCTGCCAGGCCGCTACAGTGGCTTGTGGATCCAGTGGCGGGCAGCCACGACGATACACCTCAAGGTAATTTACCTGGGCTCCCCGTTGGCTGAGGGTTTCGGCCAGGGTTTCACGCCCACCTTCACCCCGGATAATGCCAATTTTGCGTCCGCTGACTTGGTCAAAGTCCGGCAATTGAAGCAGGCCTTCGGTCTGCTGGCAGTCGTCGGGTGCCCGGGTTACATTGAGGCCTAATTGTTCGAGTGCGGCGGCGGTGGCCTCACCCACGGCATAATAACGGCTTGTTGGCCAATGGCTGCCAAAGAGCTTGGCGGCGTGGGTTACGGCTGTGGTGCTGATGAAAATGAGCATGTCGGCCTCTTTGGCCAGGCTCAGTGCCTCCGGGCTGACGGCAATGCCCTCAACACACAGGAGCGGCGTCACCATAAAAGCGACGCCGCGTTCGGTTAACGCCTGTTGCATCTGCCCATTGCGCCCCTCTGGACGGGTCAGCAGCACCTTCATCATCAAGCCTTGGCGTATACGGCATCCAGTATGGCTTTGGCGCCTTTGCCAAGCAGCTCGTCTGCCAGTTGCTGACCCAGGCTAACCGCATCGTCCGCTGCGCCTTGGATTACGCCGGTGATAATTTCAGAACCATCGGGATTGCCCACCAGGCCGCGCAATGTCAGCTGGCCGGCATCAATTTCGGCAAAGGCACCAATGGGAACCTGACAACCACCCTCAAGGCGGGTGTTCATGGCCCGTTCGGCCAGCACCCGCAGGCGGGTTGTTTTGTGCTCCAGCGGTGCCAGCAGGGCCTTAACCCGGGCATCGTCGGTGCGACATTCAATACCTACCGCTCCCTGGCCATTGGCCGGCAGAGATTCTTCGGCGGAAATGAAAGAGGCGATACGCTCTGACAGACCGAGGCGGATCAAGCCCGCTGCGGCCAAAATGATGGCGTCATACTCACCTGAGTCCAGTTTGGCCAGGCGGGTGCCTACGTTGCCGCGCAGATCCTTGATTTGCAGATCCGGACGACGGGCGCGCAATTGACACTGGCGACGCAGGCTGGATGTACCCACCACAGCGCCATGGGGCAGTTGCTCCAGGTTGGAATAGCTGTTGGACACGAAGGCATCACGGGGATCTTCGCGTTCACAAATCACTTCCAGTCCCAAGCCTTCAGGGAAATCGACGGGCACGTCTTTCATGGAGTGCACGGCGATGTCAGCCTTGTCTTCCAGCATGGCGACTTCCAGCTCCTTGACGAACAACCCTTTGCCACCGACCTTGGCCAGCGGGGTATCCAGGATCACATCGCCCTTGGTGCTCATGGGCAACAATTCGACCACTAAGCCGGGATGAATGCGTTCCAGTTCTGCCTTAACAAATTCAGCCTGCCACATGGCCAAAGGGCTTTTACGGGTTGCGATGCGAATGAGGTTTTGCGACATGCCGTAGATTCCATATCTGGTCTGGATAAATTGCGCCAATGCTAACATTGGCCGGTGGCGAATGTCACAAATGCCTGCAGGATCTTTGAACTAGGTCCGCTTAAGCTATTTTTAAGAATGTGACGCAGGTCTCATTTATTTGCTATGTCGTTCGGGAGTGGCTAGGATGTAACACATTGTTTCCATGGAATGGCTTGGCTATATCGGATGCTGCGCTCACAGGTCTCCCATCATGCTCCCATTGAACTGTCAGAGCGGCTGAATTGCGTGCGACAGGCAAGGGCTCTGGCCTTGCTGACGCCGTTGCAACGCCATTTGTTTCACAGTATCTCCCTGCTGCTGCATTTTCACGGCCCCAGATTGCCGGGGTATAACGGTCATGAAACCCCCTGTGGTATTGCTGATTTTGCCTTGACTGAAGAAATGCAGCAGGCCGCAAAGACACTGTCACTGACCTTACCCAAATTGGTTCCCGAGTTGCCTGCAGCCATCGAGGGGGTTTATGCCATGGGCAGCACCGGCACCCTGGGGCAAAATCCCCGCAGTGACCTTGATATCTGGGTTATCCATGATGCGGCGATGCAAGGTTCTGAGTTGTCCATGCTCAAAGATAAGCTGCACAAGTTGCACCTTTGGTACGAGGGCTATGGCTTTGAGGTCAACTTCTATCTGGTGCATCCGCAACAGTTTTCCGCCGGAAAGCCCCATGGTCAGCGTCTGGCGACGGAACACAGCGGCAGTGCCCAGCACTGGCTGTTACTGGAAGAGTTCTATCGCAGCCAGATCCGTCTGGCGGGCAGGCCCTTGGCCTGGTGGCCGCTGGCGTCCAAGTTTCCTGAATGTCTGAGTCTTGGGGACGAGCACAATTTACCTGCGAGCGAATATTTCAGTGCGTCCCTGTGGCAGTTGTACAAGGGCCTGGCCAATCCCCACAAGGCCTTGCTCAAGGTGATGCTGCTGGAGACCTATGCCGTCAGCTATCCAAAGACAGTGCTGTTGACCGACAAAGTATGGCAGCACACCTGCGAAGGGGATTTTTCCACCGCCAACGACCCTTATTTTTTGCTTTATGAGGCGGTAGAGCAGTATTTGCTGCAAAAGGAAGATTGGCACCGTCTGGAAATCGTCCGCCGTTGTTTTTATCTCAAATGCGGGGTGCGTCTTTCCTGGGAATCACAGGCAAGGGATTGGCGTTGGCACAAGCTCAAGAAATTGGTGGGGGATTGGGCTTGGCCTGAAAGCCTGATACAGACACTGGATGACTGTGAACATTGGCATAGCGGCCAGTTGCAATGGTTTAACGCCCAACTGAACGAATTGCTGCTGGCCAGCTATCAGACCCTGTTGCATTTTGCCTCGGCCCATGGGCTGCGGGAGGGATTGCGCATCGAAGAACTGGGTATGCTGACCCGCAAGTTGCATACTTTTTTTCGCGAAGATAAGCGGCAAATCATCAAGTTCAACCGCCTCTGGAGCCAAAGCGTGTTGGAACCTGAATTGCTGTTACGCCGCGATTCAGATGGGGCTTTCTCCCTCTATCGTAAGCCGGAGGGCGCGGACCCTGCTACCCTGCTGTTCCAATCGGATTCACTGGCCAGGCTCATCGCCTGGGCCTGCATCAATGGTGTGTGTGACGGTCGCAGCCGTTGGACCTTGATGGGGGAATTGCCCCTGTCCGCCAAAGACGTCAGGCAACTGACCGAGCGCATCTTGCCTTGGGTGGCAGGTCGCAGTCCCAAGGTATCAAAGCAGGATCTTTGTCATCCCTGGCATTACCGTAAGGCTATTGTGCTGCTGAACATTGAACAGGATCCAAGCATCGCCTGGGAAGGCCAGGAAGTGATGGTCGATGTGACCCATGCCAATCTGTTTTCTCTGGGGCGCAAGCAGCGGAATATCCTGGGCTCGATTGACCTTTTGTTGCTCAATTCCTGGGGCGAATGGCAATGCTGCCAATTCAACGGGGAAGAAGCCTTGCTGGAAGCCCTGACCTTTGTGATGCCGGGACTGCGTCGTGCCGATGAGGATGTGGTAGTGGAGGTGATCAGTTGTGCTGCCAAACTGTCGGTGCAACTGGAAATTGCCTTGTCTACCCTGCTGAAACGTTTGCTGGCGATAGGTGCCCAGGTGAAATCTTCCAGCACTTTGATGCAACCACTGCAGGTTGGGAAACGCAGATTTGGGCTGTTTTTCAATACCATGGGACTCAAGTACCAGGACCTCAGCGACGCCAAATCCCTGTATCAACAAGTGTTTCATACCGAGTTGCTGGAATTGCCAAGGCCGGATATGGGCGACGACCCTTTTTCCAGTGCCCCAGAAGTTATCCAGCAATATGCGGCAGCAGAAGTTATTCAGTACTTTCTGCGTCCACGGGAAGAGGGTCTGGATGTGTTTATTCTGAATGCCGACAATGAGCTGAGTCATTTTATCCAGCACGGCAGTCACATTGAGGAACTGGTCAGTAAAGTGAGTTGCCAGCACGTATTTGACGGTTTGTTTGAGGTCAAACGGCGGTTCAATTTGCCGCAGTTTTTCCTGCTGGAACGCAGTGAAGGTGAGCTCAGGGTGCTGCCCTTTGCCAATGCCATGGGGGTGCAGCGGGAAGAAATGGGGGCTGAGCTATAGCCCCCTCAGGCTTACCAGCTGACGTTGATACCGCTCTGACGCTTGATGGATTCACGTACAAACGACATGAACTCCAGGCCACCATTGCGCTGGTCAATCCAGTCACCGTCAATGCAGGCGAAATGGAAGCCACCGAAACGGGTCGCCATCCAGATCTCATGCAGCGGCTCCTGTTTATTGATGACTATCACTGAACCATCGTCGAATTCCAACTGCAGCGCGCCATGGCTGGCGTCCACATCAACATCGGCACCCTGACTGTCTATGGCGTCCTCGATGGCGTTTTCTATGATGTGGAACATCTCGTCTGCTTTTTGGTGAAACTCGGAGTCTGTCATCGACATCTATTTCTGTCCTTTGCTTTCATTGGTATGGATGCGATTATAAGTCCATTAGCCATCCAGTGCACAGACGTTGAGAAAAATGAAACTGCAATTATCCCTGTTGCTTGTTAGCCTGCTGGTCGTGGGTTGTGGTCAGAAAGGCCCTTTGTATAAAACGCCGCCGGCGGCGGACAATCAGACCCAAGAACAAACAGACAAAGACAAAGCAAAACAATAAGGAATACTGTCTTGGACCACTTTAATTATCGAGGCGACACCCTGTATGCGGAAGACTGCGAGGTGGCCAAATTGGCCCGTCAGCATGGCACGCCGCTGTACATTTATTCCCGGGCGACACTGGAGCGCCATTGGCATGCCTTTGATCAGGCGGTGGCGTCCCATCCGCACCTTATCTGTTATGCAGTGAAAGCCAATTCCAACCTGGCGGTGCTGAATGTGTTGGCCCGTCTGGGCAGTGGCTTCGACATAGTCTCAGGTGGTGAGCTTGCCAGGGTGATGGCCGCGGGCGGCGATCCTGACAAGGTGGTATTTTCCGGCGTGGGCAAGAAGGTTGATGAACTGGAAATGGCGTTGGAAGTGGGCATTCACTGCTTTAACGTGGAGTCCGCTGCCGAGCTTGAACTGCTCAATGACGTGGCCGGCCGTTTGGGCAAGGTGGCGCCGATTTCGCTGCGGATCAACCCCGATGTGGACGCAGGCACCCATCCTTATATCTCCACCGGTCTCAAGGAAAATAAATTCGGTATCCCGATGGACGAGGCCGAAGCCCTGTTTCTGCGTGCCGCAAGCCTGCCCAATCTGCAGGTGAAGGGTGTGGATTGCCACATAGGTTCGCAGCTGACCGAGCTGCGGCCCTTCCTGGATGCCACGGATCGTATGCTGGCGCTGATCGATCGCCTTGCCGAAAACGGTATCGTGATTGAACACCTGGACGTGGGTGGCGGCCTGGGCGTGACCTATAACGATGAGACACCACCGCATCCGGACAAGTATGCCGAGGCTCTGCTGCAGAAAGTTGCCGGGCGGCCGTTGAAACTGATCTTTGAACCCGGTCGTGCCATCGCCGCCAATGCCGGTATCTTTGTGACCGAAGTGCTGTTCCTGAAGGACAATGGCGACAAACGCTTTGTGATAGTCGACGGTGCCATGAACGATCTTATCCGTCCTTCGCTATACAGCGCCTGGCAAAACATCATTCCCGTGACCCCCCATGAAGGTGACTCATGCCTTTGTGACGTGGTGGGACCTGTATGTGAGACAGGGGATTTCCTTGGTAAAGACCGTCAGTTGAACGTGGTGTCCGGCGATCTGTTGGCGGTGCGTTCCGCCGGTGCCTACGGCTTTGCTATGTCATCCAACTACAACACCCGCCCCAGGGCGGCGGAAATCATGGTGGATGGTGCAACAGCCAGTGTTGTCAGGGAAAGGGAAAAACTGACGCAGCTCTGGCATGGTGAGCAGATCCTGCCGTAAACTGACGCTATTCACGAGTTTGGATACCCGCCAAGGCGGGTGTCATGGTAAAGGGAAGCTATCTTGATCCATTTCACTAAGATGCACGGCCTGGGCAATGATTTCATGGTGGTCGATGGCGTGACCCAGAACGTGTATTTTTCCCCGGAGCAGATCCGTCGCCTTGCCGATCGCAATTTTGGGATTGGTTTCGACCAATTGCTCCTGGTGGAACCGCCTTACGATCCGGACCTGGACTTCCACTATCGCATCTTCAATGCCGATGGCAGTGAGGTTGAGCAGTGTGGCAATGGCGCCCGCTGTTTTGCCCGCTTTGTACGTAACAAGGGCCTGACCAACAAACACAAGATCCGGGTCAGCACCAGCAGCGGCAAGATGACCCTGAGGTTGGAACGTGATGGTCAGGTGACGGTCAATATGGGCGTGCCTGTACTGGATCCGGCCCAGATCCCCTTTAAGGCCAAAAAGGCCGAGAAGACCTATCTGATTCCGACGCCGACCCAGACCTTTTTGTGCGGGGTCGTTTCCATGGGCAACCCCCACTGTGTGCTGCAAGTGGACGATGTGGACACAGCTCCTGTGGGCGAGGTGGGCTCCTTGCTGACCCGCCATGAACGCTTCCCCAAGGGCGTCAATGTGGGCTTTATGCAGGTGTTGAGCCCGGAACATATACGCCTGCGGGTCTACGAGCGCGGCGCGGCGGAGACCTTGGCCTGCGGCAGCGGCGCCTGTGCCGCCGTGGTGGTGGGGCAATTGCAGGAAAAACTGGGAACCCAGGTGCGGGTAGACCTGCCCGGCGGTACCCTGACCATCAATTGGGAAGGCGAGGGCAAGCCCCTGTGGATGACCGGTCCCGCCCAGCACGTGTACGATGGACAGATCCCGCTATGAAAGATGTGAAACCCCTGATGACTGAACCCTTTGACGAACAGATCATCCGCGAATACCTGCTGGATAATCCTGATTTTTTCTGTCGCTATCCCGAGTTGTTGTTGGCCATGCGGATGCCCCACGGTGAACGGGGCACTGTGTCACTGGTGGAACGGCGCCAGGAATTGCTCCGCAGCCGGGTACAGCAACTGGAAGAAGAAATTACCGCCCTGATGACGATGGCCAGCCGTAATGAAAGCATCTTCCGCTTCAATAACGAGCTGTCGTTCCGCTTGTTGGAATGCGAGGACTTGGGCGAGGTGCGCCAATGCCTGTCCGAGGGGCTCAAGCAGCAATTTGGCTTCAGTCATGTACGGCTGATCACTGTCCACGATATTGACAGCGAGCTGTCGGCCATTTGGAGTAACCGCCTCGCCAAGGGGCATTATTTCGGTCGCCTCACCCAACAGGAGGCCCGCCGTCTGTTCGGTGCTGATGTGGGGTCTGTGGCCCTGACCCGCTTGTCGGAAGACTGTGGTCAGGTGGTTTTTGCCATCGCCAGCCAGGATCCGGCCCACTTCCACCCCGAGATGGATAACCTGCTGCTGGACCAGCTCAGGCGTCTGCTCGATCATCTGTTACCCAAGCTCTGAGGCCAAATGAACGATTGGCTGCAGCGCTTCGAACGTTACCTGACGAGCGAGCGACGCCTGTCAGACAAGACGGTTCGCAACTACCTGTATGAACTGAATCGGGTCAAGGCCATGGTCACCAAGGACTGGCTGACCCTGGAGCACAGGGATTTGGCTGCGGTTATGGCCAAGCTGCATCGTCAGGGATTGAGCCCCCGTTCCCTGGCGCTGTGCCTGTCGGCACTCAAGCAATTCGGTCAGTTTCTGTTGCGCCAGGGGGTGATTGAGGTCAACCCCGCTGTGGGCCTCAGCGCCCCCAAGCAAAATAAGCCGTTACCGAAAAATCTGGATCCGGATGCCATAAGCCACCTGCTCGACATCGACGGTGATGATCCGCTGGATATTCGCGATGGCGCCATCATGGAACTGTTCTACTCCTCCGGCTTACGTCTTGCCGAGTTGGCGGGCCTGGACTGTCACGCGCTTAACCTTAAGGAACAGCAGGTGCGAGTGCTGGGTAAGGGCAATAAGGAGCGGATTTTGCCCGTGGGTTCGGTGGCTATTGCGGCCCTTAGCCGTTGGCTCGATGTTCGCCGGGGCTTGCCCTGCGAGGATGATGCCCTGTTCGTCACCGCAAGGGGCAGGCGCCTGTCCCATCGCAGCATCCAGGCGCGTATCGATAAATGGGCCAAAATCCAGGGCATGGCTGTGCATGTGCATCCCCACAAACTGAGACATTCCTTTGCCACCCACATGTTGGAGTCCAGCGGTGATTTGCGGGCGGTGCAGGAGTTGCTGGGCCATGCAAACCTGGCGACAACCCAAATCTATACCAGCCTGGATTTTCAGCATCTGGCCAAGGTGTACGACGGCGCCCACCCGCGGGCGCGCAAAAAGGAACGATAATGCAGGTCTTCCAGCGGTTGCGGCCCTTTGCCGCCATCAGTTTTGACCTTGACGATACCCTGTACGATAACGGTCCCATTATCAGCCAGGCCGAAGCCGGTCTGCTGGCCTTTTTACATCAGGAGTATCCCAACAGCCGAAGCTGGCTCGCCAGCAATTGGCGCCATCTCAGATTGCAGCTGATGGCGGTGGAACCGACTCTGGCACACGATCCCACCGCGGCGAGGCGTCGGTGTTTGCGCCTGGGACTGGAACGGCTGGGATATGGCGCAGAGGAAGCCCAATCGGGCAGCGAAGCCGCCATGGCGGAGTTTTTACGTTGCCGCAGTGATTTCAGGGTGAGTGACCAGGTGCTGGACTTGCTGGAACGATTGGGCCAGCGCTGGCCTTTGATTGGCCTCAGCAACGGTAACGTCAATCCAGAGCAGATAGGCCTGGGACAGGCGTTGGAATTCGTGCTGCAGGCGGGGCAGGGCGTGCGAATGAAGCCCTTTCCGGATATGTTTGAGCTGGCCTGCGAGCGGCTGGGGATATCTGCGTCACAACTGCTGCACGTGGGTGACAGCCTGAGCGCCGATGTGACCGGTGCCCGCATGGCCGGGTGCCAGCCCGTGTGGCTGCAACTGCCTCAGGCAAGCCCGCTGGCGGCGCCGGTGCTGCCCACCATGACCATTCATGAGCTGTATCAGTTGCAGGCAATGTTAACGTAGAGCGTCAATGCGGCTGCCTGTTGTATTGGGTGCTTTGAGGGGGCGTTAACTGTTGTCAGCCTCTGTTAATGGGGCGACGAATTAGAACTTGTCAGCTTTCCGGTGGCGTCAGATGTTTGCTTTCCCGCAGCAGGCGGTTGACCTGACGGTGACTGGCGCGCATATCGGCATCACCAACCCGAAAATAGGTGCCGCCGAACGGCGAGCAGCCAAGGAATATGGGCTTCTGAGTCTTGGTGGCTTCGGGCACATGGATACGGATGAGTTTCTTGTCGGCCAGGGCCACAATCTGCACATCTCTCGGGCCCAACAGATTGCAGCTTATTCGGCTGCGATCTTCCAGGATCTGCCAGATTTGTTGCACCAAAGGTTCGGGTTGGGCAATGCCTTGGATACTGAATTGCCCTTCGTGTTCCCGCACCCCGAGAATGATTTCTCCCCCCTGGGTATTGGCAAAGGCGCTGTAGCTTTCCCAGATGGCCTCAGGTAGCTGGCCCAGGCCGTTGCGCCCCGCAGCCAGTTTGAACTCCACCCTGACAGATTCCCGCAGTCTATCGAGATCACTGAGAGCTAGTGCCGCCATGCTTTCCCTCCGAACTGACGGGGCGGTGGTTAGCCGCCCTTGTCTCAGTCATAGCATGGGAAAGCGGCGCTGGCCAGCCTTAGCAAGTCAGGGCCATAACCTTGGGAAACAGCAGGTTGTTTTCCAAATGTATGTGGCGATGCAAATCTGCCTCAAATTCTGCCAGGGTGGCATAGCAGACCCGCCAGGTGGTGCAGGCATTTTCCGGTGGCTGATAATTACCGGTTATTTCACGCAATTTCGCCAGTATTTGCCCTGCATCGTCGTGTTCGTGCTGCATGGCGCGGATTGGGTTGCCTATATGACCAAAGCAACCTTCAACCGCTTCACCGGCCGCCATGGCGCGAATGGCCGGGAACAGTACCTGCTCTTCCTTCATCAGATGGGGCACCAGATCATCCATCAATGCCTGTACCCAGGCAGCCAGGGGCTTGATTTCTGCAAAGTGTTCACCGTGGGCGCGCACCATTTTGGCCGTGTACTCCAGCAATAGGGGGGCTTTTTCCCTGACGTAGGCATGGTGATTGGCTTCGATGTAATCAATCAGTTCGCCCAGGGGTAATTGATTGAGGGTGTCGTCGGCTTTACCGCTGGCGGCCATGGTTTCCAGCAGGTCGAGCAGGCGATCGGTGGGAACCCCGGCACGCTCACAGGCCTTGGCCAAAGACCTGCCACCGCCACAACAAAAATCGATACCAAACTGACTGAAAACATGGGCGCGGCGAAAGTCTTCTGCCACCAGTTCACCTACGCTGCGATCCAGTAATGATGTGGGGTTCATGGGTATTCCTTAATGATGTAAAAATAATGCATGTTAGTGTTCAGCAGTCAGGCAGGCAAGGGGCAACAGGGCTATTTGGGCGGCGGATCACAGCGAAGTTGGCAGGCGATGAGAGCAGCAAGCCCCATTAAAGCGGCAAACTCGCTTCAGAGGAGTAGGAGGGGGCAATATGGAGTCGGGTTGTAATTTCAGCTCTTTTTAGCAGTAGCATTAGCAGCTGAAACTAAGCCGGGTCTGATGGAGGCGACCCGGCTAAGTGGGTCATTCTTCGAAGGGGAAGGTGGGCCACTGGTATTGGTCAAACAGCTTGCGTATGGCGCCTGACTTGATCAGTTCACGCATCTGTTTATCGTAGATAGCCGCCAGCCGACGACCGCGCTCGTTGTTGGCAAAGGCAATGAAAGTTGGCAACACTATGACCTTTTGCATCTCAAATTCAGTCGGGTCAATGTTTTCCCGCTGCATTTCCTGCTCCAGGTCATAACGGGCGTCGAGTACAAAGTCCAGCTCACCGCTTTGTAAGCGATTGATGCCAACTTTTAATTTGAGGAACTCACTGGCCTCCACCTTGACCTTGAGGTAGCTGTCCAGTTGATAGCCCTTACTCCAGCCAACCCGCTTTTCTGCCAGGCTTTGCTCTCCCTGCCAGTTGGCAACCTTGCCTTTGGGATACAGGGCGTAATACTGATCTTCATCCAGAGGCAGCTTGGGATATACGGCGTCTGCAACTTCGTCTGGAGAAGCGCCGACCCAGGCATCGGCACCATTTGCCATCACCTTACTGACGCTCCTGGCGTAGGGCATGGTTTCGAAGTTGAGTTTGATGCCTTCTTGCTGATACACCAGCCGCAACATATCCCAGTAAAGACCCCGGCCACTTTTTTCGGTGGCATTAGTCCATACCTCGCTGACAACATTGATTTCCGTAATGGGTTCTTCCGTATTGGCCAGCACGGGGCAGATAGCCAGAAGCAGAGTGAATAATGCGTTCTTTAACATGGTGAAAAACCTTTAGATGGGCTGCGTGAGGATTGCGGCTGCCGTGACTAAGGGCAACCGAAAAAGCATTGTCTATTTTAGTCGATTATGGAATTGCGACATGCCAAAGTGATCTCACTTTTGCAAGTGAGACAGTCGAAGCTTCCGGGGATCTGTGGGAAAGCTGCCCGGATGCGGTTCCGGGCAGAGAAAAGCTTCAGCAATTTAAGCCAAGCAATTTGTCGAGTATGGGGCGGTTGGCATCAGGAAAGGAATATTGGCTCAATTCGCTCATTGGTACCCAGGCAATTTCCTGCCCTTCTGCGCCGTGAGCGTCACCACTGAAGTCATTGACCAAGTGAATGTCCAAAAAGACCTGCTTATCCGGATAGTCGTAGGCCAGCTCCATAAAGGGGGTGCAACCATGAATTTCCAGGCCCACTTCCTCTTTTAATTCCCGTGCCAGTGCCATGGCGACGGTTTCGCCCGGTTCAACTTTGCCTCCCGGGAATTCCCATTTTCCACCTTGATGCAGGTGTCCGTGTCTTTTGGCCAGCAATATGGTGTCACCCGATTGAATGATGCCAACCGCCACGTGAATTCGCTTTAGCATTGCCTATTACTCTTTAAAGAAGTGTTCTTCGTCGAAGCCGAGTTCATCAAGCAATTGAGGATCAAACTCAGGTTTAACCGGAATGGCATGCTTTTCTGAAGCCCAGTCTCCGAGGTCAATCAATTTGCAGCGTTCGCTGCAAAATGGCTTGAACGGAAAATCACTGTTCCATTCGACGGTTTTCTTACATTGGGGACATTGTACTGTGATGGGCATGGCTCGTAACTGCAGATCTATGGCCTGGAGGCCAATGGTATCGCCATCAAGGGCAGGTTGCCAGTTTAAACTCTATGGTTTTGTCCGAATGGCGTTGTTCCTGAAACTGAACAAAATGAATCGCAAAGCGATTTTTGTGGCCGCTGATGGTGGGGTAACAGCCTTGATTGGCGTCCAATTTCACCCGGATAAGGGATAACGGCTGGGCGCTGTCGCCCTGGTAAAAGCCACCACAGGCCTGAGTGTCCTGGAACTCACCGGTGCTTCTGATTAAAGACAGCAAGAGGTTGACAGGTTCCAGCAGTGGGGAAAAATGATCCACCCAGGCTCGATATTCCATTTGCCGTTGCGGCCAAGGCTTGGCCAGCCAAAAGTGCAGCTGTGGCAGATCAAAATTGCAGCAGGCCCCGGGCATGCCGAATCTTTGCCGTAGGGCATTGAGAAACCTGTCCTGTTTGAGACAGGAACCTATTCGATTCGGGGTCTGCAACGCTTCCTTGGCGGAGGTGAGTTGACTGACGAAGACTTCTATTTGGGGGGCATTGGCGTGGGGTAGCTGCTGCCATTTGGCCAGCATAAAAAGCTGCTTTTCTATCTCTTTTAAAAGATCATTACGGTAATCGCAGCGGTCGGTTAAATCGCACAGGGAGAACAGGGGGTAAAAACACCTGTGCTGGTGATCCTGCTGCAAATTATTCTCTATTTGTTGAGACAGATATTCCAGACGCAGATAACTACGAATTCGCTCATTTAATGGTTGTTCGTATATCAGTTCTGTCATGCGCTGTTATTGCGACTGAGATAAGGTCATATACAAGCTATGCAGTTCAGCGACTTTATCTTCTATGCCGGCAACGTCTCCATTGTTATCTATGATGTCATCTGCCTTGGCCAAGCGGTCTTCCCGCGACATCTGGCTGGCTATAATATTATTGACCTGTGTTTCTGATACTTTATCCCTGGCCATGGTTCTGGCTATTTGCTTTTCAGGTGAAATATCCACCACCAAGGTCCGATTGACTAACCTATCCAAGCCGTTCTCAAATAGCAAGGGGGCAATCAAGATCACATACGGCGAATTGGCTTTTTCGACAAGTTCCAGCATTCGCGTCCTGATCATTGGATGCAAAAGATTATTCAGCCATTCTCTATGCTGTGGATTGGCAAATACGATTTCCCGTAAATGCCCACGATTCAAAGTGCCATCGCCGTTAATAACCGAGTTGCCAAAGTGGGCGCGGATCTGTTCAAGGCCTGGACTGCCTGGTTCGACGACTTCCCGGGCAACTATGTCCGCATCAACCAGCTTAATACCATGAGTTAAAAAGCCATTGGCAACGGTTGTCTTGCCGCTGCCTATCCCACCGGTTAAACCTACAAGGTATTTCTTCATACAAGGCGTCACAGACCGGCTAGGTACCAGTCAACTATGTCTTGTCCCCAAACCAAGGCTATCCAGCCGGCTGCCGCAATATAGGGACCGAAGGGAATGGGGTTTTCACGGGAGAGTTTTTTACTCAGCATCATGGTGATTCCCACTAGGGCGCCAACAAGAGATGAGAGCAAGATAATGAGCGGCAGCATTTGCCAGCCAAGCCAAGCGCCGAACAGGGCCATCAGCTTAAAATCGCCATAGCCCATGCCTTCCTTGCCCGTGAGTATTTTGAATAGCCAATATACGGACCAGAGCGACAGATAGCCTGCCATTGCGCCAATAAGGGCATCTTCAATCCCGACAAATTGATTATTGAGATTCGCCAGCAAACCGAGCCACAACCATGGCAGTGTTATTTGGTCCGGCAACAACATTTCGTCTAAATCTATTCCGGCCATGGCTATTAAGCCAAAAGTTAACAGCGCAGCCAATAAAAACTGCCAGCTGGGGCCGAAATGCCAGGCCAGTGTTGCGACTGTAATGCCGGTTAAGGCTTCGACTATGGGATATCTGGCGGATATGGGAGTCTGACAGTTGGCGCACTTCCCTTTTAGCAGCATCCAACCAAGGATGGGCAAATTATGCCAAGCCTTAATGCTGCTGTGACATTTGGGACAGCGTGAGGCCGGTACAATCAGGTTATATTTGCTCGGATAATTATCAATTGGCTTTTGCAGCTCAGCCTCGCCCACTTTGGCGACCAAGGCTGGATGATACTCGCTCAAATATTGATTGCACTCCTGCTGCCATTCCCTTTTCAACATCACAGGGAAGCGGTGAATGACCACATTGAGAAAGCTGCCAATGCAGGCAGCGAATATAAATGCCAGGCTAATAAACAGCCATGGGGATTGACCCAAGGCGATGACAAATTGGCTCATATTTAATTCTTATTATTAACTTTTATAAAAATATGTGGTTAACCAACCACGTTACCCATCTGGAAGATGGGAAGATACATACCCACAATCAGGCCGCCGACCAAGGTTCCTATCACCACCATCATTATGGGTTCGATAAGGCTGGATAAACCATCGACGGCATCATCCACCTGCATTTCATAGATATTGGCAACTTTGTTGAGCATGTTATCCAGAGAGCCTGATTCCTCGCCTATCATCACCATTTGAATAAGCATGTCGGGAAACAGGTTAACCGTGCGCATGGCCACGTTCATTTGCATACCGGCCATGACTTCCTGGCGGATTTTCAAAAGGGCCTTGCGATAGACTGCATTACCTGACGCACCAGCCGCTGACTCAAGGCCATCGATTAAGGGGACACCAGCCGCAAAAGTGGTGGCCAGAGTGCGGGCAAAACGGGCCATGGCGGCTTTGTGCAGAATTTCACCCACTATGGGGATTTTCAGCACATATTCGTCGACTTTATCCCGAAATAGCTGCGAATTTCGGTGAGCCCGGACAAAACTCCAAATGCCGGCAACTATCGCGACTAGAAAAATGTACCAAGAGGACTGCAGGAAGCGTGAAATCCCAATGATCATTTGGGTAAAGGCCGGCAGTTCGGCGCCGAAGCTGGCAAATATGTCTTCAAACTGGGGCACAACAAACAACAGCAATAATGTGGTCACCGCCACGGCAACCACAACGACAGCTGCGGGATAGAACATGGCCTTCTTAATTTTTGACTTGAGCGCTTCGGCTTTTTCTCTATAGGTAGCGATGCGATCAAATACGGCATCGAGTGAACCTGAATGCTCGCCCGCAGCGACCAGATCTACATACAAATCATCAAAGTAAACTCTGTGTGGCCGCAGGGAGTCAGAAAGAGGAATACCGGACTGCACATCTGCAAGTATGCCACCCAAGAGTTCTCGCATACGGGGTTTTTCGTGGCCGCGGCCGAGAATCTCTATGGTGGTGACCAAGGGAACCCCGGCCGATAGCATGGTGGCAATCTGGCGGGTAATCATGGCGATATCCATCGCATTGATTTTTTTATCGCCACCAAATAGTGGCGCGGATTTCTTTTTAACTGTCTTTGGGGTAATACCCTGATTTTTTAATTGGGCACGAATTTCGGCAACGTTTGCGGCGCGTAATTCACCACTGGTCTTTTTACCCTCGCGGTTCAGGCCTTTCCACTCGAAGGTATAGATTTTCGGCGCTTTGGGGGCTGTGGATTTTTTGGCTTTGGACTTGCTGCTTGCCGTTGCTGTGGCCATGAGAGTTATCCTGAACTTATATTTACTTATGTATTAGAAACTGGTGACCCGGTTGACTTCGGCAATGCTGGTGACGCCCTGTATGACCTTGAGCAGGCCCGATTGACGCAAATCGCGCATTCCCTGGCTCTTGGCCATGGAGGCAATTTGCAGCGAGTTACCTCCTTCCATAATAGTTCGGGCTATTTCGTCTGACATTTTCATCACTTCATAGATACCCACCCGCCCTTTATAGCCACCGGAGCAGAGATCGCATCCGCAGGGCTTATATAAGGTGATACCTTGATTTATTTGCTCCTGTGAGAATCCCAACCGCAATAACTCATGCTCGGGTATCTCTTCGGGTTCTTTGCATTCTGGACAAAGTCTTCTGGCCAGGCGCTGCGCAATAATCAGATTGACCGAACTGGCTATGTTGTAGCCGGGCACGCCCATGTTGATTAAACGGGTGAGTGTCTCTGCGGCAGAGTTGGTATGCAGGGTTGATAATACCAGGTGCCCTGTTTGCGCGGCCTTAATGGCGATTTCCGCCGTTTCCAGATCGCGGATTTCACCCACCATCACCACGTCGGGATCCTGACGCAGGAAGGAACGCAGCGCCGAGGCAAAGGTCAATCCTGCCTTGAGGTTAATATGAACCTGATTGACCCCTTCCAGGTTTATTTCCACCGGATCTTCGGCGGTGCTGATATTGCGCTCTTCGGTGTTGAGTATGTTAAGCCCGGTATACAGGGATACCGTTTTGCCCGACCCTGTCGGGCCAGTCACCAAAATCATGCCCTGGGGCTTGGCCAACATTTCCAGATAAGCTGCTTTTTGGTCTTCTTCGTAGCCGAGCTTTTCGATGCCGAGCTGGGCCGATGAAGAATCCAGAATACGCATTACAATTTTTTCGCCCCACAGGGTCGGCAAGGTACTGACACGAAAGTCTATCGACTTGGTGCGTGACAGTTTCATCTTGATGCGACCATCCTGGGGGACCCGCCGCTCGGCAATGTCCAGCTTGGACATGACCTTTAGGCGGGCAGAAATACGTCCGGCAAGGTTAATCGGTGGTTCAGAGACTTCGTGCAAGATACCATCGATACGAAAACGGATGCGATAGCGTTTTTCGTAAGGCTCAAAGTGCAGATCCGACGCTCCCTTACGGATGGCATCGGTCAGAATCTTGTTGATGTAGATAACTATTGGCGCGTCATCGCTGCCATCCCCCTGTTGCTCTTCCTGCCTCTTGTCAGTATCGGTTATTTCAATGCCGGCTAAGGATGCTTCATCAAGCCCGCCAAGGTCGAGGCTGTTAAGGTCTTCCTCGAGAACTTTCTCCAGTGCTTTGCTGAGTTTATCGTCCTCCACTAAAATGGCTTCGGCATGTAGACCGGCGGAAAACTGAAAATCCTCTAGCGCCGCAATATTGGTCGGGTCTGAGGTGGCAATATAGAGACGGTTGCCGCGTTTGAACAGCGGCAGGCAGCGGTGCTTATCGACCAGTTTTTTATTGAGGAAATCTTCGGGGATACTGGTGATATCGAATTCTGCTAGATCCAGCAGTGGTGTGCCATATTCTTCATAGCACAGCTCGGCAATTTCCCGTGCCGATAAAAGGCTGCTGGCCACCAGGGTGGTGACCAGCGAATGCCTGTTTTTGCGGGATGTCGCTATGGCCTCCGTGAGCTGCTCTTCGGTGAGCAGCCTCTTACGGATAAACAGCGTAGATAATCCAAGATGGAGGCCTGTGGTTGGCATATTCTTCCTAAAGGGTTGTTCAATCATATCGACTCACAACCCTAAAACAGACTTAACTGTTAGCAGAACTGCGTAGACTTGTTTCCGCAAGCTGCTGCCCAAGTCACAGCGCCAGAAGCTTGGAAGGTTGGTGTCAAAGTGTAGGTATCGGCAGGATCTAAACCTTTACCTGTCATCGGCACTGCTACGATAACGCCATCTTTGGTTGATAAGCCAACAGCTGAAGCGGAGGCAGTAACGTCTGCAGTAATACCGTTGGAACTGCCAGTGCAGCCAGTGACAGTCTGGAGATTCTGTGCACAGATTTCAACAGCTGTCTTTAAAGCGCCAGTTGCATTAACAACTTCGGTGAATTTTGCTTTAAGGGTGTAGTTTTTGTACGCAGGCAGCGCGATGGCGGCCAGAATACCGATAATTGCCACAACGATCATCAGTTCGATCAGGGTGAAACCCTTGGCGTTTTTCTTTAAAGTGATACCTTTCATTTCTTTCTCCGTAAATTGCTCTGCAATTTAGTTGACCAAAGTTTGTTGACCCAGTTGCCAGGTCGATTCCTTGTAACCATACATCATCCGGATGCCAGATGCACAGTAGCTAACGGTAAAATGTTAACCCTGTGTTACTCGCAATCCGGTTCGTCCCTGATGTCGGCACCCTGGTCGGATGACGATGGATTGTATTCGTCTGTTATTAATGTTGTCGATAACAAACTGTCCAATTTACGTTTTTATGAACAGTAAGGCATCAACCTCACCCTGATCACCTGATTCATCATCAACCCCAACGCATCAGTGTCTTCACACCAAGTTTGGCATTATGTTGAATTCGGTGACTGTGCTTCTCGCTCCATGGGACAACTGACCCAAGATGAAAGAAGCTGCCTCTTGATGTATGCATATGTTACAAGCATCGCGAGGTACGAACCGATAATGGCCCTCCCGGCTGTCTCGGTCTCACTCTCCGGTTCAAAGGAGTTTAAGTGATAAGAAAGGCGTGTTCAGTTTCTTGTCCCACACGCATTTTTTACCATCTCAGACACTTCGTCCGGACAGGCCATTACGCCTGGAGTAAAAGTTAGTATAAAGTTTGCGAAAATGAAACAGAAAATTGCACGAAAGTCGTGTCTAGTCGCTTAATTTATCTAAGATAGTTGGTTTTTTGAGACGTTGGTTCTAACAGTTCATTGACAAGTGTTCGATTGCTTGACGCTTTGGCTGAAACGTCAATTTAACGGCGGCAATTTCGGCCGTTTACCAGGCTTTTGGAGGAGCATCCATTTGAGTGTGGAAAATGCCACTAAAATTGTGAATGGGTCTTTTGGGGCTTGCAGTCAATACAGAATAATGTAAGAGATGGCTGGCGCACTATGAAGTGTGCCAGCTTTTGTCGGCTATCAGGCTTTCAATCTCAGAGAGAGATCCAGTGCGCGGACGTGCTTGGTTAAGGCTCCGACAGAGATAAAGTCGACGCCGGTACGGGCAAATTCGGCCAGGGTTTCCAGGGTGACATTGCCCGACACCTCCAATTTGGCGCCCAAGCCTTTTTCTTTGTAGCTGTTATTAAGTTCAACCGCATCGATCATCATGGTGATATCGAAGTTATCCAGCATGATAATGTCGCTGCCGGCATCCAAGGCCTGGGTCAGCTCGTCCAGGCTTTCCACTTCTACCTCTACCGGTTTATCGGCATACAGACTGCGCGCCTTATCTATAGCCTGTTTAATGCCGCCACAGGCCATGATGTGATTTTCTTTTATCAAAAAGGCGTCGTACAGACCGATGCGATGGTTGCTACCGCCACCACAGGTTACGGCATATTTCTGTGCCGTGCGCAGGCCCGGAATAGTCTTGCGGGTATCCAGCAGGCGACATTGAGTACCTGCCAGCTTGTCCACATAGGTCTTGGTAAGGCTGGCGACACCGGACAGCGTCTGGATGAAGTTCATCGCGGTACGCTCACCGGTCAATATGGCTCGTGCCGGACCGGACAGTTCACACAGCACCTGATTTGGCAATACCAGATCGCCATCATCTACATGCCAATGCAAGGCGACTTCACCGCCGAGCTGATTGAACACCTGTTCGGCCCAGGCTTTGCCACAGAACACTCCTTCTTCACGGGTGATAAGTGTGGCTTCGGCATATTTGTCTGCCGGTATCAGCTGTGCCGTAATGTCTCCGCTGGCATCCTGATGTCCTAAATCCTCATCCAGGGCTGCCTTTACCGTGAGTCGAATATCATTTTCCAGCATTTTCATTTCCTTGATACTTGGTACCAATACTGTGGAGCAAATTGGGACTGTGGAGCGTATTGGGGATGTCTTCACCCCCTGCATCTGTGGTGATGGTACCACATCCTCACTTGGCTTGGGCATAGGTGGGCGCTTTGGATGCATGGCTTAATATAGCAGTTGGTTAACCAGGGCTAAGTTGTTAAAGTGTTATCTATCAAAGTCATAGTCTGGTGTGGTTGGCGTGGCCAAAAATGAATGGCAGCAAGGTTGGTTCCTGGCGGCCCAAAGATGTGAGTCTCCCTTCTTTAATACCCGGCCCCATGGGGAGGTCAGCCTGTTGGTCATTCACAATATCAGCCTGCCCGCCGGCTGTTTTGGGACTCCCTATATAGAAGACTTGTTTCTGGGAAAATTGGACTGTGCCGCCGACCCCAGCTTCGCCGATCTTAAGGGCCTGGAAGTGTCGGCGCATTTTCTGATTCGACGTGATGGTGCGGTATTGCAGTTTGTATCCTGTGATCAGCGCGCCTGGCATGCGGGCCTTTCCAGCTTTGAAGGCCGTAGTGGCTGCAATGACTTTTCTATCGGCATAGAGCTGGAGGGTACGGATGAGGTTGATTTTGAACCGGTGCAATATGGAAGGCTCACTGAGCTGACCAGCAAGCTGATGCGGCATTATCCAGGCATCAGCAGAGATCGTATCGTTGGCCACAGCGATATTGCGCCAGGAAGAAAAACCGATCCGGGTCCACACTTTGATTGGCACTCTTACTTGGCCAGTCTGGCGGAACTTTAGCAAGGGCGCGATAGCGCAAAAGGAAGCAAATAATATGGCATTGTTCTCATTATTGGTGGCCATCTTGGTGGAGCGACTCAGGTTGCTCCCGTCAGCCTGGCAATTTGATACTTTGCTGCCCGAAGGGTTGGAGCTGCTGTTTGGTAAGCCCCGGGAGGGGACTGGTTCGGTATTGTTTAAACTGTCCGAACTGCAATTGGGGTTGGCAATACTTCTGCCTGCAGCCTTGGTTTATATTGCCGGCTTGTTGGTTGCCGGAGTGGCCTGGGGCAGCCTGTCACTCTTGCTGTGGGTACTGGTGGCAATCGTCTGTTTCAGTCACGATGAGCAAAGGGCATCCTTCAAGCACTATATTCAGGCGGCCTGCCGTGGCGATGTTCAGGCCTGTTATCACCATGCCGAGCAATTGGATTGCAGTGAATGCCTGGATGCGGTCAGTGAGAAGGCGCTTGCAGCCAGGGTGGGGCAGAGTGTCGCCTGGGTCAACTACCGTTATTACGGGGCCGTGGCCTTGTACTTTATCTTGCTGGGCCCGGTCGGGGCCGTTCTCTACTGCACAGTGCGTTATTGCAGTCTGGTGCAGCAAAAAGCCAAAGCGTCATTGCCTTTGGTGGATGCCTTGCAATGGGTACTCGATTGGTTGCCCAGCCGCATATTTGCGCTGTTTTATGTGCTCAGTGGTGACTTCAAGCCGGCCTTTGCCAGTTGGCGACGCCTGGCGCTGGATTCATCGGCCTCGGCACGCAGCATTATTATAGACACCGCCGTCAGCGCCGAAGAGTTGCCTGAGCCATCGGAAGCGCCCGTATGTGTTCAACCGACACTGGCGTTATTGGCACTCACCAAACGCAACTTTGTGCTCTTGGTGACAGCCCTGTCCTTACTGACAATTTTCGGCGTTGTCAGCTGATTCTGTGGCCTGGATCTTGTTTGATGGCAATTGGTCAGACCCCATGGCCAACATTTTGGGCTATGCTCTCTGTCCGTAAGTGATGGGGATCACTGAAGTAGACTTTAAAACTGTGATTTGATAAAGTGCCCTCACTTGCTAAAATTGGTAAGACCAATTTACAAAGGAGCTGAGGGCCAAATGGCTTATAGCAAAATCAACCAGCCGAAAATTTCAGATGTGATCATGCAGCAACTTGAGCGCATGATCCTTGAGGGTAGCTTGCAGCCGGGGCAAAAACTGCCGCCGGAGCGCGAGCTGGCCATTCAGTTCGAAGTTTCCCGTCCATCCCTGCGCGAAGCCATTCAAAAGCTGGAGGCCAAGGGCCTGTTGATGCGCCGCCAAGGCGGCGGTACCTATGTAAAGGAACAGCTCTGGCAAAGTCTTGCCGATCCTATCGTGGAATTGATGCACAGCGATTCCGAGAGTCAATATGACCTGCTCGAATTCCGTCATGCCACCGAAGGCATGATGGCCTATTTCGCGGCGCTGCGTGGTACAGACGCAGATATGCAGAACATCCAGAATATGATCCAGCAAGTGGAGCAGGCCCAGGGAATAGAACAACAGGCCGATGCCATTGTGCGTTTTTACCGGGCGGTGGCAGAAGCCTCACATAACGTGGCCATGCTGCACCTGGTACTCAGTTTGACTCCCGTGCTGCATAAAAATGTGGCACAAAACCTGGAACTTCTGAGCCGACGCGAAGATGCCTCCAGAATGGCCAACGAACACCGCCGGGCACTGCTCGCCGCCATCGTTCGCCGTGATCCCGAAGCGGCCCGCGAAGCCTCGAATGAGCACTTGAGCTACATCGAGGAAGTCATGCTGGCGGTAAGGGAAGAAGACAGCCGGTTGCAGCGTAGCCTGCGCCGTTTAAAGAGCGGCGCCTGAAAGCCGGGTTGGCAATTCGCCAGTTCCTCCGGAAGCCGTTAATCCACCAAAAATGTATATAAATAAGGACAGTCTCATGTCTGAACATATGCTACAAGACTTAGATCCAACCGAAACCCAGGAGTGGCTTGCAGCCCTCGAGTCCGTTGTCCGAGAAGAAGGCGTAGAGCGTGCCCAGTTCCTGTTGGAACAGGTATTGGATCGGGCCCGTCTTGACGGTGTGGATATGCCCACCGGCATTACCACCAACTACGTGAACACTATCCCGCTCACCGAAGAACCGGCTTATCCCGGTGACACCACTATCGAGCGCCGCATTCGTTCCATCATCCGTTGGAACGCCATCATGATAGTGCTGCGCGCATCCAAGAAAGATTTGGAACTGGGCGGCCACATGGCCTCATTCCAATCTTCTGCTGCTTTTTATGAAGTGGGTTTCAACCATATTTTCCGCGCCCCCAACCCGAAAGACGGTGGCGATCTGGTGTATTACCAGGGCCACATCTCCCCCGGTATCTACGCCCGCGCCTTCGTTGAGGGTCGTCTGACAGAAGACCAGCTGAACAACTTCCGTCAGGAAGTGGACGGTAAAGGTTTGCCTTCTTATCCGCATCCCAAGTTGATGCCCGAATTCTGGCAATTCCCAACCGTATCCATGGGCCTGGGCCCTATTTCTGCCATCTACCAGGCGCGCTTCCTCAAGTACCTTAATGGTCGTGGTCTGAAGGACACCTCTGAGCAGCGTGTTTATGCCTTCCTCGGCGACGGTGAGATGGACGAGCCGGAAAGCCGTGGTGCCATTTCTTTCGCCGCCCGTGAAAAGCTGGATAACCTTTGCTTCCTGATCAACTGTAACCTGCAGCGTCTCGACGGTCCTGTGATGGGTAACGGCAAGATCATTCAGGAGCTGGAAGGCCTGTTCAAGGGTGCCGGTTGGAACGTGATCAAGGTAGTTTGGGGCAGTGGCTGGGACAAGCTGCTGGCCAAGGACACCACAGGCAAGCTGTTGCAGCTGATGAACGAAACCGTTGACGGTGATTATCAGACCTTCAAGGCTAAAGACGGCGCCTTTGTGCGTGAGCACTTCTTCGGCAAGTATCCAGAGACTGCGGCCCTGGTGGCCGACATGACCGACGATGAAATCTTTGCCCTCAAGCGCGGTGGCCATGAACCGTCCAAGGTGTTTGCTGCATTCCAAAATGCCAAGCAAACCAAGGGCCGTCCGACTGTGATCCTGGCCAAGACAGTTAAAGGTTACGGCATGGGTGATGCTGCCGAAGGCAAAAACATCGCTCACCAGGTCAAGAAGATGGACATGACCCACGTAAGCAAGATGCGCGATCGTCTGGGCCTGACCGATCTTATCAGCGACGAAGAGCTGGTAAACCTGCCTTACCTCAAGCTGGAAGAAGGCAGTGCCGAGCACACTTACCTGCACGCCCGCCGCCAGGCGCTGCACGGCTATACCCCCAAGCGTCTGCCCAACTTCAGCGGTGAATTTATCGCGCCCGAACTGACCGAGTTCCAGCCGCTGCTGGAAGAGCAGAAGCGCGAAATCTCCACCACCATGGGCTTTGTTCGTACCCTGAATATTCTGCTGAAAGACAAGAATATCGGTAAGAACATAGTGCCAATCATCGCCGATGAGGCCCGTACCTTCGGTATGGAAGGCCTGTTCCGCCAGATTGGTATCTATAACCCCCGTGGTCAGAACTATATTCCGGAAGACCGTGAGATTGTGTCTTACTACAAGGAAGACACTGCAGGTCAGGTATTGCAGGAAGGGATTAACGAGCTGGGCGCCATGTCTTCATGGGTTGCCGCCGCCACCTCGTACAGCACCAACAACCTGCCGATGATCCCCTTCTACATCTATTACTCCATGTTCGGTTTCCAACGTGTTGGCGACATGGCATGGATGGCGGGCGATCAACAGGCCCGTGGCTTCCTGCTGGGCGCCACTGCCGGTCGCACCACGCTGAACGGTGAAGGTTTGCAGCACGAAGACGGCCACAGTCATATCCTGGCCGGCACAGTGCCCAACTGTATTTCCTACGATCCGACCTTTGCCTACGAAACGGCGGTCATCATTCAGGACGGTATCCGCCGCATGTATGGCGAGCAGGAGAACGTGTTCTACTACCTGACGCTGATGAACGAAAACTACGCCATGCCGGCCATGCCGGAAGGTGCCGAGGAAGGGATCCGCAAGGGTATCTACAAGCTGGAAAGCCATGCAGGCGCCAAGGCCAAGGTACAGCTGCTGAGTTCCGGTACCATCATGAACGAAGTGCGCAAGGCGGCGGTCATCCTGGCCGAGGAGTACGGCGTGGCATCGGATGTGTTCTCTGTGACCTCCTTCAACGAGCTGGCCCGCAACGGCCAGGACTGCGAGCGCTACAACATGCTGCATCCTGAAGCCGAAGCCAAGGTGCCTTACATTGCCACTGTGATGAGTGATGCGCCTGCGATTGCGGCCACAGATTACATGAAGAACTATGCCGAGCAGGTTCGTGCCTTCGTACCGGCTGCATCCTTCAAGGTGCTGGGTACCGACGGTTTCGGCCGCTCCGACAGTCGTGCCAACCTGCGTCGTCACTTCGAAGTGAACGCCGGTTACGTGGTGGTGGCGGCGCTCAATGAGCTGGCCAAGCGCGGTGAAGTGGCGAAGTCCGTGGTGGCAGATGCCATCCGTAAGTTCGACATTGACACCGAGAAGATGAACCCGCTTTACGCGTAAGAGAACAGACAATGACAATCGAAATTCACGTACCCGATATTGGCGCAGATGAAGTCGAAGTCACCGAACTCCTGGTGAAGGTGGGTGACACCGTCGCGAAAGAGCAGTCGCTGATCACAGTGGAAGGCGACAAGTCTTCCATGGAAGTGCCAGCCCCCGCCGCCGGCGTGGTCAAGGCTATCAAGATTGCCGTGGGTGACAAGGTTGCCACCGGCTCACTGATCATGGAATTTGAGGCCGAAGCTTCTGCCGCGACCGCGGCTCCCGCACCTGCGGCTGCGCCCGTGGCCGCGGCCCCTGCTTCAGTAAATGCCACTGTGGCACTGAAAGAAGTGCAGGTCCCCGACATTGGCGGTGACGAAGTGGAAGTGACCGAGATCCTGGTGGCCATCGGCGACAGCATAGCTGAAGAGCAGCCGCTGATTACCGTGGAAGGCGACAAGGCCGCCATGGAGGTACCTGCACCTTTTGCCGGCGTGTTGAAAGAACTCAAGGTCGCCAAGGGTGACAAGGTCGCCACAGGTTCACTTATCATGGTATTTGAGGTGGCAGGCACACCGGTGGCCGGCGCTTCTGCTGCCGTAGCTGCTGCTTCTGCCCCGGTCGCCGTGGCGCCCGTTGCCGCCGGATTGCAGGACATCAATGTTCCTGACATCGGCGGTGATGCAGTGGAAGTGACCGAGCTGCTGGTAAAAGTGGGCGATGTGGTTGCCAAGGAGCAATCGCTGCTTTCAGTGGAAGGCGATAAGGCCGCCATGGAAGTACCGGCTCCCGTTGCCGGCACGGTAAAAGAGATCAAGGTCGCCGTGGGTGACAAGGTGTCCACCGGCTCCCTGATTATGGTGTTTGAAGTCGCAGGGAATCCTGTCCAGGGTGCTGCGCCAGTTGCCGCTCCTGCTTCTGCTCCTGTGGCTCAGGCCGCTGCTCCGGCAGCTGTTGCTCCGGCTGCCAATGCTCAGGCCAAGACAGGTGAGTTCGTGGAAAACCACGAATATGCCCATGCATCGCCCGTGGTGCGTCGTTTGGCCCGTGAATTTGGCGTCAATCTGGCCAAGGTAAAAGGCACCGGCCGCAAGGGCCGGGTGCTGCGCGAAGACGTGCAGGCCTACATCAAGGATGCACTCAAGCGTCTGGATGCAGCTGCAGCAGCGCCTGCAGGCAAGGGCGACGGTGCCGGTCTGGGTCTGCTGCCTTGGCCCAAGGTGGATTTTGCCAAGTTCGGTGAGACCGAGGTACAACCTCTGTCCCGCATTAAGAAGATTTCCGGCGCCAACCTGCATCGCAACTGGGTGATGATCCCCCATGTGACTCAGTTTGATGAGGCCGATATCACCGAGCTGGAAGATTTCCGCAAAAACCAGAACGCCGAGGAAGCCAAGAAAGATACCGGCATGAAGATCACCCCGCTGGTGTTCATCATGAAGGCCGTGGCCAAGGCTCTGGAGGAGTTTCCTTCTTTCAACTCGTCCCTGTCCGATGACGGTGAGAGCCTGATCCTCAAGAAGTACATCAACATTGGTATCGCAGTGGATACCCCCACAGGCCTGGTAGTGCCGGTGGTGCGTGATGTGAACAAGAAGGGCATCTATGAGTTGTCCCGCGAGCTGGCGGAAATTTCCAAGAAGGCCCGTGCCGGTAAGCTGACCGCATCCGATATGCAGGGTGGCTGCTTTACCATTTCCAGCCTGGGTGGCCTGGGCGGTACCGCCTTCACGCCGATTGTGAATGCCCCCGAAGTGGCGATCCTCGGTGTGTCCAAGTCCGAGATCAAGCCCAAGTGGAACGGCAAGGACTTTGCGCCGCGGCTGATGCTGCCCCTGTCACTGTCCTATGACCACAGGGTGATCGATGGCGCCGAAGGTGCCCGCTTCGTCACCTTCCTGAGCGGCGTGCTGGCAGACATCCGCAAGTTGGTGTTGTAAACACTTAAGGCTGTCCTTTGCGGGACAGCCTTTTGTTTATTGAGATCCTGACCCATCGCGGGTTAAAATGCGGCCACCTTACACGCGGGCCGAATGTCGGCGAAAAAAATGTCGTCTCCCTCAGATGCTTGGCGAGTTTTTTTGAACCGGCGAAATGAAAAATTCAGAGGAAAACATGAGTAATCAAATCAAAACTCAGGTAGTAGTGCTGGGCGCGGGTCCTGCAGGTTATTCAGCTGCATTCCGCGCAGCCGACCTTGGTCTGGAGACCGTTATCGTTGAGCGCTACAGCACCCTGGGTGGTGTGTGTCTGAACGTGGGTTGTATCCCATCCAAGGCCCTGCTGCACATTGCCAAGGTCATTGAAGAAGCCAAGACCGCTGCCGAGCACGGTGTGGTATTCGGCGAGCCTTCCATCGATCTGGACAAGCTGCGCGGTTACAAAGAGAAAGTGATCGGTCAGCTGACCGGTGGTTTGGGTGGCATGGCCAAGATGCGCAAGGTGCAGGTGGTCAATGGTTTCGGTAAGTTTACCGGCCCCAACAGCATCGAAGTCACCGATGGCGAAGGCAAGGTAACAGTGGTGAATTTTGACAACGCCATCATCGCCGCCGGTTCCCGTCCTATCCAGCTGCCATTTATTCCTCATGAAGATCCTCGTATCTGGACCTCTACCGAAGCTCTGGAACTCAATGAAGTACCCGGCAAACTGCTGGTAATGGGCGGCGGTATTATCGGTCTGGAAATGGGTACCGTATACCATGCTCTGGGCAGCCAAATAGACGTGGTTGAAATGTTCGACCAGGTTATCCCTGCTGCCGACAAAGACGTGGTTAAGGTATACACCAAGAAGATCAGCAAGAAGTTCAATCTGATGCTGGAAACCAAGGTGACCGCAGTTGAAGCCAAGGAAGACGGTATCTACGTTTCCATGGAAGGCAAGAAAGCCCCCGCCGAACCTGTGCGTTACGACGCAGTGCTGGTGGCCATCGGTCGTACTCCCAATGGCAAGCTGATCGACGCCGACAAGGCTGGCATCAATGTCGATGAGCGCGGTTTCATCAATGTTGACAAGCAACTGCGTACCAACGTGCCACACATCTTCGCCGTGGGCGACATCGTTGGTCAGCCAATGCTGGCTCACAAAGGTGTGCATGAAGGCCACGTGGCCGCCGAAGTGATCTCCGGTCTGAAGCACTTCTTCGATCCCAAGGTGATCCCATCTATCGCTTACACAGATCCTGAAGTGGCCTGGGTAGGTCTGACCGAGAAAGAAGCCAAAGAGAAGGGTATCGCTTATGAAACTGCGACCTTCCCATGGGCCGCTTCCGGTCGCGCCATTGCCTCCGACGCCAGCGACGGTATGACCAAGCTGATTTTCGACAAGGAAACCCATCGCGTGATCGGTGGCGCCATTGTCGGTGTGAACGGTGGCGAGCTGCTGGGCGAAATTGGTCTGGCCATCGAGATGGGCTGCGATGCCGAAGATATCGCACTGACCATCCATGCGCACCCAACCCTGCATGAGTCTGTGGGGCTGGCTGCCGAGATGTATGAAGGTTCCATCACGGATCTGCCAAACCCGAAAGCCAAAAAGAAAAAGTAAGCTTTTGGTATGAAAAAAAGAAGACGCCTGCGGGCGTCTTTTTTTGTCGCAGGTTGTGACATTTGTAAATTATGTGTAATTATTGTCGGGATTTAGGTTCATTTTTCGGACCTTTCCCGCGCAGTCCCCTGAGCTGAAAAATCATGATAAGAAAAGCCGTTCACCGTTTGATGTTCCTCCTGCTGTGCTGCTGCGCAGGGTTGCAGTGGGCGAATGCCGGTGAATTGGTGCAGCGGGTTTTCGCCGCCCGGGATGGCTTGGCCAACGGGGTCATCAATGATATCAGCTTCGATCAATATGGTTTTGCCTGGCTGGCGACGGAAGATGGCCTTTACCGGGTAAGCAATACCAAGGTCAGGCGCATAGACAAAAAAGGCCTGGAAAATCGCCTGAGCAATGCTTACGTCAATCAGGTCATCCCACTGGATAAGGAAAACCTGTTGGTGGGGGTTAACCAGGATATCTATCGTTATCATATTCCCAGCGACAGTTTTCAACGTATCGGCAGCCCTGAGTTTATGTCCGATTATCCCGGTGGCGGCATTATGGATGCTACCCGTTTACCGGATGCCCGTTTGCTGCTGCTGACCAATGCGGGCCAATTGCTGGAGCTGGACTATCGTCATTGGCAAATCCATTCCCTGGTGCATTTACAGCAGGATAAGGACAGACCTTGGAAACGGGTTCTCAGGCTTGAAGATGGCCGGATACTGCTGGCCAGTTTCTACCAGTTGCAGTTACGCACCAGTTCCGGTGAAAAACTGGCCCAGTTGCCCTGGAATGAGACCTCGGGGCAAATTAAATCTTTATTTGCAGACAAGCAACAACGGCTGTGGATGAGCAGCAGCGAAGGGCTGTTTCGTATTGAGTTGGACAAGCTGCAGATCACGGCCGAAACCAGGGTGCCCTATTATTGCACTCATATGGTGGAAGATGGGAACGGACATTTCTGGATTGCCAGTCGCGCGGGGCTGCTTAAGTGGGTTCCGGGCCAGGAACCTACAACCTATAAGGATGCACTCAAGCAAGAAGCCGACATTGAGTATATCCATGATATGGAAATAGACAGCGCCGGGTTGTTATGGGTCGGCGGCACGGGCGAGGGGCTGGCCATAGTCGCAGATACGCCCAAGTTTATCCTGGACAAATTTGATGGCGACAGCCGCTATAAGCTTGCCAATGAAATGATCTGGTCCGTGTATACCGAGGGCAGCCGGGTGTGGCTTGGCAGTGACGCTGGCTTGATGACATTTGAGCGCGGCAAGGACGGCTCCCGTTTATTGGTACCGGATGATTTCGAACTTAACGACAGCGTCTATAACATTACCCCCCTTAACGGCGAATACCTGCTGTTGTCGACCACCAATGGCTTGTATGTGGTCAACAAGACCTCTTTCACCAGCCAACGGTTTGAACAGTGGAGTCAGGGCAACGATTCTTTAAGGCACAAGTTGGTGTTCTCCACCTACCGAGACCCTGCAATACCCGGTCGCATCTGGTTTGTGACCGCGACCGGCTTGTTCTTCTGGGAGCCCGGGTTGTTCAATCCTGCTGTTCAGGAAATAAAAACCCGTGAAGGGCAGGTGCTCAGTCCCAGTATTCAAACCCTGCTCAGAGACAGCACCGGCAGGCTGTGGCTTGGGGGCGAAGGCGAATTCGGCTATCTCGACAAGGACGGATATTTTGTCAGCAAGTTGGCCCTGTTCGATGGTCTGTCGGGAACTCCTGGTGTAAGTCATCTGTTGGAACCCGCGCCGGGTGTACTGTGGATTGGCAGTGGGCAAATGGGGTTGCTGGAGTACCATGGCGACACAGGTCTGGTACAGCCCTTGGGACAGGATTGGCGGGTTGATTGCAGCAGCATCTTTTTCCTGCGTGATATCGGCGAGTACCGGCTTATTGGTTGTCCCCGCAGTCTTATCCGGCAGCATAAACTCTCGGGTAAGGTTTCAGTGTACTCGGTGACCGATGGACTGGTGGCCAGTGAACTGAACGAAAGCGCCGTCTATTTCCACCCGGATCAGGGCTTGTATCTTGGCACTCCCGATGGTGCCGTGTTGGTGGATGTGAACCAACTCAGCAACAGGTTCAACACTGACAAGGTCTCGCTGGAGTCGGTCACAGTTTACTTTGATGAGCATTCAGAGCTGCAGTTGGTGCCGGAGCAGATGACCCGGGTGGCTCCCGGGGCGCGTATGGTCAGTTTACAGTTGACCAGCCACGACCTGCTGGACGACTCACCATTGCGGGTGAAGTATCGCTTGCGGCGGCCTGGGGATTTGGGGCAGGGCAGTTACCTGCTGCTTGATGGGCAGACCCAGATTAACCTGTCTGGTTTGACCGCCGGAATGCATTTGCTGGAAGTGCTCAGCCAAAGCAACGGCATTTGGTCCGAGGTGCCGCTCAGCTACCGCTTACAGGTGGAGCAATATTGGTGGCAGACACCTTGGTTTAAATGGGCCTTGGTATTGTTCTCTATCATCATGGCGATTGGCGCCGCATTTGCCCGCCAAAAACAGGTGTCCCGATTCCGCCGCATAAACCAGGCGTTACTGGAAAGTGAGGACAGACTCAGGCAGTCGCTCAAGGGCAGTGAATCAGATCTGTGGGAATGGCGTGCTGACACGGATCACTTCTATCTGGATAACCGTGGTGGGGTGTTGGGCAGTCACGCGGAAATGATAGAACGTCCGGTGAAAGACATTCCTATCCATCCGGATGACAGGGAGCGGGTGGAGACCCTGTGGTCCCAGGTGGCAAAGGGGGAGCTGCCAAGATTTGAGGCCGAATACCGCTTTCAGCGTCAGGACGGTCATTGGGGCTGGCTGCGGGTGCGCGGTCGTCCAACCCGCCATAGCCGGGAAAACGGGCTGCCCGAGCAAATCTCTGGTATTTACAGTGATATTACCCAGCAGCGCCAGCTACAGGATGAGGTGGATTTGCTGGCCCAGGCCTTTGAAAACACTTCCGAGGGGGTGCTTATCCTCGACGCTGCAGAGAAGATCAAGGTGGCAAACCGCGCCGCGCAGACAATTCTGGGCGAGACGGCCGATTCCTTGTTGGGCCGCAGTTTTGTCTCCCTGGTCAGTGAGCGCAGCAGCGAACAAAGTGAGATCCGCGAGTTGCTGGGGCACGGCCAGTCATGGACCGGGGAACGCGAGCTGCGGGTGGCAGCCGGTCAGGTTTGTCCCGTTTGGCTCAACGTTTCCGCCATGCTGGGAGCAGAAGATAAAATCCAACATTATGTGGTGGTGTTTTCCGACATAACCGAACGCAAGCGCAGTGAAGCCGATCTGCGCCGCCTGGCCAACTACGATGTGCTGACCGGGTTGCCCAACCGCTCCCTGTTCTCGGCCCGCCTCAATCAGGCAATCCACAAGGCTACCCTTAACGATGGCAAGCTGGCACTGATGTTCCTGGATCTCGACAGGTTCAAGCACGTCAATGACTCCTTTGGCCACAGTATGGGTGATGCCTTGCTGGTGGAGGCCGCCAATCGTTTGCAGTCATGTATGGAACCCGAGCAAACCCTGTGTCGCTTTGGCGGTGATGAGTTTGTGGTCTTGATTAACCAGGGCACGGATCTGGACAGTCTCAATCATCTGGCCGAGTCCATGCTGCGTCAGATAGAAATGCCCTTCAGGCTCTATGGCCGGGAATTTTTTATTTCCACCAGTATTGGTATTTCCATTTGGCCCGATGATGCCCGTCAGCCAGAGGCCTTGATTAAAAATGCCGACTTGGCCATGTACCATGCCAAGGATGAAGGGCGGGGTAACTTCCAGTACTATTCGGAAGAGCGCAATGCCGAGGCCCTTTATCACCTCAAATTGGAAACCGATCTGCGTAAGGCGTTGGAGCGGGAAGAGTTCGAACTCTACTATCAGCCCCAGATCGATGTGCTCAAGGATGATGCCGTGGTTGGGGTTGAGGCCCTGATCCGCTGGCGTCATCCCAAGGATGGCTTCGTTCGTCCCGATGTGTTTATCAAGGTGGCCGAGGCCTGTGGTCTGGTGATCGATATCGACAAGTGGGTGCTGCGCCGGGCCTGCCTGGATGGTGCCCGCTGGGCCAGATTGGCCAAGGGGCCGTTCAAGGTGTCAGTCAACGTCAGTGCCATCCACTTCCGTCAGGCCGATTTCATCAGCCATCTGCAACAGACCCTGGCAGAAACCGGTATGCCGATAGCTAATCTGGCGCTGGAAATCACCGAAGGCGTACTGATGAAGGAGTTGCAAGTGGCCAGACAGCATTTGCAGCAACTCAAATCCATGGGGGTGGATGTGGCCATCGACGACTTCGGTACCGGTTACTCTTCGCTGGCGTACCTGCGACATTTCGATGTCAACACCCTCAAGATTGACAGGTCTTTCCTCATAGATATCGCCACCAATGAAGCCGATCAGGCCATTGTCAGCAGTATTATCGAGCTGGCCCGCAACCTGAAACTCAACGTGGTCGCCGAGGGCATAGAAACCAAGGAACAGCTTGAGCAGGTATTCAGCCGGGGTTGCCATACAATTCAGGGCTATTACTTTGCCAAACCTATGCCGCTGCCGGAGCTGGACAATTTCATCGGATTGGACGAGAGCTAAGGACCTGGCCAATAGAATGTTTTGTTTTCTGATATAAATCCGTTTTTAACCCTTTGACTGTGAAGAATCATTCCATGATCCGTCTTGTGCCGCTTTTGCTGCTGTTATCCGTCTCCCAGGCTTGGGCCAGGCCGACCGTTGGTCTGGTGCTCAGCGGTGGTGGGGCCAAGGGCGCCGCCCATGTGGGGGTGCTCAAGGTGCTCGAGGCCAATCATATTCCCGTGGATTATGTGGCCGGTACCAGCATAGGTGCCTATGTGGCCGGCATGTATGCCTTGGGCTACAGCGCCACGGAAATTGAGGCCATCATGATGAACGTGGACTGGAATGCCGGCTATTCGGACACCATACCGCGGGAGTCATTGGGGTACCGTGACAAGCAGCTGCGGGATCAATACAACATTCCGCTTAATCTGGGTTATGTGGACAACGAGGTAAAGACCCCCAGTGGCTTGCTGCAGGGGCAATCCATGTCGATATTGCTGCGTCAGTCAACGGACTTGGTCAGGCAATTTGGCAGCTTTGACGAACTGGCCATTCCTTACCGGGCGGTGGCGACCGATCTGGAAACCAGTCAGCCAGTGATCCTGTCACGGGGCAGCATAGTCAATGCCATGCAGGCTTCGGCCACAGTACCAGGCGCCTTGCAGCCCATGGTTCAGGACGGCAAGTTGCTGGTGGACGGCGGCATTGCCAATAACATGCCGGTGGATGTGGTCAAGGCCATGGGCGCCGAGGTGGTGATTGCTGTCGACATAGGCTCCCCCCTGGTGGACAAGAGCCAGCTGAACAGCACCATAGCCGTGCTGAACCAGTTGTCGACCATGCTGACCAACGTCAGCACCGAGGCACAGAAAAAACTGCTGACCGACAAAGATGTGTTGATCCGTCCGGCAATTGATGATCTCAGCACCACAGACTTCAGCGTTATGAGCCGCGCCCTGCCCCTGGGGGAAGTGGCTGCCAATGCAGCTTTGGCGCAACTGAGCCACCTGAGTCTGTCCGAGGAGGAATACCTGGCCTATCGGGCGGCCAAAAGGCAAAAGTCGCTGCAATGGCTGGGTGAATTTGAGCGCCCCGTGGTGCGCGTTGCTTTTGATAATCACTCCAAGGTCAGTGAGAGCCTGCTGCGGGATACCCTCGGCATTGCGCCCGGTAAGGCTGTGACCAGTGAAGAGTTGAATCAGGGCATTGAGCGGCTTTATGCCCTTAACCGTTTTGAGCGGGTGGATGCTGAGTTTGCCGATACCGCCGACGGTCGGGTGCTGACGGTCAACACCAAGGCCAAATCCTGGGGGCCGAATTACTTCCAGTTGGGATTCAATTGGGAAGATGATTTCACCCTGGATTCGGCCGTGACCCTGGATCTGGCCTACACCATGACAGATGTGAACAGCAAAGGTGCCGAATGGCGCAACGAGCTGAAGCTCGGCTACGAGAAAATGGCGGCCACCGAGTTTTATCAGCCACTGGACCCTGACCAATCCTTCTATGGCCGCAGTCGTTATGAATACGAAATTAAGGCCTGGGAGCTGTTCGATGCCAATAACAAGCTGTTCGAGTTGACCAAGAAGACCCACAGGGCTGATCTGGGATTGGGCTACAACTATCACCAACATGGCATCATAGAGCTGGGCTTTACCGGCGAAATTGGCACCCTCAGTAACGATGCCTTACTGGTGTCGGATTTTGGCTTCAACTCTTATGGTGGCTATTTCAAATTCGGCTTTGATAACCTCGACAGCATCAGTTTTCCGACCTCGGGTAACCGTGTGACCCTGAATGTCTATGTGCGCAAAGAGAAATTTGATGATGTGCCGGAAGAACTGGCCTCCATTTCCTCGGTGCAGGTTGAGGCCGATTGGAAAGGGGCGCTGGGCTTTGGCAATCACGCCTTTGTCGGCAAGGTGTCGCTGTCCACAGTCAATGAAGAAGGTGAGGAAACCCTGAACCTGTCGGAGTTGGGTGGCTTTCTCAATCTCTCGGGCTATCACAAGAATTCCCTGTTGGGGGTCCACAAGCTGTTTGGCGCCTTTATCTATCAATACGATCTGGGCCGTGATGCCCTGGGAATGCAGGACTATCCCTTGTATCTGGGGGCCAGCGTTGAAGCCGGCAATGTCTGGTGGCAACGCAGTGATGTGGCCCTGAACGATCTTATTTATGCCGGTAGCCTCTATATAGGTACCGACACGGATCTGGGGCCGGCGGCGCTGGGATTTGGTCTGTCCGATGATGGTGAGCGGGCCTTCTATCTGTTTGTCGGCAAGAATTTTTAATATCCGCATGTGGATTGAGGCGCCCTGGTCGCAGGCAATTTGCAAATAGACATTTACAAATTGCTACTACGGCCCGGGCGCCAGTCTTGTTAGTCTTGGGTCACAAAAAACATAAACAGACCATAAAAAGGACATACGGGGACTCTCATGACAAAAGTAACCACTCTGGCACTGGGCATAGCCCTCAGCCTGGGACTGGCAGCCTGCAGCAACCAGGAAGCCAAGAACAGCACTCCCGTAGTATCGGGTATTGAATTGGCCAATTTTGATCCCGCAGTGCGCCATCAGGACGACTTCTATTACAGCGTTAACGGCAAGTGGTTGGCCAACACTCCAATCCCGGCCGACAAATCCAACTACGGCGCCTTCTCTGTGCTCTATGACGAGAGCCAGAAAGCCCTCAAGGAAATAGTCGAGGCCGCAGCCACCAAGACTGATAAGCAAGCAGGTTCATCTGAGCAAAAGATCGGTGATTTTTACGCCAGCTACATGAACACCGCCAAGCTGGAGCAATTGGGCAGCAGCCCAATTCAGGTGCAGTTGAAGGCTATCGCCGCCGGCAACAGCCATCAGGCACTGGCAGCTCTGATGGGGGACCTGCTCACCAGCGGTGTGACCGCACCGTTCGGTTTTTACGTCAATAACGATGCCAAAAACTCCTCTGAGTATGCGGTGTACATGACCCAGAGTGGCCTGACCCTGCCGGACCGGGATTACTATCTCAAGGATGATCCCAAATTCGTCGCCAACCGTGAGGCGATGGCCAATTACGTGACCGAGTTGCTGGAGGCCGCAGGCTATGCCAATGCCAAGCGTGCCGCCAAGAGCGTCGCCGAGATTGAACTCTTTATCGCCCAGAACCAATGGAGCCGGGTCGAGTCCCGTGACGCCAACAAGGCCTACAACAAGTACAGCCGTCAGGAGCTGACCGAACTGTTCGGCAGTTTCGATTTGGAAGCCTTTGCCGCCAAGGCCGGCATGGATGACAAGGTTAAAGACGTGATAGTGCGCCAGCCTTCCTTCATCGAAGCCCTTGGCAAGCAGTATCAGCAGTTCCCGGTCAGCGCCTGGCAGGATTATCTGGCGTTCCACCTGGTGGACGGTGCCGCTGAACTGCTCAGCGAGCAATTTGCCAACCTGCATTTCAACTTCCATGACAAGACCCTGGCGGGCATCGAGGAACAGGCTCCGCGCTGGAAACTTGCCGTGGATGCGGCCGACAGCGTCATTGGTGAGCTGGTGGGCGAGCAATACGTCAAGCAGCACTTCAAACCGGAAGCCAAGGCCCGTATGGAAGCCATGATCAAGAACCTGATTAAGGGATTCGAGGTCAGCATCAATGATCTGGAATGGATGACACCGGATACCAAGAAGGCAGCCCAGGAAAAACTGTCCAAGTTTACCTACAAGATTGGCTATCCGGATAAATGGAAGGACTACAGCGGTCTGGAGATCAAGGCCGACGATCTGGTGGGCAACTATGTGCGTTACGCCAAGTTTGAATACGCCGACATGCTGGGTAAACTCGGCAAGCCAATTGATCGCACCGAGTGGCATATGACACCGCAGACGGTCAATGCTTACTACAATCCTGTGATGAATGAAATTGTGTTCCCGGCCGCCATTCTGCAGCCGCCATTCTTCAATATGGAAGCCGATGACGCGGTGAACTACGGTGGCATAGGTGCTGTGATTGGCCACGAAATCAGCCACGGTTTTGATGACCAGGGCGCCAAGTATGACGGCGATGGCAACCTGCGTAACTGGTGGTCCGATAAAGATCGTGAAGAATTCCAGAAACGCGGCAAGCAGCTGTCTGCCCAGTACAGCCATTTTGAGGCCCTGCCGGGCAAATTCGTCAACGGCGATCTGACCCTTGGCGAAAACATCGGCGATCTCGGTGGCTTGACCGTGGCGCTGCGCTCCTACCATCTGAGCCTCAACGGCAAGGAAGCACCTGTGATGGACGGTCTGAGCGGCGACCAACGCTTCTTTATGGGCTGGTCCCAGGTGTGGCGTCGCAACTACCGTGAGGAGGAGCTGGGGCGCCGTCTGATGACCGACAATCACTCTCCGAGCCATTTCCGAGCCATGGGCACGCCAAGAAACATTACCGGTTTCTACCAGGCCTTTGACGTCAAGGCGCAGGACAAGATGTATCTGGCCCCGGAAGAAAGGGTCAAGATTTGGTAATCTGCTGAATAACAGATAAAAAAGCCAGGCAATTGCCTGGCTTTTTATTGCCTGCTGTCGTCAGTCTCCCGCCAGCAGCGCTGGCAGCTCAGTCAGGGTCTCGGCCCGCTCATGGGCTATGACCCAGCGGGGCTGGCCGCGCTCGTGGGCCGGAGGAATTGCCAGGGTGTGCATGGTGGCGGCACGGGCCGCAATCAGGCCGTTGAATGAGTCCTCTATGGCCAGACACAGACGGGCCGGTACCCCGAGTTTGGCGGCGCAATTGAGGTAGACCTCGGGATGGGGCTTGCCATAGGCCAGATGTTCGGCCGACTCCATGGCGTCGAAACAGTGCCTTATCTCAAGCTTATCCAGTACCGCATCTATGATGGTCCAGCTGGAAGAGGTCGCCAGGCCCACCTTCAGGCCCCGGGCCTTACAACACGCCAGGGCATCGAGTACCCCGGCCATGGGTGCGCCTTCTTTTTTGATATATGCGATGACGCGGTCGACAATCTGCGCCGCCACTGCGCCATTGTCGTAATTGTCCCAGGGCATACGTCGATACCAATAATCCACCACCTGATCGATTCGCAGGCCGACGGTTTCCAAAATGTCTTTGCGTTGCAAGGGTAATCCCAGATCTCTCAGCACTTCGTATTCGGCCTGTTGCCATACGGGTTCTGAATCTATAAGGACGCCATCCATGTCAAAAATCACTGCCTGGATCGTGCTTGGGATCATTTCTGCTCCGGAAGTTAAAAAAGTTTTCTGCTTGAAAACGGCGCCTTCATTTTGGTCTGCAGGCAGTATTTAAATCAACTATTGTTGCTAAGTATTTGTATTGGCTGTTTTTTGGTCTTGTTTCAAACTATTGTCTAATTTCAATCGTTTAACTGCAGGAGTAACTTGCCCGTCGGTGGGGAAATTTATACCGGCTTTTCCCTGCGTAAGCTTGTGAGTCGATTCATACTTTTGCAAAGCTGTAGTATACTGCGGGCCGGAAAACCGGGTCGATCCTGTCGGACTGTCTGCTGCATGAAAACCGGGCGGACACAGCAGTGGTTGTCACCTAGCTGTCCGTCACCCCTTGGGTTCAACTGCCTTTAATGTCACTTGGAACTTGGCGAGAAGACGTGCAGTTTCGCTGTTAGAGCGCCACACAAAGAGGAATTTTGCCGTGCTAGAAGCATACCGTAAACACGTCGAAGAACGTGCTGCAGAGGGCGTAGTCCCTAAGCCACTCGATGCCCATCAAGTGGCCGAACTGGTTGAATTAGTCAAGAATCCCCCAGCAGGCGAAGAAGCCTTTATCCTGGATCTGCTGGAAAACCGTATTCCCCCAGGTGTGGATGAAGCCGCCTATGTTAAGGCCGGTTTCCTGGACGCCGTAGCCAAGGGCGACGCCAAGTCTCCAATCCTGAGTGCCGAACGTGCCGTTGAGCTGCTGGGCACCATGCAGGGTGGTTACAACATTGAGCCGCTGATCCATCAACTGGACAACGACAAGTTGGCCCCGCTGGCCGCCAAGGCCCTGTCACACACCCTGCTGATGTTCGATTCTTTCCACGACGTGGTTGAGAAGATGAACGCCGGCAACGCCTTTGCCAAGCAAGTGGTTGAGTCCTGGGCCAACGCCGAGTGGTTCCTGAGCCGTCCCAAGCTGGCGGACAAGATCTCCCTGACCGTGTTCAAGGTGACCGGTGAAACCAACACCGACGACCTGTCTCCTGCTCCCGATGCCTGGTCTCGTCCCGATATCCCGCTGCATGCCCTGGCGATGCTGAAAAACGCCCGTGACGGCATTGAGCCCGATCAACCAGGCGTGATTGGCCCGGTCAAGAAGCTTGAAGAGCTGAAGACCAAAGGCTTCCCACTGGTGTACGTGGGTGACGTGGTAGGTACAGGTTCATCCCGTAAGTCTGCCACCAACTCTGTGCTGTGGTTCATGGGCGATGATATCCCCAACGTACCCAACAAGCGTGCCGGTGGTTTCTGTCTGGGTGGCAAGATTGCCCCAATCTTCTTCAACACCATGGAGGATGCCGGCGCCCTGCCAATCGAGCTGGACGTGAGCAAGATGGACATGGGTGACGTGATCGATATCTTCCCATACCAAGGTGTGGTGAAGCGTCACGGCAGCGATGAAGTGATCTCCGAATTTGAACTCAAGACCGACGTGCTGCTGGACGAAGTCCGCGCCGGTGGTCGTATTCCACTGATCATTGGTCGTGGTCTGACCGACAAGGCCCGTGAAGTGCTGGGTCTGGCGGCTTCCAAAGAATTCGTACGTCCCCAGGACGTGGCCGACACCGGCAAGGGTTACACCCTGGCCCAGAAGATGGTTGGTAAGGCTTGCGGCGTAGCCGGCGTGCGTCCCGGTCAGTACTGCGAGCCCAAGATGACTTCTGTGGGTTCGCAGGACACCACAGGTCCTATGACCCGTGATGAGCTGAAAGATCTGGCCTGTCTGGGTTTCAGTGCGGACCTGACCATGCAGTCTTTCTGTCACACTGCCGCTTATCCAAAGCCAGTGGACGTGAACACTCACCACACCCTGCCTGACTTCATCATGAACCGCGGTGGTATTTCCCTGCGTCCAGGTGACGGTGTTATCCACTCCTGGCTGAACCGTATGCTGCTGCCCGATACAGTAGGTACAGGTGGTGACTCTCACACCCGTTTCCCAATCGGTATCTCTTTCCCAGCCGGTTCCGGTCTGGTGGCCTTCGCGGCTGCCACAGGTGTGATGCCACTGGATATGCCTGAGTCAGTGCTGGTGCGCTTCAAGGGCAAGATGCAACCCGGTATCACCCTGCGCGATCTGGTACACGCTATCCCGCACAAGGCCATCGAAATGGGTCTGCTGACCGTTGAGAAGAAAGGCAAGAAGAACATCTTCTCCGGCCGTATTCTCGAAATCGAAGGTCTGGAGCACCTGAAGGTAGAGCAGGCATTCGAACTGTCCGATGCCTCTGCCGAGCGTTCTGCTGCCGGTTGTACCATCAAGCTGGATAAAGATCCTATCATCGAGTATCTGAACTCCAACATCGTCATGCTCAAGTGGATGATTGCCGAAGGTTACGGTGATCGCCGTACTATAGAGCGCCGCATCAAGGGCATGGAAGAGTGGCTGAAGAATCCTGAGCTGATGGAAGCCGATAAGGATGCCGAGTACGCCGCAGTTATCGAAATCGATCTGGATGCCATCAAGGAGCCTATCCTGTGTGCCCCTAACGATCCGGACGATGCCGTGTTGCTGTCCAGCGTGGCCAACACCAAGATCGATGAAGTGTTCGTCGGCTCCTGTATGACCAACATTGGTCACTTCCGTGCCACAGGTAAGATGTTGGACAAGTTTGCCAAGACTCTGCCTACCCGTCTGTGGATTGCGCCGCCAACCAAGATGGACAAGGATCAGCTGACCGAAGAAGGTTACTACGGTATTTTCGGCCGTGTCGGTGCCCGCATCGAAATCCCGGGTTGTTCTCTGTGTATGGGTAACCAGGCTCGCGTGGCCGACGGTTCAACCGTGGTATCTACCTCTACCCGTAACTTCCCGAACCGTCTGGGTACAGGTGCCAACGTGTATCTGGCCTCAGCGGAACTGGCTGCCGTGGCTGCCCTGCTGGGTCGTCTGCCAACTGCCGAGGAATATCAGGTATACGCCAAGGAACTCGACGCCACTGCCGCCGATACCTACCGTTACCTGAACTTCGATCAGATAGACTCCTACACAGACAAGGCGTCCAAGGTGATCTTCCAGTCTGCGGTCTAACCCCGCAGCAATTGAAAAAGCCGGCTTAAGCCGGCTTTTTTGTTTTATCCAAAGTGGAAAATACGCCAATAAAAAAGGCCGGCGATGCCGACCTTAATCAGAAATTCCATATCAGGAGTGGCGGGTGTGCAGCACTTCCAGGAGCTGATCTTCCAGCTGGAAGCGGGTCTCCATGGCATCGCCGAGGCGCGACAGGTCTGAATCCAGTTGCATCAGCACCTTGTCATCCGCAGCTTCGGTGTACTTGTCATTGAAGTCCAGTGCCGCATCCGTGGTGTCATTGATCTTGGGCAGTAATTGCTGAGCCACGGCCTTGCTCGTCTGGCCATGCTTTTCACAGGCGCTGACCACCTGGTTATAGACCTCGAAATGGCCCTCGGAAACGTAGTCCACCAACATCTCACAGAAAGAACGGACGTTATCAACGGACGGCAAACTGTTGCCATTCTCATAGGGGGGCAAGCCCGCGATGCGACAGTAATGCACCAAGAGGTTTCTGCGATTATTAAGCCATTGATCAATAGCTTTATTTGCTCCGCCCCACTTTTGTTCGGCTTTTTCCAGCTCTCTTAGCATTTGTTGCCTCGTTGTCCGTCAACCTTGCCTCTACTGTAGGAGAGAAACAGGGACGGGATCAACTGTTTTCGGCAGCAATTCCATCAGCTCAGAGCAGCAATAAAAAACCCGGTTGCAGAGACCTGCAACCGGGCGAATTATGTGTCTTTGGGCTCGATGTGACGAGCTTCTTGATTGTTCTTGCTAGCGCCCAGTTTTTATACCAAAGGGGATCTGAGGGCGCAACTTTTTTCTGTCATATAACGGGTGATGGCTCTCGAATTCAGTGCTTTTATGATCCCGGCCCCTTAATCCTGTCGCCAAGTTGCCTAAGTTCACAGATTTACGTTCGGGCAGGTTTTTTTAGTCGCGTAAATGCTAAACTAGCGCCCAGTTTGCCAATAAGAACAGGAACCGAGCCAAATGGCAGAATTGAAGAATGACCGTTATTTGCGTGCCTTGCTGAAGCAACCCGTGGATATGACCCCAGTGTGGATGATGCGCCAGGCAGGCCGTTATCTGCCTGAATACCGCGCGACCCGCGCCCAGGCCGGTGATTTTATGTCACTGTGCAAAAATGCCGAACTGGCCTGTGAAGTGACACTGCAGCCGCTGCGCCGCTATGAGCTGGACGCCGCGATCCTGTTCTCGGACATTCTGACCATTCCCGATGCCATGGGCCTGGGACTTTACTTTGAAACCGGTGAAGGCCCGCGCTTTGAGCGCAAGGCTGATACTCTGGAAGCCATCAAGGCGCTGCCCATTCCCGATCCCGAAGATGAACTGGGTTACGTGATGAAGGCGGTGAGCACCATTCGCCGTGAGCTTAAGGGCGAAGTGCCGCTGATCGGTTTCTCCGGCTCTCCCTGGACCCTGGCCACCTACATGGTTGAAGGCGGCTCCAGCAAGGCCTTCGAAAAAATCAAACGTATGATGTACTCAGAGCCGATGGCACTGCATCTGCTGCTGGATAAGCTGGCCGATTCTGTCACCCTGTACCTCAATGCCCAGATCGCCAACGGTGCCCAATCGGTAATGATCTTCGACTCCTGGGGTGGTGCCCTGTCACACAGCGCCTACCGTGAATTCTCCCTGCGCTACATGCAGAAGATTGTCGATGGTTTGACCCGTGAAGCCGACGGTCGCAAGGTACCAGTTACCCTGTTTACCAAGGGTGGTGGCCTGTGGCTGGAGTCCATGGCCGAAACCGGCTGTGATGCCCTGGGCCTGGACTGGACAGTGGATATCGCCGATGCCCGTCGTCGCGTCGGTCACAAGGTGGCTTTGCAGGGCAACATGGATCCTTCCATGCTGTACGCGCCCATCCCACGCATCGAAGAAGAAGTGGAGCAGATCCTGGCCGGATACGGCGAGGGCACAGGCCACGTATTCAACCTGGGGCACGGTATCCATCAGCATGTGGATCCCGAGCATGCCGGCGCCTTTATCAAGGCGGTGCACGAGAAGTCGCGCAAATATCACAAATAACCCAAGAGCCCGCATCAAGCGGGCTTTTTTATGCCTGCCAATAACTTGCCAGCCGCTATCCCCTGTGCCAACTTATCCGCCAATATGGATTGAACTGAGGCATGACATGGGTGACATCAAGGGGAAAGTGATACTGCTTACCGGCGCTTCCGAAGGGATAGGCCGGGCGCTGGCCAAGGTCTTGGCCCGGGAAGGGGCCAGGTTGCTGCTCACGGCCCGTAACCAGGACAGATTGCAATCCCTGTTACTGGAACTGCCAAAGGATTGTGGAGCCAAGATCCATGCCGCTGATCTGTCCCTGCCATTGGAATGCGAAGAGCTGGTGGATGTCTGTCTGACTCGCTTCGGCGCCCTGGATATAGTGATCCACAATGCCGGCATGACCATGTGGACCCGCTTCGATGAGCTGCAAGATTTGAGCGTGCTGGAGCGGGTGATGCGGGTCAATTATTTTGGTCCCGTGTACCTGACCAAGGCCGCCTTACCCCACCTTAAGGCCAGTCGTGGCCAGCTGGTGGCCGTGGCCTCGGTGGCCGGTCTTACCGGGGTGCCAACCCGCAGTGGCTATGCTGCCTCCAAACATGCGCTGATGGGCTTTTTCGATTCGCTGCGCATTGAATTGATGGATGAGGGAGTGGCTGTCACCCAGATTTGTCCCGACTTCGTGGTGTCGCAGATCCACAAGCGTGCCCTGGATGCCCAGGGGCAACCCCTGGGGGAAACGCCGATGCAGGAGTCGCGCATCATCAGTGCCGAGGCCTGTGCGGAAATGATGTTGCCGGCCATAGCAAACCGGCAGCGGCTGCTGATCACCTCCTGGCGTGGCCGCTTGGGCCGTTGGCTCAAGCTGCTGGCACCGGGGCTCATCGACAGGCTGGCCCTTAAGGCCATCTCCCGGGGGCATTGAGATGCTGCTGGAGGATCTACAGCTGTTTGTACGGGTGGCCGATTGCGGCAGCATCACAGCTGCGGCGGCCGAACTGGAACTCAGCGCCGCAGCCGCCAGTGCGGCTATCAAGCGACTTGAAAAGCAACTCGACACCTTGTTGTTTGTGCGCAGCACCCGCAATTTGCGGCTCACCGCCGCCGGTGAGCGCTATCTGATCCATTGTCGCAACGCCCTGGAGCAGTTATGCCAGGCGGAGCGGGCATTGCAGGAGGAAAAGGGCGAGGTGGCCGGCACCCTGGCCATCGCGGTGTCGTCGGATTTTGGCCGCAATCTGTTTTTGCCCTGGCTGGATACATTTCTGGCGCGCCACCCCAAACTGGAGGTGCGCCTGCAGCTTGGGGATCAGCTGAGCAGCTTTTATCGCGATCAGCTGGATGTGGCGCTGCGCTACGGTAAACCCCAGGACTCCAGTGAGGTGGCCTTCAAGTTGTGCAGTTTGCGCCGGCAGCTGTGCGCCTCGGCCGACTACCTGGCTCGCCACGGCTGGCCGCAGACGCCCGGGGAGCTGAGTCTGCATGAGTGCTTGCTGTACAAGCGCGGCGAGCGCACCCATGACCTGTGGCATTTTTGGCGGGATGGGCAGGAGCATAAAGTGCGGGTGAGCGGACGTCGCAGCAGCAATGATGCCGATTTGGCCCGCCGCTGGGCCGTGGCCGGTCACGGCCTGGTATACAAGTCCAGGCTGGATCTTGCCGAAGACATGATAGCCGGGCGCTTACTGCCGCTGCTGCCCGACTTTGACGGGGAGCCGCTGGAACTGTACATGCTGTGTCCCGGTCGCCAGCATCTGAGTCCGGCCATATTACTGCTGCGGGATTTTTTGCGGGAGCGGATTACCGAGCAGCTGGCCCGCCTGGAGACCATGCCCGGCAAGTAAAATCCGGGCAATAAAAAAACCGCTCAGAGAGCGGCTTTTTTGTGAAACGCATTGCCCTGCTATCAGGACTTGGCGCGCTTCATGGCGGTGAAGAACTCTTCGTTGGTCTTGGTCATGGCCAACTTGTCTATCAGGAACTCCATGGCGGCAACTTCGTCCATGGGGTTGAGGATCTTGCGCAGGATCCACATCTTCTGCAGTTCGTCCTGGGTGGTCAGCTTCTCTTCGCGGCGGGTGCCTGAACGGTTGAAGTCGATTGCCGGGAATACCCGCTTTTCGGCGGCCTTGCGCGACAGATGCAGTTCCTGGTTACCTGTACCCTTGAATTCTTCATAGATCACTTCGTCCATCTTGGAGCCTGTGTCTACCAGGGCGGTGGCGATAATGGTCAGGGAACCGCCATTTTCAATGTTACGGGCAGCACCAAAGAAGCGCTTGGGACGGTGCAGGGCGTTGGCGTCCACACCACCCGTCAGCACCTTGCCTGATGACGGGATAACAGTGTTGTAGGCGCGGGCCAGACGGGTGATGGAGTCCAGCAGGATCACTACGTCTTTCTTGTGCTCTACCAGGCGCTTGGCCTTTTCGATCACCATTTCGGCAACCTGCACGTGACGGCTGGCCGGTTCGTCGAAGGTAGAGGCAATCACTTCGCCCTGAACCAGGCGTTGCATCTCGGTCACTTCTTCAGGACGTTCGTCAATCAGCAACACCATCAACACCACTTCGGGGTTGTTGTAGGTAATGGATTGGGCAATGTTTTGCAGCAACAAGGTCTTACCGGCTTTTGGCGGTGCCACGATCAGACCACGCTGGCCCTTACCAATGGGAGAGCACAGATCGAGGATACGGGCTGTGATATCTTCGGTAGAACCATTACCGCGCTCCATGCGAATGCGTTCTTCGGCATGCAGGGGAGTCAGGTTTTCAAACAGGATCTTGTTGCGGGAATTTTCGGGCTTGTCAAAGTTAACTTCGTTAACTTTCAGCAGGGCAAAATAACGTTCACCTTCTTTCGGGGGACGAATTTTACCGGTAATGGTGTCACCCGTTCGCATATTGAAGCGGCGGATTTGACTGGGGGACACATAAATATCATCTGGACCCGCAAGGTATGAACCGTCGGCACTGCGCAGGAAACCGAAACCGTCCTGAAGTATTTCCAACACCCCGCCACCAAATATGTCTTCACCGCTTTTGGCGTGGGCCTTGAGGATAGAGAAAATAATGTCCTGCTTGCGCGCACGGGCCATATTTTCCAGTTTCATGTTATCCGCCAGGGCAACCAGGTCGGAAATAGACATGTTTTTCAGTTCAGTTAAATTCATTTTTGATGGGTCTTTTTTACGCGAGAAAGCTTACCCCGCGCTCAATCCGCAATGATTAAAGGAAGTCTTGATGAGATTGAACAGCGAGAAGTGGGTTAATTAGAAAGAATCTGGTTATTAAAGTAGCACTATAGCGGCGGGGCGTCCAGATTTTTGCGGATACCCGGCACATTTAAATGGCTGGCTTGTGCCGGGTGTCACGCAATGGCGGAAGGACGGCTTAGATTTGCGCGTCGATAAACTCTTTCAGTTGAGTTTTTGACAGGGCGCCCACCTTGGTGGCCACCAGCTCGCCGCCCTTGAACATCAGCAGAGTTGGAATGCCACGCACGCCGTATTTGGCTGGAGAGGCATTGTTCTGATCCACGTTCAGCTTGGCCACTGTGAGCTTGCCTTCGTATTCGGTGGCAATGTCGTCCAGGATTGGAGCGATCATTTTGCAGGGACCGCACCACTCGGCCCAGAAATCAACCAGAACAGGTTGGCTGGACTTCAGTACGTCATTTTCGAAGCTGTCGTCGCTCAGGGTTACAATTTTATCGCTCATGATGTTCTCCGGTAGGTTGCCATTGCTGGTTTGTTAATGGCTTAGCGTGTATATTGGGGCTGTTTTACGGCAATTCAAGTGACCGCTTTTTGGTTGTCGCTATTTCAAACGATCGAGTATCTTATTGCAACCCTGAATGGTATGCTGGCGCTATGAGCGAAACACATTTATCCCAACAGAAATTTGCCGACCTTCCCCTGCGTGAAGAAGTAAAACAGGCACTTATCGAAAACGGCTTCGAATACTGCACCCCGATCCAGGCCTTATCTTTGCCTGTATTGTTGGCGCAAAAAGACATCGCCGGCCAGGCGCAAACTGGCACAGGCAAGACCTTGGCCTTTTTGGTGGCCACCTTTAACCATCTGCTGAATTCCCCAGTTCCTGAAAACCGTCAGCTGAATCAGCCCCGCGCCATCGTCATGGCGCCGACCCGTGAACTGGCCATCCAAATTGCCAAGGACGCCCAATTGCTGTCCAAGCACACCGGCCTCAAGGTGGCCATTGTCTACGGCGGCGAAGGCTATGAAACCCAGCGCAAGGTGCTGGACAAGGGCGTGGATATACTGATCGGCACCACTGGCCGCATCATAGATTATGTCCGTCAGGGTGTAATTAATCTGGGCGCCATTCAGGCCGTGGTACTGGATGAGGCCGATCGCATGTTCGATCTCGGCTTTATCAAGGATATCCGCTTCCTGTTCCGCCGCATGCCCGAGGCCAATCAACGTCTGAATATGCTGTTCTCAGCCACCCTGTCGATGAAGGTGCAGGAACTGGCTTACGACCACATGAACGATCCAGTCAAGGTGGAAATTGCGCCCGAGGAAAAGACCTCCCGCAACATCAAGGAAGAGATCTTCTATCCCTCGATGGAAGACAAGCTCAAGCTGCTGCACTCCCTGATTGAAGAAGACTGGCCGGAAAAAGCCATAGTCTTTGCCAACACCAAGCACCAGTGTGAAAAACTCTGGGCCAGTTTGGAAGGCGATGGTCACAGGGTTGGCTTGTTGACCGGTGACGTGCCGCAGAAGAAGCGGATCCGCATTCTGGAACAGTTCACCAAGGGCGAGTTGGATATCCTGGTGGCGACCGATGTGGCCGCCCGTGGCTTGCACATTTCCGATGTGTCCCACGTATACAACTACGATCTGCCTGACGATTGCGAAGACTATGTGCATCGCATTGGCCGTACCGGTCGTGCGGGTCAGAAAGGGGTTTCCGTCAGCTTTGCCTGTGAGGAATACGCCCTGAACCTGCCGGATATCGAAACCTATATCCAGCACTCCATTCCGGTCAGCTCCTATGATCGCAGTGCCCTGATTGAAGACTTGCCACCTCCGGCACATATCCATCGCAAGCACCCTGTGGGTGCCCGTGGTGGACGCGACCGCGGCGGCCGTCCATCGGGAGCCCATCGCAGCGGCGGCAGCCGTCCGCCAAGGCATGACAGGACCCGCAGACACTCTTGATGCAAGATCTTTACGCCGCCATTACCCTGGGCTCCAACAGCTTTAACATGCTGGTTGCTACCACAGTAGCCGGTCAGCCCAGGGTATTGGCGAAATACAAGCGTAAGGTGCGGTTGGCCGAGGGCATTGGCTGTGATGGTATGCTCAGCGAAGAGGTGATGGCTCGCGGACTCGACTGTTTGGCCATGTTTGCCCAAATGCTGAAAGACCACGCCATTGCCGGCGACCGGGTTGCCGTGGTGGCTACTGCCACCTTGCGCACCATTGCCAATGCCGAGATCTTCAAGGCCCGGGCCTTGCCCATACTCGGACATCCCATAGACGTTATCTGTGGCATGCGCGAGGCAGAACTTATCTACCGTGGCATGGTTGCCACCACGTCGGGCCAGGGGCGACGACTGGTGATCGATATTGGTGGTGCCAGTACCGAGTTTATCGTCGGTGATGGCGACAAGCTGCTGTTCAAAACCAGCCTTCCCATAGGCTGCGTGACCTATCAACAAGCGTATTTCTCTTCTTTGCCGTTACAGCAGCTGGATTTTGACGATGCCCACAGGGCTGTCGAAGCCGCACTCGGTGAGGATGGTGCGACCCTCAGGCGCTTGGGTTGGCATTGTGCCGTGGGTGCCTCGGGTACAGTCCAGTCCGTGGTCGAGTTGTTGGAACACAGGCAGGAATCAGCCCTGATCACCTTGCCTGTGCTGCTGGCGCTGCAGCAGGAAATTCTTGCTGCACCCGATGCCGGCCTCAGTGGTATCAATGGCCTCTGTCCCGAGCGCGCGCCCACCTTTGCCGCCGGTGTCGCCATATTGGTGGCCCTGTTCCGCCTGCTCGGTATAGAGCAATTATCCCTTTCCGGTGGCGCCCTGCGTGAAGGTGTGCTGCTGGAACTGTCACGCCAGGCCGTTGCGCACTAGCAGCTGTCGGTCGTATTCCTCCTGAACGCTTCCCTATGTCCACAAGCCTGCTCCTGCTTGTGCGGCGGCAGCCATCATAAATAAATTTCATCTTGCTTCTAACGCGCTGATCTTACGGAGAATTTTGTTTTGATTCCCATCAAACCAAATAATTCGTGCATAATAAATAATGTATACAATATGTAATAGCTGTTAAGGTTCTGCGACTTTCGGTCAAAAAGTACCCGTATCACAACAGGCCGAAAGCGACACTCAGGAAAGGGATGAGGAATCTTAACCATGTTGGAAACAAGCAATAGAGCCTTAATCGGGGCTCGCAAATCACTGGCGGCGATTGCCGTCAGCTCGGCACTGTTGTTGGCGGTCCCCCAGGCCATGGCGGTTGATGGCTCCAGTATCGTCAAGGGCCAGGTGGTCAGTGGCAATGGTGCCGCCATTGCCGATGCCACCATTACACTCAGGCACAAAACCAAGGGCTTGGTTTACAAGATAAGCACCAATGACAAGGGCGAGTATCTGCTGCGTAACGTGCCCGTGGGTGAGTATGACATTGAGATCAGCAAGGATGGCTTTGAAGCGTCCCATGAAGCATCCGTGCAGGTGGTCATAGGCCAGGCATTAATCCTGGATGGCCAACTGCTGGCATCAGGTGCCAATATGGAGCGCATCGCAGTGACCGGCAGCGTCATCCGCCGGGTGGACATGGCCTCTTCTACCTCTGGCGTGTCATTCAGCCAGGAAGATTTGCAAACCATGCCGGTTAACTCGGGCTTTGAAAGCATTGCCCTGCTGGCACCGGGTACTGCGGCACCGGGTGGCTCATCTTTTAAGGGGGCGTCCAGTTTCGGCGGGGCCTCATCTGCTGAAAATGGCTATTATTTCAACGGTATGAATGTGACCAGCATCAGGACCGGTTTGGGCTCAATCGCCTTGCCATGGGAAGCGATTTCCCAGACCCAGGTGATGACAGGTGCCGTCAGTCCCGAGTTTGGTGGTGCCATGGGGGGCATAGTCAATGCGGTATCCAAATCCGGTGAGAATGAGTTCAAATTCGGTACCCAGGTGCGCTGGGATCCCGACAGTATGCGGGCCAATCATGACTCGATTTTCAACAGTGACGGCATAGTCAGCACCAATACCCGTCAGGACAGTTACGATTTCCGTGAACTGCAGCTGTGGGCCAGTGGCGCCATTGTTGAGGACAAACTGTTTTATTACGGCCTGTTCAATCCCCGCCGTGATGACAGCGACTGGGCCGGTCAGACGACAGCGGGTCACAGGGACAGGCAGGAAGACCGCTGGTTTGCCAAGTTGGATTGGTATATTTCCCAGGATCACTCCATCGGCCTGTCGGCGCTCAATAACAAACGCACCTATGACAAACAAACACTTGCCTATGATTTTGAGAGCAATAGCGTTGGCGCGCCCATAGGCGCCAAGGCGCCTGGCCGGGATGGCGGCAAGGTCTACAGCATCAACTATAACGGCTACTTCAGCGATAACTTTTCGGTATCGGCCGTGGTCGGTCGCACCCAGGAGAACATAGACAATGTGGTGGCTTCGGCCAATCCATCTGTGTATGACAATCGCAATGGCGAATACCTGAGTCAGCACTCGGATCATTCAATCTCGGAGCAGGAATTTACCCGGGATCAGGCCCGGATAGACTTCAACTGGGATCTGGAAGAGCACTCGTTGCAGTTCGGCATTGATTACACCAAGGTGTTGGTGGACTATACCTCGGCGCAAAATGGTATCGGCGATGCTCAGGGCTGGTGGTCGGTGAAAACCGCAGGAGCCAACAGTGTTTCCGGAGCGGCCAACGGTGAGGATTACATCGAGCGCCGGGTCCGGACCCGCTACACGGATTCCGAGGTCAGCTCGCTGGCTTTCTATGCCAGCGATTCCTGGCAGGTTACAGACCAATTGGTGCTGAATTTGGGGCTGCGCTACAGCGGCTTTGAAAATACCGTTTCCGATGGTCGTGCCTATGTGTCCATCGATAATCAGATAGCTCCCCGAGTTCAGGCGGTTTACGATCTGCACGGAGATGGCAGTGCCAAACTGTTTGCCAGCTATGGCCGCTATTTCCAGCCCGTGTCGGCCAATATGAACATTACCCAGGGCTCTTCTTCCATCGAGTGGTTTGAGTACTTCGAGCTCGATCAGCTCGACGCCGATGGACAGCCGGTGCTGCTGGCCGATGGTTCACCCAGCCGCGGCGCCATGCTGAGGGAGCGCTATTGGCGCCAGCGCGGCATTACCGAGCCGGGATTGATCGCCTCGTCCAACCTTAAGCCCATGTACAGCGATGAGTTTACCCTGGGCTATCAGCAGGAGCTGTTCGACAGCATGACCGGCGGTGTGCGTTTTATCTACCGCGATCTGGGCCGCAGTCTGGAGGACACGGATGTGGGCCCTGTGCTGGCGAAAAAACTGGCGGAGCTGGGTATCGAAGACAACGTGGGGCAGGGCTCCTACTATGTGCTCAACAACCCGGGTGAGGCTATTGCCCTGTCCTATGATTTCGACGGTGATGGTCAGGTAGACAATGTCACCTTGAGTCAGGATGAGTTGCAGCTGCCCAAGGCCTCGCGCCGTTACCTGGCTATGGAGTTCACCCTGGATGGCCGGGTCAACGAAGATTTGACCATCAACAGCTCCTATACCTGGTCCCACAGCTATGGCAACACTGAGGGCCTGGTGAAGACGGACAATGATCAGGCGGATCCGGGCTGGACCACCTCCTATGACTATGCGGATCTGATGGATCACGGCTATGGCAACCTGCCGAACGATCACCGTCATGCCTTCAAGGTCAGCGGTGCCTATCAGTTGACCGATGCCTTGACCCTGGGACTGGTGGCAAGGGCGACCTCTGGCAGACCCCAGAACTACTTCTCCCAGCACCCGGAAGGCGTTGACAGCTGTGCTCCCGGCAGCCCGTGGGAAGACTGTATCAGCCAATACTACGATCAGGCATCACACTATGATGAAAATAGTAACCCGGTCCCTCGTGGCAGTGTTGGCACCCTGCCTTGGGTGACCAGTGTGGATCTGTCGCTGAGCTACAGGACCGAGCTGTTTGGTGGCGATCTGACCCTCAAGGGGACGGTTTACAACCTGCTCAACAGCGATGCGGCCACCGACATCAATGAGGAGCGCAGCCGCTATGCCGGAGAAGATAACCCAACACCAAACGGCCTGGAGCTGAACCCTGACTATGGCATGGTGACCGGACGTCAGGAGGCCCGCTACCTGTCGCTGATTGCCCGCTACGAGTTCTAGGGCAAGGGAAAAATCAAAGGCCGGCAATTGCCGGCCTTTTTTATGGGGATCAACCTTCAGTCAAAGGCCGAGAATGTCAACCAGGTCCTGCTCCAGTGACGTTTGTGGCCGTTCCACTATCCGGCCCAGTTCCACGCCCTGGCGCAGTACCAGGATAGTCGGAATGCGATTGAAATCGTAGCGACCGGCCAAGCCCGCGGGATCGGTTTTGTCCCTGTCGACGCCTATGTGGCTCAGCTTGAACACTGTGCCATTGAGTTGCTCGGCAATACGAATAAGGCGCGGCACTTCACGAACGCAATCGGGACACCAAGTGCCCTGAATCACCAGCAGCTCGGTGGGCTCGGTCACCTGTTGCAAAGGTGCCAGCCCGGCGGCATCGGGCTCATAGTCCTGATAGCTGGCCTGATAGTCTTCCTGTGCCAGCAAAGTGGCCGAGTCCAGTTGACCTGTTAACATCTTGGTTCCTCCAATGTCATCGCGGCCATGGCGGCCCTTTGTCCGGCATTGTGCCCCAATCGGGATGCCGTGCGAAGTGGTGCCATTAAAAAAGCCACCCGAGGTGGCTTTCTCTTGGCTGAAGCGCTTGCTCTTATTTGGCATCCTTGAGCCACTGGGCGGCACGCTTGGCGAAGTAGGTGAGGATGCCGTCGGCACCGGCGCGCTTGAAGCACAGCAATGACTCCATCACTATCGCCTTTTCCGCCAGCCAACCGTTCTGAATGGCGGCCATGTGCATGGCGTATTCGCCGCTGACCTGATAAGCAAAGGTGGGCACCGCCAGCTCGGTCTTGACTCTGTGGACTATGTCGAGATACGGCATGCCGGGCTTGACCATCACCATGTCGGCTCCTTCCTGGATGTCCAGCGCCACTTCGTGCAGTGCCTCGTCGCTGTTGGCCGGATCCATCTGATAGCTGTGTTTGTTGCCGCCCTTGAGGTTACCGGCGGAACCGACCGCATCGCGGAATGGACCATAGTAGCTGGAAGAGTACTTGGCCGAGTAGGCCATTATTTGGGTGTTCACATGGCCGGCGGCTTCCAGGGCCTGTCGTATGGCGCCGATACGACCATCCATCATGTCGGAGGGCGCCACTATATCGGCACCGGCTTCGGCGTGTGACAGGGCCTGCTTCACCAGGATCTCTGTGGTGATGTCATTGAGTATGTAGCCCGTGTCATCTATGATGCCGTCCTGACCATGTGTGGTGAAGGGATCGAGAGCCACGTCTGTCATCACCCCCAGCTGGGGAAACTCACTTTTAAGTGCCCGCACGGCGCGCTGAGCCAGGGCATCCGGGTTGTAGGCTTCTTCCGCCAGCAAGGATTTCTTTTCCAGCGGAGTCACGGGGAACAGGGCAATCAGCGGAATGCCCAGCTCAACCAACTGCTCGGCTTCTTTGAGCAGCAGGTCTATGGAGTAGCGCTCAATGCCCGGCATGGACGCCACCTGCTCGCTTCGGTGGTTGCCTTCCAAAACAAACATCGGATAGATCAGGTCGTTGACCGTCAGGGTATTTTCGGCCATCAGGCGACGGCTGAACTCGTGTTTGCGCATGCGGCGCATTCTGCGTTGTGGGAAAGCACTGGTAATAATGTTCACATTCGACTCCTGTCTTAGGGGGCGGAGGATACCGCTTGCAGCGTCTGTTCCTCGTAGCGACAGACACGGTTGCGGCCCAGGTTTTTGGCTCTGTACAGGGCCTTGTCGGCCTGCTCAAGCAACAGCAGCGGGTGGCTGTCGCTGTCGATAATGGCGGTACTGACACCTATGCTGACACTCAGGGCTATGCTGTCCTGGTTCCAGCTCAGTTGTAATTGGCTGATATTTTCCCGTATGGCCTCGGCTACCGCCAGTGCGCCTTCCTCGTCCGTTGCCGGCAGAATCACGGCAAATTCCTCGCCGCCATAGCGGGCCACCATATCGGTCGGACGCTTTAGGTGTTGCAGCAGGTTGGCGGCAATGACCTTGAGGGTATGATCGCCGGCCAGGTGGCCATAACGGTCGTTGATGCGTTTGAAATGATCTATGTCCAGCATCAACAGCGCCAGCGGTGTGTGTTGCCGGCGGCTGATGCGCCCCTCGGCGGTCAGGCGTTTGTCAAAGGAGGCCCGGTTCTTGACCCCGGTCAGGCTGTCAATGGTGGTTTGTTCGGTCAGCTTCTGGTTCACCTCATTGAGTTCCCTTAAGGTGATTTCCAGCTCCAGGGTGCGCTCCTGCACCATTTGCTCCAGGCGTTCGTTGGATTCGGCTTCCTGTCTAAGGGATTCTTCCCTGGCCAGTCGGATGCGCTGAGCCTGTTCCAGCGCCTGCTGTTGAATTCGTTGTTTGGCCCGGCGCTCATCGCTGTAGCGGATAGCCAACACCGCCGCCATATAGACTATCTCGAAGGTCAGCCCCAGCATGGCCGGCGTTTGCGGCGGAATCAGGGTATCTACCATGCCCAGATAAATCAGGCTGCTGGCGATGGCGCTGCTGAGCAGCACTATCCACCCCAGAGAATAAAGCCGGGCAAGCTTTTGTCCCTTAAATGCCTGAATCAGGGCAAACAGCAGCAGCATGGTGCTGATCCCGAGCAAGGCAATGATCTCGCTGAAAATAGCCACACCATAGCTGACCAGGGGAGACAGCAGCGCCATCAGTACGCTGAATGCGGCGCCCATGCGGCAGGCCCTGAGCATGCGGATATTGTTGTGCTTAAGCTGCAGCATTTTCTCGGCAAACATCAGCGCAAAAGCCATCACAATTGGCAGCAGTAAGGGAATGATCCATTGCTGGACTTCGGGGGTATTCGGCCACAGGAAGCGAAATGCCAAACCTTGCACTGTGGCTACCAATAAGGTCATGGACAGCACGTAACCGGCATAGTAGCTGTAACTGAAGGAGCCGGAGGCGAGGGCGATAAACAGGCTGAACAGGCCCAGTGCCAACAAAATACCCAACTGGATACCCTGGAACAGGGTGGTCGATTCACTTACCTGGTTGTAGCGCTCCGGAGCCCAGAGGGTGACGGGCAGGTAGCCACTGCCCTCGGAGTCAATCTTCAAATAAAAACTGTGGACCTCGCCCGGGGCCAATTCGAAAGGATAAAGGAAACTGGTGCTGCGCATGGGGCGGGAGGCGAAATCCAGCTTGTCACCCATGTGCATGACCCGGACAAGATCGCCATCGACCAAATGATAGAGACTGACTTCATCCAGCAGAGGATTGTCCATTTCCAGCATTCGGTTTATGACACCCTGATCGCTGGAGAGGCTGAAGCTCAACCAGAGATTGTGTACCCCCAGGGCCAGAGTTTCCCTTTCCAGAGGGCGCCACAAAGCGCTGTCCTGCGGCGGTAATTGTTCCCATGACTGCGACTTTTGTGCCTGGTATACCTGCAAAAAGGGCGTGAGTGCCATTTCGGTCACAGCATTGTTAACCTGCAGCAATTGCCCATGGACCTGCCATGACAACAGGAGCACCAACCACAACACAGACCTAAGCATGGCCGGCCTCCAAATTAAAGAAGGCGAGGCTGTTGCGGTAACAATTTGCGGCCAGTTCGGTTTCGGATTCGCCGCGCAACCTGGCAACTTCGGCCGCAATATAGGGCAGGTATTTGGGCAGGTTCTTGCCGGATTTAGGTTTGGGACGCATGGAGCGCGGCAGCAGGTAAGGGCTATCAGTTTCCAGCAACAGGCGGTTTGCCGGTATGTCTTTGACCAGTTCCGCCAGTTCCTGGCCCCGGCGTTCATCACAGATCCAGCCGGTGATCCCCAGGTGTAAATCCAGCGCCAGGCAGTCCTGCAACTCAGCGCGGTTGCCGGTGAAGCAATGCAACAGGGCGCCGGGCAAGGCACTGCGATATTGGCTGAGAATGGCAATAAAGTCCGAATGGGCGTCGCGCTGGTGCAGCAAAACAGGTTTACCCAGTTCTGCTGCCAGAGCCAGCTGGGCCTCGAATGCCCGGCGTTGGTCGGCTCTGGGCGAAAAATCCCGATTGTAATCGAGCCCGGCTTCGCCAACGGCGACCACCTGGGGGGCTTGGGTTAGCTGTCGCAGCCTATTTTCGGACTGGATATTCCATTGATTGGCGTGGTGGGGATGGACCCCGGCGGTACAATAGAGTTTGCCAGGGTATAAGGCGCAGGTCTGGATAGCGGCTTCGCTTTCATCGAGTGTGCTGCCAATCACCAATAGCGGGGATACACCTTCGGCTTCGGCCTCTGTTATCACAGAGACCAAGTCTGGTTCCAGGCTGCTGCCCAGGAGATTGACGGCCACATCCAGATATAAGCTCATGTTTACTTCAGGCGTTTGACCCTGATGGTGGCATTGCGATCATCACTTCCCAAAAGAAATGAGCCCAAGGCGGCCTTCTCTATAAACACTTTCTCGCCGACGGACAGGCGGAACTTTTTATCTTCTATCTGTTTCCAAACCTGGCCATTGGTAAATTCAATTTTTAATGAGCCCAGTTTGTCTTTGTCTATGACAGCCACTTCCAGGTAGATTTTTTCAACCTCATCTTTTGCCTTCTTACGTGCACCGAAACTGGCTTCTGGACTGATTGCAACTTGTGCGGGAATAGTTGCGGTGGCCGCTGGGATGGTCTTGGTCGTCTCGGCTGTTACCGTGCCCTTGCCAACGTCAGCCGCCAGCTTGTCGTAGCAGATAAGGCGCTCGAGTTTGTCCTGGATGGTGGCGCATTGGCCCAATTGCTGCTCCAAACCGGCATGGGCTTGCATACTGAAAGCGGCTGCGGCAAATATCCAAATGGGGCGCATCTGTAGTTCCTTGTTGTTATATACGGATTGACCAGAGTGTATGCACAGGCCACGGCTTAGGTGGCCGATGAATTAAGCCTCGTCTTCGGGCTCCTGGTCGTCCTTTTTACTGTAAAACCTGGCGGCAAGCAATCCGCCCTCAAACAGTAACAGCATGGGAACCGCCAGCATGGTTTGGGAGATCACATCCGGAGGAGTCAACAGCATACCGATAACAAAGGCTGCAACTACTATATAGGGACGCTTGGCCCTGAGGTCTTCCGGCGAGGTTACTCCAGCCCAACACAGCAGCACCACGGCGACAGGGATTTCAAAGGCGAGGCCGAAGGCGAAAAACAGCTTGAGGATAAAGTCGAGATAGCTGCTGATGTCGGTCGCCACCTGCACGCCCTCGGGGGCCACGCTGGTGAAGAAGCCGAATACCACGGGAAACACCACGTAGTAGGCGAAGGCAATGCCCATATAGAACAGCAGGGTACTGCTGACCAGCAAAGGGACCACCAGACGTTTTTCGTGCTTGTACAGTCCAGGAGCCACAAAGGACCAGATTTGATACAGCACATAAGGTACGGCCAGGAAAAAGCCCAATACCAGGGTCAATTTAAACGGGGCAAAGAACGGGGCCGCTACGTCGGTGGCAATCATGGTCCCGGACTCGGGCAAGGATTGCATCAGCGGAATGGCCATGTAGTGGTAAATATCATTGGCCCAGTAGACCAGGGCCACGAACAGCAGCATCACGCTGGCGATGCACTTCAGCAATACATTGCGCAGCTCCAGCAGATGACTGATCAGCGGTTGTTGGTGTGACGACATGAATTATCCGTTGGTGTGGGGCGGTTTTTCCTGCCCTGCGGCCACGCTGTCGGCTTGGGATTCCGGCGTTTTCACCTGATAGGGACGGTTAACCGATTCGGCGGCCTGTTTCAGCTGGTCAATGGACTCCTGCAATTCCGGAGACAGGTTGTTCAGACCCCGGGCTTCGGCCTTTTTGAGGTCTGCATGCAACTGCTCGATTTTCAGTTCCTGTTCCAGCTCATCTTTGACCGAGTTGGCCATGCGTTTCATGGCCCTGATCCAGCCGGTCACAGTGCGCACAGCCACAGGCAAGCGCTCCGGGCCCAACACCACCAGACCTATGATGGCGATGAGCAACAGCTCCATAAAGCCGATACCGTCAAACATAAGGGATTACACCTGTTCTTTTTTCTCGGTTTCAGACTGCTTTTCAGTGGTCTGGGTCGATTTGGCGCTGCTGTCTTCCAGAGCCTTTTTGTCTTCGTCGGCCATGGCGTTTTTGAAGCCCTTGACCGCACCGCCGAGATCGCCGCCCAATGAGCGCAATTTCTTGGTGCCAAACAACAGGATGACGATTAAGGCTATGATGAGCAATTGCCAGATACTGATTCCACCCATGAAGGATTCCTCTCAATCAAATTAGTCAGTTCTATTATGAACTTCTGGTTATTTAGTGCTAGCTAAAATTTCCGATTCTTTGGCCTGGATCTCCATCCGATAAGCCACAACAACGCACCGGCTGCCAGACACCCCAGGGCGGGCACCAGTGTAACCTCTCGGTCAAACAATATTGTGCCGCAGATCAAGAAAACCGCAGAAGTGATAAGCAGGTAATTGCTTTTATGCGCTTTTTGCTGGTGTTTCAGGTAGCGGTCCAGCATTTGCTGTTGGCTGCCCAGCAGCTTGCGGCCCAGTCGCAGGTTGTCATACACCAACTCGGGGAGCTCGGGGAGTTTATCAGACCAGTAAGGCGCCGCGGATTGCAGTTTTTTGAACATTGCCTTGGGGCCCGTCTGCTGGGTCATCCACTTTTCCAGGAAGGGCTTGGCGGTTTGCCACAAATCCAGCTCGGGGTACAGCTGCCGCCCCAGGCCCTCGATATAGAGCAGGGTCTTCTCCAGCAGCACCAGCTGAGGTTGCACCACTATGTCGAAGCGCCGCGCGGTGCGGAACAGTTCCAGCAGCACATGACCAAAGGAAATCTCGTTAAGCGGCTTGTTGAACATGGGTTCGCACACCAGCTTTACCGCCTGCTCGAACGCCAGTATGTCGGTATCCGCCGACACCCAACCCGATTCGACGTACAGTTGGGCTATGCGGTGATAGTCGCGGTTGAAAAAGGCGAGGAAGTTTTCCGCCAGATAGCGTTTGTCCTCTTCGCTGAGGCTGCCCATGATGCCGCAGTCCAGGCCGATGTAAAAGGGATTGTCCGGGTGTTCGCGACTGACAAAGATATTGCCCGGATGCATGTCGGCGTGGAAGAAGTTGTCACGGAAAACCTGGGTGAAAAACAGCTCCACCCCCCGCTCGGCCAGCAGCTTGAAGTTGGTACCCTGGGCCTTGAGGGCGGCGATATCCGCCACCGGAATGCCGTCGATGCGCTCCATCACCATCAATCGCTGGTGGCACAGCTCTTCATACACCAGGGGAATGTACAGGGCGTCGGAGTTGAGGAAGTTATTCCGCAAGCGGACGGCATTCATGGCCTCCAGCTTGAGGTTGAGCTCGCCGAGTATGGTGTGCTCATAGTCCTGCACTACTTCCACCGGCCGCAGGCGATTGCCATGGCCGAGCAGGGCTTCTATACGGGCAGCCACCTGCAACATGAGCTGCCGATCGGCGGCGATTTGTTGCTCGACCCCGGGTCTGAGCACCTTGAGTACCACCTCGGCCCCGTTGGACTTGAGTCTGGCGGTATGCACCTGGGCAATGGACGCCGAGGCCAGGGGCACATCGTCGAAATCATCAAACAGGCTTTCAATGGGGGTGCCAAGTTCGCTTTCGATGGCGGCACGGGCCAGGGCCGAGTCAAAGGGCGGTACCCTGTCCTGCAGCATGGTCAGCTGCTCGGCCCAGTTGTCACTGAGCAGATCGCGCCGGGTCGACAGCATCTGGCCAAACTTGATATATACGGGGCCCAGTTGCTGCAACGCCAGCTTAAGACGCTCGCCACCGCATTTGTCCTTGTGACGGTTGCGGATCCAAAAGAGGCACAGACGTAACACCTTGAAATACCAAGGTGTCAGCTTGGGGGGTAAGAGTTCATCCAAACCATAATGCAGCAGGGTGCGGACAACCTGGTATCCGCGGCGGAGACTGGCGAGCGTCATAATGAAAAACGTTCCCTCAAATGCTGCAGGCGTTGGATCTGGGCCTCGGTATCCCGGGCCAGATCTTCAATGGCATCGCACTGGGCGATAAATTCAATTCGTTGCGGGGCGAGGCGATACTCTTCCGTGGCCAGTTGCGCCATATGGTCCAGGCTCTTGCCCGTGATGCGGCGCAATTGTTGACCCAGCTGGCCCAGACCGGATTGCAGTCTGTGGGTGGCACCATCACCAATCCAGCGCGACAGGGGTTCGCCGAAGTCAAAACGCTGCTCTGTCATCAGGCGGCTCAAGCCCTGCAAGGCATGCAGATCGCCATCGAGCTCCAGTTTGTCCTGCTTGATAAGGGCACTCAGATTTGCCCCCCGGCTCAGCTGGTACAGGCAGGCTAAATCGGCTTTGACCGCGACGCTGGGCTCGGCCTCATAACGGCTCAGCACCAGCACAGTCTGGTCGAAAATCAGGTACAGGGGGAAAGGTAACTCTTTGAGTTCAATGGCGATGACCTTGCCATTGAGGCCGTAGCTGCGCAGCTGGGCGCCGCTTTGTTTGAGCAGGCCATTGAAGGCCAGTTCAATCGCGCCGCAGGCCAGCAGCGCCAGCTCTCTTTGCAGCATCAGAACTTGTATCCCCGGTGCAGCGCCACTATGCCGTCGGTCATGTTGATGTAATCCACCTGCTCGAAGCCGGCATCCTGCATCATGGCCTTGAGGGTTTCCTGGTCGGGGTGCATGCGGATGGACTCGGCCAGGTACTCATAGCTGCCGGCGTCCTGGGTGATGATGTCACCCATCTTGGGCAGGATCTTGAAGCTGTACATGTCGTACACCTGACGCATCAGTTCATGCTGTGGCTTGGAAAACTCCAGTACCAGCAGTTTGCCGCCGGGCTTGAGCACCCTTTGCATGGAGCGCAGCGCTGCGTCCTTGTCGGTCACGTTACGCAGGCCAAAGGCGATGGTAATGATGTCGAAATGATTGTCGGGGAAGGGCAGGGCCTCGGCGTTGGCCTGGACATAATCCACATTGCCAACCACCCCCAGATCCCGCAGCTTGCTGCGGCCGACCTTGAGCATGGAATCATTGATATCGGCCAGGATCACCTGGCCCTTGTCGCCGACCAGCTTGGAAAATTTGGCGGTCAGATCGCCAGTGCCACCGGCCAGATCCAGCACCTTCATGCCCGGGCGGGCACCGGCGGTTTCAATGGTGAATCGCTTCCACAACCTGTGGATACCGAAGGACATTACGTCGTTCATTATGTCGTACTTGGCGGCCACAGAGTGGAATACGCCCGCGACCAGATCGGCCTTCTTGTCTGCTTCAACCGTCTTGAAACCAAAATGGGTAGTGTTTGCCGAGCCCTCAGACATCTGCTGTTTCCTGTCAATCTTTCAAATTAAATGCAAGTTTGCGCCATTGGCTGCCCAGGCTGAATACTCCTGGGGCGGCGTTGTGATCCCTGTCACGGACAGGCCGCTGACCCTGTGACAGAGGTACTGTCACAGTCCGGAATGATTGCGCATTAGACCACAAAACAGGCCGTTATTGAATAGCGGTCACACGGGACAGAAGCTGCGCCGCCCCTGGATGTAGGCATAGATCAGCTCGGTCAGGCTCTGGCCCACCTCTCGCATTCCGGCAGCCAGGCCGGCCTCGTGGCACACGGGGGCCGCTTCCGCCAGATGCAGATAAGCACAGGGGCTGTGGCCGGCGATATAGCTGACGTAGTGACAGGCATCCAGTAAAGGCACCCCGGCGGCGGTGCAGGCGCTTGACGGCATATTGCTGATGGCATCGAGATCCAGCTCCAGCGCCACAGGCAAGCTTGTGGCGCGCAAGTCCTTGGCGATTTGGCGCAGGGCCTCTTCCAGGGTGATTTCGCGGCGCACCCAGATGTCCTGCAGGCTGTGCCAACTGCCGCCGAAGGCGGTCAATTGTTCCAGGTTGGCTTCGCTGTTTTTGAGTTCATGCAGTCCCAGCACATGGTAGTGGTCCAGGGCGCCGCTGGCGGCGGCATAGCTGAAGCCGTTACCACTGTGGCGACCTTCCCTGGGCCTGAAGTCCGAGTGGGGGTCAAGATTGACCGCGGCCACAGGGCGACCATAGGCGGCCCGGGTTGCCATCAACATGCCGTAAGCATTGTTATGACCTCCGCCTATGACTATGGGCTCGATTTCCGCTTCCATCAGCACAGTGCACAGGGCTATAACCCTGTCGTCCACCTCAGCGACCCGATTGCGCAGGGTTTCTGTGTCCAGCTCGCCCTGGTGCAGGTCGCTGCAGTCGAGGGTGCCGAGCAGCAGGCAATCCTTGCCATCATAGAAGCGATTGGCCTGCAGATTGACGAACCACTTGAGGCAAGCTTCCAGGGCATTGGTGGAACCGCCGCGGCCCAAATTGGCCCTGGGGCCCAGGTCTTCGGCGATGCCCAGGATGGCGAAGCGGGCGCCGTCGGCCTTGGCCTGGGCCACAATCGCTTCAAGAGTATCGCCCTGGGGCAGCAAAAGGTTGTCACCCAGGCGGGATTCCCCGGGGCGTTTTCCAAGTAATTGTTTGAGCAGGTCCTGAGAGAAGGTGATCAGATGTCGCATAGTCTTGTGTCTGTCGAGTTCGGCCATATGCCAATTATTGTGATTATGTCTGTGCAAAAGGCAATAAAAACGCCGGCGGGGCCGGCGTTATATTGTTGAGCCTGACCCTTATTCTATATCAAGGGGCTCGGGTGACAGTATGATGCCTGTGTTGTCGGCATACACATGGTCGCCGGGGAGGAAGGTGACACCACCGAAATTCACCGGGATTTCCACTTCACCGACGCCGTTGCCATCGGCACCCACCGGGATGGACGCCAGGGCCTGGATACCAATGTCGAGATCCTCCAGGGCATCCACATCGCGCACACTGCCGTAAACTATGATGCCTTCCCAATTGTTGTTGACCGCAATCTCGGCGATGCTGGCATCGATCAATGCCCGTCGCAGCGAGCCGCCGCCATCAACCAGCAATACCTTGCCTTCACCGTCTTCGGCCAACACATCGGCAATAAGACCATTGTCCTCGAAGCACTTGATGGTGCTGATGGACCCGCCGAATGAGCTACAACCACCGTAATTACTGAACATGGGCTCAACCACATCCACGACGTCCAAATACATGTCGCATAATTCTGAGGTGTTGTATTCCATAGTGACACTCCTGTAGCGCCCGAAAATCAGGCTGTTAGGCTGGTATAAAACAAACTCTTGCCAGTATATAAGGGAATCTTCAAAAGAAAAGTGTTATCAATCACGCAATTGTCGCCCTCCCTGTCAGCCGTCCGTCGTAAAATTTCAACACGGGTGGCGCAAAAATCGCCAAAACATGATTCCTGTCATTATATAACGGTTTTTTATTACAACTCTGGGGGCCGATTTGCTAGCATAGCTGCTGATCCCCACTCCACAGTTATATCTGCTTTAGGGGCACGGACCCCCCATTAAGCTCAAGGAAGGCAGAGGGCCTTAAACGAGGTGCCTTATGGAAGCTCTGAATCTGATTGAAATTATAGGCTATGCCGCCTCAGTCATGGTGGCTATTTCGCTGATGATGAAAGATATCATCTGGCTGCGATGGCTTAACTTTGTCGGCTGTAGCCTGTTCGTGGTCTATGGCGTTGCCATCACCGCCTGGCCGGTGGCGGGCATGAATGCCTTTGTTGCCTGCATCAATATCTACCACCTGATCAAAATCTACCGCAACAAGCCCCAGGTTGCCGTCGCGGCCTGATCCCCGTTCAGCGAAAAGTGTCATAAAAACTTCGGGCAGGTGTCACCTGCCCGTCACAGCCCAGAGCCAGAATCCGGAGGAACCATAGGGTTTCAGCTGGGGTACTGCCTCTGTGAAAGACAAGATTGCCGAACTGGACAAACGTGGTTATCGCCTGATAGTCGACATTAGCCGGGAGCATGGCTTGGAGCCGCTGGCCCTGCGTATTTCGGCCTCGGGTGACGGACCTCTCTATCTGTACCTGTTTGTGGGCCTGCTGCTAACCCACAGTCAGGGCCAAAGCCTGTTCAACCTGGCCCTGGTGGCCTTTCTCATCGAGTTACCCCTGTACCTGCTGCTCAAACACAGCATCCGCCGCACCCGGCCCTGCCATCTGGCCATAGGCGGGCATTGCCGTTTCGAACCTTCGGATAAGTTCAGTCTGCCTTCGGGCCATACCGCTGCCGCTTTCGTGATGGCGGCCTCGGTGCAGCACATTTACCCGCAACTGGCGGCGCCGGCCTTCCTTTGGGCCCTGGCCGTGGGGTTGTCGCGCATTGCCCTCGGCGTGCATTTCCCACTGGATATCGGCGCCGGCGCCCTCTTGGGGCTGGGGTCTGTACTGCTGGCAAGTCATTACATCTAGCGCAAGCCCATTTAACCCGGGCCCGTCGATGTCAGGCCCACTAAATTCAGGATAAGCAATGAAAATACTCTACGGGGTTCAGGGCACAGGTAATGGTCATTTAAGCCGCGCCCGGGTGATGGCCAAGGCGTTGGCCAACAGCGATATCGAAGTGGATTTCCTGTTCAGCGGCCGTAAACGGGAGCAGTTCTTCGATATGCAGGCCTTTGGTGATTTTCAGGTCAAACAGGGGCTCACCTTTGTGACCCATGCCGGCAGCATCAGCGTGCCCAGGACCCTTAAGCACAATCTGCCCCCCAGGTTCTGGGGAGAAATCCGCGAGCTGGATCTCTCGGGTTACGATCTGGTGCTCAACGATTTTGAGCCCGTCAGCGCCTGGGCGGCGAGGCGGCAGAAGGTGCCGTCCATAGGGATCAGTCACCAGGCTGCGCTGCGTTTTCCGGTTCCCAAGGTGGGCAATACCTGGTGGAACGAAATGCTGCTCAACTACTTCGCCCCCGCCGACGTGGCTTTGGGATGCCATTGGCATCACTTCGGTTTTCCGATCCTGCCGCCCTTTGTCGATGTGGACCGGGTCCAGGCCGAGCACAGCCATGACATCCTGGTGTACCTGCCCTTTGAAGCGCCCGCGGACATAGTGGCGCTGCTGGCACCTTTCGATGGCTACCGTTTTCTGGTGTATCACGCCGCAGCACCGGCACAGACGCCGCCGGAACACATAGTCTGGCATGGCTTTAACCGCGAGGGATTCAGGGCGGACATGGCCCAATGTGGCGGCGTAATAGGCAATGCCGGGTTCGAGCTGGCCAGCGAAGCCCTGACCCTCGGCAAAAAGCTGCTGGTGAAACCGCTGATTGGCCAGTTTGAACAGTTGTCCAATGTGGCTGCGCTGCAACTCCTGGGGGCAGCCCACAGCATGATGCACCTCAGTCAGGATGCACTGCGCCACTGGCTCAAGGCGCCCCAGCCCAGACCCGTGGCCTATCCCGGAGTGGGTGATGCGCTGGTGGAATGGCTCAAGGGTGGCAATTGGCATGACAGCCGCAGCCTTTGCGATGGGCTGTGGGCTCAGGTGGACTTACCGGAAACCTGGCGCTGATGGGCGTTTTACTGGGTTTCTAGCAGGCGCTCGACAAAATGAATGTCCGGCATCTGCTGCGCCAGCTCAGGGCTTACCAACAAGCGCCGCTGCAAAGTGATGTTGTTGTGAATGCCTTTGATGTCCAGCTCCGCCAGCGCCTGTTGCAGTCGGCGTAATGCCTGGGGACGGTCCTCGCCCCAGGCGATAAGTTTGCCCACCAGGGAGTCGTATTGGCAGGGGATTTCATAACCGGGATACAGGTGTGAATCCCAGCGGATGCCGGGGCCGCCGGGAAGGCGAAGTCCGGTCACAGTGCCTGTGCCCGGCAATTGCCGCAGCGGATCTTCGGCATTGATGCGACACTCTATGGCATGGCCGCTGGGCTTCAGCACCGAGCGCGGTGGCAGCGGTTCGCCGCGGGCGAGCTTGAGTTGCCAGGCCAGCAAATCGATTCCGGTTACCATCTCGGTGACAGTGTGCTCCACCTGGATGCGGGTATTCACTTCGATAAAAAAGAACCGCCCGTCCTGGTACAGAAATTCGAAGGTTGCCACGCCGCAATAGCCGAGCTCCACGCAGGCCTGTTCGCACAGTGCCGAAATACGGGCGCTTTCTGCGGCATCCAGCCCCGGTGCCGGAGCCTCTTCGATCAGCTTTTGATGGCGCCGCTGGGCCGAGCAGTCGCGGCTGCCCAGGCACAGTGCGGCCTTGCCATCGCACAGCAATTGAAATTCGATGTGGCGGGGTGTGGTCAGGTAGCGTTCCAGGTACAGGCTGTCGTTGCCGAAACTGGCCTTGGCCTCGGCACGGGTGAGTGCCAGCGCCTGCTCCAGCTCGGTCGGCCCGGATACGACTTTCATGCCGCGGCCACCTCCACCGGCACTGGCCTTGATGATCAGCGGATAACCCAGTTTCTGCGCCAGGTGCTTTGCCTGTTCCATTGAGGTGATAGCACCGTCCGAGCCGGGGATCAGTGGCAAACCCAGCCCGGCCATGGTCTGGCGGGCGCTGAGTTTGTCGCCGAGCCGTGCCATCACGGCCGCATCCGGGCCAATAAAGGTCAGGCCCGAACGGCACACGGCCTCGGCAAATGCGGGACTCTCGGCCAGGAAGCCATAGCCCGGGTGCACCGCATCTGCACCACCAAGGCGGGCGGCGGTCAGCAGGGCGGGGATATTGAGGTAGCTGTCTTTGGCGGCCGGGGGGCCGATACAAAGGGCACTATCGGCAAGTTGTACGTGCAGGCTGTGGCGATCGGCGCTGGAAAAAACCGCCAGGGTTTCCAACCCCAACTGGCGGCAGGCGCGGATGATGCGAACCGCGATTTCACCACGGTTGGCCACCAGTACCCGCCGGAATTGGGCCATGGCGCTATTCCCGCAAGGGCTCCAGGATAAACAGGGGCTGATCGAATTCCACAGTGGCGCCATTGTCCACCAGGATGGCGCTGACTATGCCATCACAGTCGGCGGCAATCTGGTTCAGCATCTTCATGGCTTCAATCACGGCCAGGGTATCGCCACGGCTCACCTGGGTGCCCAGCTCCACAAAGGGTTTGGCCTCCGGGCTGGGGCCCCGGTAAAAGGTGCCGACCATGGGGGACAGTACCCGCTGCCGTCCGTCGCTCGGTTGGGGCGTCTTGGGAGCCGGTTGCTGTGCTGCCGGAATAGCAGCGGTGCCTTGGTTGCCCTGGCGCACTATGCGCACCGAAGTTTCACCCTCTTTAACCTCCAGCTCCTGAATGCCCGCTTCGGTGACCATCTCGATGAGTTTTTTGATCTTGCGGATATCCATGGTGTCAGTTCCCCGCCTTGATGCGGGCGACGGCCGCCTGTAGGGCCAGTGAATAACCCTGGGGCCCAAGGCCCAAAATCACTCCCACCGCCTTATCGGAAAAATAGGAGTGGTGCCTGAAGGGCTCGCGGGCATGAATATTGGACAGGTGCACTTCAATAAAGGGGATACCGACACCCAGAAGGGCGTCCCGCAGCGCCACGCTGCTGTGGGTAAAGGCGGCGGGGTTGATAATGATCATATCGGCGTCGCTGGCATGGATAGCCTCAATCAACAGGTGCTCGGCATTGGCCTGGATATGCTGCAATTGCACACCGGCAGCCTTGGCCTCGACCTCCAGTCCGCTGACAATTTCCGCCAGGGTCAGGCTGCCATAGATCCCGGGTTCCCGTTTGCCAAGCAAATTAAGGTTGGGGCCGTTGATAAGCAGGATTTTGGGCTCGGGTGACGAAGGCATGGGATATCCTTTTGATTATGTTGCCGGCGACCGGGCGCCGAAGGACCCAATATCGCCAATGTTCAGGGTATTTTCAACCGCCAATACCGGAATTAGGCCGCCCGGGTCCACTCAATTTTCTCATCTTTACCCGAACGGCGCCGGCCCATCCAGGGATCATTGAATGCTGACATGGCCCACGGAATAAGGCGGGAATATGCTGGTGGCGCTGCCTTCGCGTATGGCAAAGGTCCCGCGACTGTTAACGCCCACACCCCATTTCACTTTGACAAAGGGGGCAAAGATCTTGCCCGACAGCTTATACAGGGCGAACACCGGGCCAAGATCGTCGTTATAGGTCAGGTGGTAGTAGAGTCCCAGGCCCTTGGCGTGATTGCTCACCTGTGAGGTCTTTGTGTCCACCGCCAATATCCGGCCGAACTGCACTGTTCCCAGCAGGCCGCCAAACAGTTGTTTTATCAGGGTGCTGTCGAGGCTCAGATCGTGGAAGTCCAGCAACTCGCCGTTGATACCGGACACATAGAGGCGGTTGTCTTCACCCGCTGCGGCATAAAAGGGCACAAAATTGTCCGGCAGTGTGATGCTTTGCCCCGGCTCCAGTCTGTCGTTGTTGATGCTTAAGAGCTGCAGCATTTCGGGAATCGCTTCGCTGGCTGTTGTGTCGTCGTCGCCAAACAGGTTGTGATACAAATCCTTGGCCTTGGTGCTGACGACCCTGAGATTGGCTCCTGCCAAGGCCCAAAAGCGGTTGGGATCCCGGGGATCCCGCTCAAGGTCCACCAACAGCGGCACTGTGGCATCTTTAAACAGCTGCAGTCGGCTAAGTTCCCTTGGCTGCTGTGGATTTTCGGTATCGAGCAGCAACACCTGGTTATTGATGGCCTCCAGCACAGCGGCGCGGCGGCCGTCTTGCAGGAACAGCACATCGAGATACATTTCATTGCCCCTGTCGCCTGGCAGCGACATGCGGCTGATGACCTTGGGGGCAAGCTCATCACTCACATCCAGTATGGCCAGATCCTTGGCACCCAGCAGTATCATCTGCTGACCATTACGGGCCACGGCCGTGGGCTGTGACTGTAACTCCAGCGGGATTTCCTTCAACAGGGCGGGCTGGCCCGGTGCTGTCAGGTCGATTATCTGCAGCAACACATGGTATTGCTTACCGGTGTCGTTGGCGGCGCGCTCTCTGCCGTCGATCCCGAACGCATACAGATAGGCATGGCTGGGAGAGATCTGGGTAAACATGGCCCGCTTCAGCTCCAGGGTCATATCATAGGCGGAATCCATTTCGATAAGGCCCTTGGCCTTGGGATCGGTGCGCATAAATTGCAGCCGATTGGCATCTGTGTCCGTCGCAATGATGTAATGGCGGCTAAAGAATTCCCACTGGGCCACGCCTTGGGCATTGCTGACACTTAAACGGTGCGCTTGGCCCGCTGCCAACTCCGCCGGCACCCTTATCAGCACGGCCTTACCCAGTTGCTGCAACTTGGGCATCACTTGGCCGTCTATCTGGATTTGTGCATCGGCCGGAATATTTCCTTCGATGGCCAGCAGCTCGCCCGGGTAAATCAGGCCATCGCTTGTGAGTTTGCTGAGTTTGGCTGTGGCTGTCGGTAATTGGCTGCCGATATCGCGCACCCTGACTATCTGGGGTTGCTGACTTTGGACTGCGGGCTTGACCTGACGCGGGGTTGAATTGCAGCCGGGCAGCAGTATTAACGCCAATGCCAGCAGGGGGGCGATTCGGTGCTTGAAATCTACGTCCATGTTATTAACCATTGATTTAAAAGGCTTGCCACATTAATTTAACGACCGAGTATAACCAGTTCCCTCGGGGAATGTAAGCAAAGCAGGCGGGGAGCATGAGGCTGTGAACGGAAATGTGCGGCGGTTAACTTTATTCGTCTGGCTGGTAATGCTGTCCTTGCCCGGCTGCGGCAGTCTGCCGGAAAACTCTGCCTATGTTGCGCCGCAGGTGCGCCCCGCTCAATGGGCCCAGCCTTTGGCTTCCCCGGTACTGCCCGAGGAAAGACTGGAAGGGCTCGACAATTGTTTTCGCATCGATGCCCGCCTTATTCGCTGCGCCCAGCCGTCCAGAGCGGATTTTGCCGTGCTGGCGGAGCAGGGGGTGAGCCGGGTGCTCAACCTGCGCCAGTACCATGATGACGGCCGGCTAACCCGGGATGCACGTCTCAGCCTGAAACGTATGCCCATGAATGCCGCCGAGGTGACACCGGCGCAGCTGCGCGAGGCGGTAGCCTATATCTCAGCCACCAATGAGCAGACGTTGGTGCATTGCTGGCATGGTTCGGATCGCACCGGCGCCGTGGTGGCGGCCTACCGGATCCTGGAGCAGGGCTGGTCCAAGGCCGACGCTATCACAGAGTTTATTCACGGCGGCTACGGCTTTCATCCCATCTATTGGAATCTGGTACTCAGTCTGGAACAGCTTTGACTTTTTGTTATGTGAGCTAAACCCCGACCTTGCCCCGCATCGCCTTGGTGGCACCGCGTTGCTTCTTGCTGTCGACCCGCTTTTTCTGGCTGGAGCGGCTGGCCTTGGTGGGAATACGTTTTTTCTGCACCACATTGACCGAACGCACCAGTTCGATAAATTGCGCCAGCGCGGTCTGGCGATTGGCCTCCTGACTGCGACTGTCCTGGCACTTGATAATGATCTTGCCGCTCTGGCTGATGCGGTGATCGCTTTTGGCCAGCAGGCGCTCCTTGTAAAAGTCGGGCAGGGATGAGACGCGGATATCGAAGATCAGCTGGGCACAGGTGGACACCTTGTTGACATTCTGGCCCCCGGCGCCGCTGGAGCGGATAAATTGCCACTCGATTTCCTGCTCCTGAATGACAACCCTTTGCGATATTGTGATCATGGACATGCTTTGCAGTTAATGGCTGACAAGGGATTTGCTATGATTGGCCGACCCGCCTAGCCATTGGCCGGCGTTTGTTTTCCCTCGGAGAGCCTCTATGTTATGCCAGATCCCGGATATTGCTAAGGGTGTTATCAGTCTTTTTGCCAGCGGTCGCCTGTCGGCCCAGGATTATCGCACCCGATTGCAGCCCGCCATTAAGAGTTACCGGGAAAACTGGGGCCAGGTGTGTCTCTATATCGAGGCCGATGTGTTGCTGGAAGGTTGGGAGCAATTGTCGCTTTCCGGCCCCGGTGAGGTACAATTACCGCCGTTCGATGCCCTGGTGTTTGTCGGTGGTCCGGATTGGGTCGGCAATGCCGTGCGTTTGCTGGGCCCGTTCGTCAGCGGTGAAGTCGCCTGGTTTCCGCTGGAGCAAAAGCCCAGGGCAGTGGAATGGATTATCAAGCGCTCGGCCGTGCGTGGCTGAGGCAATGCAAAAGAATTGAAGAGGAAGCACAATGCTGAGTAAAACTTATTTCAAGCTGCTGGCCGCCGTGGCCATGGTGGCAGCCCTGGGCGCCTGTACCCCTGAAGTGGGCAGCGAAGCCTGGTGCAAGATGATGAAAGAAAAGCCAAAAGGTGACTGGACCGCCAACGAGGCGTCCGATTACGCCAAGCACTGCGTGTTCAAGTAATCCGACGCAGGAATAGCAAAAAGGCACCCCAGGGTGCCTTTTGTTTTTGATTGAAGATTAACGCTTTAAACAGCGGAGAACGCGAGCGCTTTTGGGTTATGCCCTACGAATGGTTTTCCGATGATTTAACTTGTTATAAGCCATCTCGCGCATTTAAGCTACTACCGTTTACTAACACCGAAAGCCAATCCTCGTCACTTTTAATAGTGTAAGAGCTTTCTAAAATTTCTGTTTCTTGATTTAGTTTTATTACATAGGGTACAGCCCGCTTTTCGTTACCGAACCATTTTTGTTGTAAAGCCGTTGTGCCTTCTTTAACTAGCCAAACATCACCTGAGTAGTTAGCGCGACGGATCATGTTTTTGACACCATCTATATCTTTGTCCAAGGCTACTGCGAGTAGATTAATTTTAAATTGGCTTTTGTTATTAAGTGTTTGCAGTTGCTTTAGCGTTTTAAAGCAGGGCGCACACCAAGATGCAAAAAAATAAATGACGGTTTCGCTATTTTCTAATTCGTTAAATGACTTGGAGTTTCCATATAAGTCTTGAAGTGCAACGCTTTGAATGGTTTTCCCTTTAATGTCATCGAAGTTTTTTGCGAAGAAACCTAATTGCCATGCGCCGAATATTGCAACGAAAATTGCTGTTGCGAGTGATAAATAAATCCATTTTTTCATGCTAAACCCCGGGTCTGGATGGCTCATAACGTTTTAAGGAGGGGCTGGCGGAGTAAACTTGAGCAACTGGTTATGCGTTGCCAGGTGCAAAATACTGCCTAAGTTTTGCGTTGGAGAGAACATACCAAGCCCATAATGCTATCAATAGACAGCCAATAACTGCGCCTGTTAGGGTGTGAAAGCACAGAAAGGCGATCAGAGAAGCCCAATATAAAAATGCTCCGCAAAGACCAACTTTCTTTCGGTTAACAGTGGCAATACAAATGGATACCATGATGCTGCTGAAGATCATGAACGCTGGCGCCAATCCGGTAGACCAAAACTCTGAGTAGTTTAATTCTCGCCCATTCAATGAGTATGTTGCATTCGGCCAGGGCCAAAATAAAAACAACAAAATAGCTGTGTAAGTTAAGGAATTAAGCCGATGTTAAAACAAAAACAAAAGAGGCATTCCATGAACGTCACTGAACATTTTTATTAAATTTTTGATTATCATGCCTGTTGACTCTTCATGGCGCCACGCGCCAGTTCCACAGAGCTAGCCTTGGCTGGCGAAGTAACCTTGAACAACTTGTATGGTTCATTCCGTGTGTTTTTGGGTAAATTGAGGCCCACCCTCAACGGCCATTGAGGGCCTTCATGCAGCAGCTCGATTTAGCGCAGGCTCCTCTTGCGAGAGACCGGTAACAAGTGTGCAGCGTTGCATGACTCTTTAGCGACAACTCGAACAGTCATCGGGGCCTCGAGCCCGTATAGCAAGGCAGAGTCAGCTTATTATGAATAACACGGAAATCCAATCTGAAATCACGGTCGGAGTGGACGTCAGCAAGTCCAAACTCGACATCATGCTTTACCCGTTGAATCTGCATTTCACCGTTGCCAATGAAGCAGCAGAGATCCAAAAGGTTATTGTATTACTGCAATCCCACCGCATCAGTCGCATTGTCACTGAAGCCACAGGCCGCTATGAACACGCCTTTGTGTTTGCCTGTGATAAAGCCGGATTGCCGGTCGTGGTGGTCAATCCAATTCAGGTCAGACGCTTTGCTCAGGCGATAGGAGTCCTCGCCAAAACCGATAAGCTGGATGCCGGCGTCCTGGCGCAGTTTGGCGCCACGCTCAAGCCAGAAATTAAGCCCATTCCAGATGAACAATCCAGGTTGGTCAAAGACTTACTCGTCAGACGCACCCAATTACTGGAGATGTCCACCATGGAGAAAAATCGCCTGCAAATCCTGCCAAAGCCACTACACGCTTCTATCAAAGCCATGCTCAAAAGCCTTGAAAAGCAGATAGACACACTCACCAAGCAGTTGGATACCCTGGTCATGCAATTCAAAGGCTGGCGTGAAAAAGCCGACATACTGACCAGCGTTCCCGGGGTAGGCAAGGTATTGGCATACACCTTACTTAGCGACTTACCCGAGCTTGGCAAACTCAACCGCAAAGAAATCGCCGCGCTGGCAGGCGTTGCCCCCATGAGCCGCGAGAGCGGCAGTTACACAGGTAAACGCCGTATTCGCGGAGGTCGAGCCAGGGTGCGAACCGTGATGTTTATGGCCATGATGTCAGCCATCCAGTGCAATCCGGTTTTCAAATGCTACTATGAACATTTAAAGGCCCAGGGAAAACTGCCCAAGGTGGCATTGATAGCCTGCATGCGGAAGCTCTTGGTCACGCTCAACACCATGATGAAAAACGGGACTCGGTGGGGCGAAAAATCACCTGAATTGGCGTAATAAATATTGACGGAATGCCACAGTCACTTGTTAAGCATTTATTCCCACTCCAGTTTCCATCGAATGAAAGTGGCTAAAGGTGATTAATATCCCTACGCCTATTGCTGCCCATGCCAGCAGACCAACCACAATAACCAAGATGCCGTCTGGGCTAATTGACTTTGAGAACGGTCTACAAATCAAATACCCCAGACCTTTAATTAATACTTCTAGGACTATTTCTATCAGGAAGTGGCCTAGAATCCTAAACACACCGCCAAGTAATTCTCCCGCAATTTCACCAATAGGCACTGACGCTCCTTGTATGCTTAGACATAATGATTCCCTGTGCAGGTGTCGGCCTCCGTGTTTTCTCGTGGGTTAGTTAAACCAGAGCCACACTGTTTGTTGATCCAATAGGCAAACAATTACAGGAGGCCGACATGTCTAAAGCTAACACACTTTTTATCGGTTTGGACGTGCACAAGGAGACCACTGACGTGGCCTGGGTTTCTGATAAGCCGGCTGACACAGTGCACTACCATGGCACAGTTCCAACCAACCTGCGTTCACTTAATAAACTCTTTAAAAACCAAACAGCCAAAGCCAGCAAGCTGTGCGTCATTTATGAAGCCGGTCCCTGCGGTTTCTGGCTCTATCGTCATCTGTTGCGCCGTGGCATTGAATGCTGGGTGGTAGCGCCGGCGCTCATCCCCAAGGCCCCGGGAGACAGAGTTAAAACCGATAAACGCGATGCCATGACCTTGGCCAGACTGGCCCGCAGTGGTGACTTGAAGTCTATCTATGTTCCGGACGAACGGGACGAGGCCATCCGCGACCTTATCCGCTGCCGGGAGGATGCCATGCTCGACTTGCGTCAGGCGCGGCAACGGCTGAAATCCTTCCTGCTGCGTCATGGCCACCCCTGCAGCGGTCGCCAACACTGGACCGAAGCCTATCGGCGTCATCTGGCGGATATCAGCTTCCCGGAAAGTGCCAGCAAAATTACCTTCCAGCATTACATCCACACCGTGACCGAGCGCTATGAGCGCTTGCAGCGGCTGGAGTTAGAACTGCAAAGCCTGGCTGAAAGCTGGCGCTGGTATCCGCTGGTGCAGCGCCTGACGGTGCTGCGGGGCGTGCGTTTTCTGTCCGCCATGACCTTGTTGGCCGAGCTGGGTGACCTGCGGCGCTTTGCCTCGCCGCGTTCCTTAATGAACTTTGTCGGCCTGACACCCAGTGAACGCTCCAGTGGCCAGCGGGAACGAAGGGGTGGTATCACCAAATGTGGCAATGGTCATGCCAGGCGCATCTTAATCGAATCGGCGTGGGCCTATCGATTTCCAGCCCGGGTCTCGCGGGAGCTGGAAAGTCGTCAGCAGGCGCATTCCATCAAGTTGCAAACCCGCTCCTGGGAAGTGCAGCAACGCCTGTGCCGACGGTTCCATGCCCTGAAGGCGCGGGGCAAAGAGTACAACAAGGTGGTCACTGCGGTGGCACGGGAGCTGACCGGTTACATCTGGGACCTGGCGCAGGGCTTTGACGCCGAGAAACCAATACAAGCGTTCTGAAGCTGATTTAAGCAATCACTCTGGCAGTACCGGGCTGCGGCAGCGGTGCGAGCAACCCTCGAGGGCGTTAAGCGGTCACATCCGCGCTCCTAGACTGAGGCAAGGCTCCTGCGGCGAACACAAGTAATGCGAATAACCAAACTCGCGGATATCAGCAAGGTCAACCGCCGACACTTACTTGCCCAAGCCCGACTGCCAGAGTGTCCTTACCGGAGCGTTTTTGGCCCTCCGGTAAGGACACTATTATCTATTTGACAAAGGAAATCATATCAACGCCGCCATAAGCCGCGCGAACTTGCGAGCGTCGGGCGACCGAAGGGAGCGTACTTAATGGCTTGGTTATGTTTCATGGCTAGGCGAGTGGCTCCAGATCTTTGGGGTATAACCGCCCATCCTCCCATTCCTTGTCTGTGACTTCGCCAGTGGCGTTTCTCGTATTCCACGCACGATTTAGATGTGCATAAATGTGCGCCACATCCACGGCGTAAGATTCCACGTCGATTTTTCCAGCGTTGGCCATTTCTGAAATAAGACTCCCAAGGTGCTCGTGAGCATCTTCAAGTTCACTCATCAATTGAGCCCACGCGATGGGGTGGTCCTCACTATTTATCATGATTCCTCAAAAACATAACAGCTGTATAGTGCGCATGCGCGGTTATCAAACCAATTATCTAAGTCGCAGTGAATTTAATTTGCTGATATTTAGTTAATTTTTGAAAATGTTGCGGCAATAGCGCACACAATTTTGTAGCCATTTTGGCTACCTTTCTCCCGAAACTCAGATATGACTGTATAAAACCACTTTACAAGCCTTGCTGCGCTTTTGGTATCTGACTAATAGGTATAGCTTTACGCCGTTCATCGCATCATTGCGCCATTAGGGAGATCAGCAGGCATGGCTACCGCACGGGTTGAAGTGATGTTCTTCATCCCTGAACTTTGTTTTATTTTTTTTGAATCAGCATCTTGGCAGAGGCTGCTACCGTTCGGCAAGCAAAAAATAATGCGCATTAAGTTCTTTGCCAAAAGTGGCAGGATTGCCAGAGTGGAACACCTTTAATCAAGCACTGCCGCACCAGTGACCGTCCGAGCCATGGATGGCGAGGGGAGGCTATAGGGACATATTCACGCCGTGTCACGGGTGTGGCAGTGCGAAAGCGCACCGCAGGTGATTTAGTACTTCCCGGGATTGAAGTTGCACAAAAGCACAAGATAGCCGCTGTGCCAGCGGCACAAAGTCGTGGGTCTCCAACCCACACCCGGGCAAGGGGCATTGCTTGTCCAATGCCCCTTGCAACCCCAAGGACACCCCACCGACGCTGACAACTCCTCGGCCTTATGCTGAAAATTGGCTAGCGCGCCAGACGCTCATCCCTGATTCGACTGGCGCTGCTTCGGCATCCATGCCTCGCCACGCCATTTTCAGTAACGTCCTCGGCAGCGTCGGAACGGGGTGAGTGCAACATTCCGACTTCTGAGTTGCTTTTAAATAAACTCAATGATTTTGCAGTGCTAAAGCGGAGCAGTCTGACATTGGCATTTCTCTTTCGAGTATATGTCGGATGCACCATGGCAGGAGCGGAACACGCATTCTGGCACTGGTGTTTCAGTGCCAGCCAACTGGAGAAAAACTGTGTTACTCCTTGAGTAACTCCAATCCTGGGGCCGTGCGGCTGACCTGCATTTCGATGACATCAAAGCGGGCTATGCCGTAACGGAAGAAGGGATCCTGCTGCAAAATGGCGTCGAGACTGTCCCTGTCCTTGGCCCGGGCCAGCAGGACCCCGCCGGTGCGGGGGATCTTGCGGCCCGAGAGCACAAAGGTGCCGTTGGCATAAAACTTATCGAGAAATTCCATGTGGGCCGCCAGGTGGGTGTCCACTTGATCCACAGGGACCAGATAACTCAGGGAAACGATAAACATAACTTACTCCTTAAGCTTGGGTGCTGACGCCGTTAGTCGTCCATTTCGCCGTCATAATAGTCCACCGCATCGCCGGCGCGGCTGATGTGTCTCAGGGTGCGGTTGCCCTGTTCGCCCGTCATGGCCAGTATTTTGTCCGAGTCGGGGTATTCGCAGATATCAAAGGGGTCGTTGGTGCTCAAACACAGATAGCGCAGGGTGTCGGTGCCCGTGTTGATCAGTTGGTGAGCGACATCCCGGCCACCGGGTGGGCAGGCGATGATATCCATGGGTTTGACCTGATATTCCTCGGCACCGAAGCGCAGCGTGCCAGTACCTGCGAGGATCAGAAACATTTCCTCATTGATCCTGTGATTGTGAAAGGGACATACCCGTTTGCCGGGCGGCACTTCGGACAGGCTGTACCCCAGGCGTTTGGCACCGATTTTTTCGCTGATGGGGTAGTAGGTGTCGGCGTACTTGCCCCGTTCGTCGTGGAAAGACTCGCTGAGTTCATTGAGATTGATAAGGGGTTTCATCGCTGGCTCCTCGCGGCAGGTTCCCCAACTTAGGTGCACGCCTTGGGGCTGTCAATCCTGCTTTCTGCCGAGATGATTATTTGGCACAGAAACGGATGAAACCCGGCACAGGTATTTGCGACGCATCTTTGATCTTCAGCCCGGAATTGGTTCGGACCCTTGGGCTAAAATGGTCCAATTTTTTGATCTTTAGGCAAACCTGATGACCCCTATTCGAAGCAGCCCACCGCTGGCGGCCGATCAGCTGACCTTGTTGCGGGGGTTGGGACTGGTATTGCAGTTACAGCTGACCTTTGTCGGTGCCGATGCCCTGGGGCTGACCTTGCAACAGGGCCCCTTGCTGTATGTGTTCGCTCTTGAGCTGGCGTATCTGGGGCTGACCATAGGCCTGCGGCAACAATTGCTGCGCAGCCACGCCAGCCTGTTTGCCGTGCTGCTGATGGACAGTGTGCTGTGGATAGCCTGGCTCTATTTCAGTGGTGGCGCGACCAACGCCTTTATTTCCCTGTTGCTGTTGCCCATCGCCATCGCCGCCGTGACCCTGCCGTCCTGGGCGCCCTGGAGTCTCGCTGGGCTGACTGTGCTGGCCTACAGCCTGATGTTGTTCCTGGCCTCGGGTGAGCCTCAGGGTCATCAGCATCACGGCCCGGCTCAAGGGACCTTGCTCAGCCCCCATTACCTGGGGATGTGGCTGAACTTTCTGATCTCTGCCTGGGTGCTGACCACCAGTGTTGCACTGATCGCCCGCCGTCTGCGCAGTCGCGATGCCGAGTTGGCGGCCATGCGTGAATCGCAGCTGCGCCAGGAACAGCTGTTGGCCCTGGGCACGGCATCGGCCCAGATGAGTCATCAGTTGGCCACGCCGCTCGCCAGTCTGCGGCTGTTGCTTGACGAGCTTAAGGACGGCGCCCCCTTGGCAGAGGTGGTGGCGGAAATGGACCGGGCTATGGGCCGTTGCGAAGCCAGCCTCAATGACCTGCGTCAGGCCACCGAGGCCATTCGCGAGCGGCGCAAACAAAGCATGACTGTGGCGCAGTTGCTCCACGGGCTCAGGCAACAGGTGCTGCTGCAAATGCCCGGGGTCAAGCTGCATCAGGACTGTGATGCCGTGCTGGCAAAGCGGCTGTTGCAGGTGGATGTCAGCCTGCTGCCGTCCTTGCTGGCCCTGGTGGATAACGGCGCCAAGGCGTCCCAGGCCGCAGGTCAGGACGCCGGGATTTGGCTGGAAGCCAGACTGGCGGGGCCGGACAGGCTGCAATTGGATGTGCGGGATAGGGGGGCCGGAATCGACCCAGAACGCTTGCACCAGTTGGGGGCCAAACCGGTGAAAAGCAAGGATGGTCTGGGGCTGGCCCTGCTGCTCAGCCACGCCAGCCTGGAGCGCCTGGGAGGCGAGTTGCACCTGGGCAACGCTCCCCAGGGTGGCGGCCTTGCCAGGGTGCATTTGCAATTGGAGTCCGAGGCATGAAGCTGCTGATCATTGAGGATGACAATGCCTTTGCCGGAGTGCTCGCCCGGCGCATGAGCCGCCAGGGCTTTGAATGCCACCATGCCGCCGAGCCTTCCGAGGCCCTGCTCAGTGCCAGACGTTGGTGTCCCAGCCATGTGCTGCTGGATATGAAGCTGGCCGAAAGCAATGGACTGTCGCTGATCACCCCGCTGCGGGCCAGCCTGCCCAAGGCCACCATAGTGCTGCTGACCGGCTTTGCCAGCATAGCCACAGCGGTAGAGGCGGTGAAGCTTGGCGCCGACAACTATTTGGCCAAACCCGCAGATACCCAAACCCTGCTGGCGGCCCTGTTGCCGCACACTGGTCATGCCCAAAAGCGGGCGCTGCCGGACGAGCAACCCATGAACCCAAGGCGCCTGGAGTGGGAACACCTGCAGCAGGTGCTCAGTGCCAACGAGGGCAATGTGTCGGCCACCGCCCGCCAGCTGGGGATGCACAGGCGTACCTTGCAACGCAAACTGGCGAAAAAGCCTCACTGAAACCAATGTCGCTAACTTGGCGGGAGCCTGGTTGCCGCCATTGAAATAAAAAAATCCCCCGGCAGGCCAGGCTGTCGGGGGCAGGTTCAAGGCAGTGGATATCACACCCTCAGCGTGTTTCGCTGCCGCTGCGATGAAAATTGAACCTCAAGACGGATACTTCACTTACAGGCGATAGTCCGCCATCAACCAGGCGCTGAGCCCCGGTTGTGGCAGGCGCTCGCCCACGGGCACATCGCCACCGGCGACCCGGTTATAGCCACCGAGATGGTCGGCATATTCAAGGTCAAACAGGTTGTCGACCCCGGCGCTCAGGCGCCAGTTGTTGCCCTGCCAGCCGGCCTTGATGTCGAGGGTGAAATACCCCGGAGTCGCCTGTTCCAGCTGCACGGCGGACACCTTGTCCTGGGCCGCCACCGCCCGGCCGTGAATGCCGGTAAACCAATTCCCGCTGTTATAGACCAGGCCCAGATTGGCATTGGGTGGTGCTATGCGGTACAGATCCCCGTCCTCGTCCCGGCGCTCACCGCGGACATAGGCGGCCGCAAGCATGAGCTGCCAGTGTTCGGTCAGCCTCAGCTCGCCCTGAAGATCCATGCCGTAGAGCAGGGCATCGGTATTGCTGAACACCAGGGTATGGGCATCGCCGGCCATCAGCAGTGCCGGATCTTCCGTCGGCAGGCCCTGGATATAGTTGTCGATGCGCTGCACGAACAGCCGCGGGCTCAGGAGCCATTGTTGCTGCTGCAGATCCAGCCCCAGCTCCAATTGCCAGGCGGTTTCCAGCTGCAAATCCAGTGTGCCCACATAGGTGCGTCCGTCCGCCAAACCGCCGGTGGACTGCATCGGCACCCACAGGAAGCGTTGCTGGTAGCTGGCATTGGCCTGTTTGCGGGCCAGACCCACTACGGCCGCCAGATCTTCTGAAAGGGCGCGGCGGCCCTGCAGCACCAAGTCCAGCCCGGTATCGCTGCCGTTGCGGTCGGCCTGGTTAAATCTGTCCATCAGGGTCTTGATGGCGGGCTTCATGGCGGCCATGGAGTGGTTGACCGCGTCGGCATCGAAACGGTAGTGCTTGACCCTGGCCCCCAGCTGCCATTGCCAGTCGGCAAGTAGGCTCTGCCACTGGCCAAACAGACTGTAGCTGTCATCCCTGACGTCGTTAAAGTTATCCACCCTTAACATGGGATTGTTGGGATCGCTAATGACCGAATTGTGCCTGGCCTGGCTGATATCCAGACCAAACTGCCAATCGCCGTCGCTCAGCTTAATGCTTGCCTGCCAGTCCTCGGCGTCGGCCTGGTTATAGCGGGCGGCCATGGTTGGCATTCGCAGCCTCAGGCTGTCGTTATCCATGCCGTGACGGCCGTTGCCATAGCCCAGCTGCCACTGGAGGCGTGAATCACCCAAGGCGTGACTGCCGTCGGTGTGGACACGGTCACTGCGGATATAGTCTATGTCCATGGGCAGGGCCGGGGTGGCGCTGTTGTCGGTTTCCAGATGACGGGCATCGAGACCAAGATAATCCTCATCGTTCAGGAACAGGCGGTACTTGGCGCCGAACTGGGTCTGCTGATAAATGCCAGGCAGCAATCTGTGGCCCGCGCCGCTTTGGGGGATCGTATGCCCTTGTTGCTGGTCCGCAAACAGTAACAGCGCCTGCTGCTCTGAGCCCAGATTGGCCTTGGCGCCAAGGCGGCTTTGATCGCCATTGGCCTGATACTGGCCCCGCAAGCCGACCGAATACTCGTTCGCCCTCGCCTGGGACTCAACAATGTGCAGGCTGCCACCCAGGGTATCAGTGCCGCGCGCTATGTCGGCAATGCCGCGTTCCAGTTCCAGCGCTTCGGTCAGTATGCCGCTGCCATAGCTCAGGGGCGTGTCCATGGCATTGGGACCCGCGCCCGCGTGGCTGTGACCATCTATGTCCTGGTGAACCCGGTCACCGAACAGGCCGCGATATTGGGCAATGCCGGACAGGGGGCCGTTACTGTTGAGGCCGGCACCGGCCATGTCCCTGAGCAGGGCGCCGAGATCGGCCTGCACCTTGTCTTTGGGGCTGCTGCTGAGGCTGTTCAATGGCCTTTGACCGCGCACCTCCAGCACTTCGTCCATGGTTTGTGCCTGAGCCGCGGCACACAAGAGGGGCAAGATGCCCAGGGAAAGCGGAGAGAGTGAAAAGCGCATCTGATTGTTTCTGCAAAGATAGGGTGGCGTGATTCTCTGCATTGTGGGAGCGGGCTGCAAAGGTTAAGGGGCAATCTGCGACAGCTTGTCGCACCCTCAAGCTCAGGCTCAAGTTCAGACTCAGACTCAGACTCAAGTTCGGGCTCAAGCCCAGGACTCTTGTGGGGAGAGGGCTCGGCCCTGATGGTTTGTGGCTGTCACTTGCCCAAGGGCGGACTTAGAGCAAGTCCTGGGGATCCCGGTCCAGGGTCCAGCGGCAGCGTTTGGCCTCGGGCAGGGCTTCTATTTCACTCAGACGGGTATCGAATACCTGTTGCAGCCCCTGGCGGTGACGGGCCTGGAATATCAGCTGCCGTCTGTGTTTGCCGGCCTTGCGATCCATGGGCGCCGGCAGCGGGCCTATGATTTCGAAGTCTTTCTCATTTGGCAGCAGCGCCGCCACCGCAGCGAGGAAGGCGTCGGCATCCTCGGCCCTGTGAGCCTCGGCGCGGAACAGTACCATGTGCCAGGCCGGGGGCAGGGCGGCCTGTTGCCGCTCCGCCAACTGGCTGCGGGCAAACTCGCCGTAGCCCCGGTGCAGCAGATCCCGCAGCAGCGGATTGTCGCTTTGATGGGTTTGCAGCAGCACTGTGCCGGGTTTGGCGGCGCGACCGGCCCGGCCCGCCACCTGGGTGTAGAGCTGGCCAAAGCGTTCGGGGGCGCGGAAGTCGGCACTGAACAGGGCGCCGTCCACGTCGAGCAGGCCCACCAGGGTCACATCCGGAAAGTGATGGCCCTTGGCCAGCATCTGGGTGCCGACCAGGATCTTAAAATCCCCACGTTGGATCGCTTGCAGGTGGGATTCCAGTGAGCCCTTGAGCCGGGTGGTATCCCTGTCGATACGCACCACGGGGAAGCGGGGAAACTCCTGTTTCAGCGCCTGCTCCAGTTGCTCAGTGCCTATGCCCTGTCCCATCAGCATGGTGGAGCCACACTGGTGGCACTGGCGCGGAATGGCATATTGATTGCCGCAGTGGTGGCAGCGGATTTCCCCCAGGCTCTGGTGCACGGTAAAGAAAGCGTCGCAGCGATCGCATTCATGCAGGTGGCCGCATTCATGGCACAGCAGTGCCGGGGCAAAACCGCGGCGGTTGAGGAACAGCAAGACCTGATTGCCGGCCTCCAGATGCTGGCGCATCTCGTTCAGCAGTGGCTGGGACATGCCGGCCTTGAGCGGCTGGTGACGTATGTCGATTATCCCCTGACGCACCTTTTTGGCGGCGCCGGCGCGCTCCCCCAACTGCAAGTGGTGGTAACGGCCGGCGAGGGCATTTTGCAGGCTTTCCAGCGACGGGGTGGCCGAGCCCAGCAGTACCGGGATATTTTCCAGGTGGCCGCGCATCACCGCCAGATCCCGGGCGTGGTAGCCAACCCCTTCCTGTTGCTTGAAGGAGGCGTCGTGCTCTTCATCAAGTATGATGATCCCAGGCCAGGCCATGGGGGTAAACAGGGCCGAGCGGGTGCCGATAATGATGGCCGCCTCGCCGCTGCGTCCGGCGCGCCAGGCGTCCAGGCGTTGATTGTCGGTGAGATTGGAGTGGATCACCGCCAGCGGTACCCGGAAACGGCGCCGGAATCTGTCTATGGTTTGCGGCGTCAGGCCTATCTCGGGCACCAGGATCAGCGCCTGTTTGCCGGCCTTGAGTACCTGTTCCAGCAGTGCCAGGTAGACCTCGGTCTTGCCCGAGCCGGTGATCCCCTCGAGCAAGGTACAGTGAAAGCCTTCCCGGGTACCGATGCTGGCCACGGCCACCGCCTGTTCCTGATTCAGTCTGTGGGGTGTTTCATCCAGCGTGAGCTCAGTGCGCCAGCCAAGATCCGGCGCTATTGTTTCTTCAAGCCGCGCTATCCAGCCCTTGTCTTCCAGGGCCTTAAGGGCGGCCTTGCTGAATTCCATGGCACTGAATTCATCCAGGCTGAGAGGGCCTTGCAGCAGGCGCTCAAACAGTTTTTTCTGGGCCGGTGCGCGCTTGAGTACAGCAGCGTCGGCCTCGTTTCCGGCGGGGCTAAGGGTCAGGGACTGACGGGATTTTGGGGCAGCGTCGGCGCCCTTTCGCAGCGCCACCGGCAGGGCCTGGGTCAGCATTTGTCCCTGACTGCAGAGGTAATACCTTGCAGACCAGAGGGTTAGTTTATAAAGTGAATCAGGTAATACCGGCGAGTCATCCAGTAGTTCGATAACATTTTTAATCTGTGTCTCGGCCAGCGCACAGCTGTCGGTCAGTGCCACTATCAGGCCTATCAGCTGTTGCCGACCAAAGGGGACCTTGACCCTGGCACCAATAAGGGCCCGGTCTGCCAAAGGCTCTGGCAGTCGATAGCTGAAGGATTGCCGCAAAGGAACGGGCAGGGCAACCTCGACAAATGTGGGCATAATCAGACACTTTGTTTTTGAATGCCGCTAGTGTACCAGAGTTGACCTCCCGAACCAGACCATAGATGAGGAAAACCACCCATGCGAAGCCTGATCCCAGTTCTGCTCTGTTGTCTGTTGCTGCCGGGCGCGGCCATGGCCAAGTTGTCCCATGTCAGTATCAATAAGAGCCAGTTCACCCTGGGGGAGCATCCACGGCTGCGGGTTAACATTATTGCCGAACGCAATGATCTGTCCCGACTGGAATTTGTGGTGCAACAGGGCGAAAGCGAAGAAAAATTAATGGTGCAGCCCCTGAACAGTTTTATGTTGCTGCTGACCGGGGTGGAAGAGGTGCGCGATCCCAATGCACGCTTGTTGGTGCGTGAGTATGTGGTGGATCAATGGCATGAATACCGCTGGTTTCCCCTGTTTGCGGGGGCCTCGGCCAAGCTGACCGAGGATGCCCTGCCTGCCCGGGCCTCAGAACCCCGGGAAAAAGGATCCCGGGAAAAAGAAACCCAGGCCTCAGTTGCTGCCGCCAAGCCCCGGGGTGCGCAAGCACAGGTCAAAATTCAGGAAGCGCCGGTCAAAACTCAGGAAGCGTCAGTCGAAACCGAGGAGGCGCCCACCAAAACCGAGCTTGCGCCGCAAGTTGAGATTGCCGCAGCCATTGCTGAGCCCACAGTTGATTTAGCAAACAGATCAGCAGCAAGCGACTGTGAGGTGGAGCGACAGGCTGGGGATACCCTGTGGCGCATCGCCAATCGCAATGCCGCCAAGTGGCAGGTGGATGTGTACAGTGCCATGTTGGCGCTGTTTGATGCCAACCCCGGGGCCTTTACCCGCAATAAAATCAATGGGCTTAAAAAGGATGCCAGGCTGGAATGTCCCGGGACTGAGTTACTTGGGCGTTACCCGGATCCCAAGGTCGCCAGCCGCGTTTACGCCGACAAAGAAGCAGGGCAGACAGTGCAATAATTTGTTGCCCCGAAGTGTCGCTTCAGCAAGGGATCCCCGGTTGGCCCGAACCGGGGATGCTTAAGGGGCAAGGTCGGATTTGGACCTGTCGGAAATTGGCCGGGCGCTGCAATAATATACTTGTCAGTATTGGTGCTTTGCTGTAGCATTCTGCGCCCTGAACATACTGTATTAACCGCATGTGGTGTCCGACTTCGGGTTGGAAGAGCGACATGGCCTTAACTTGAGGTAATCCCAAATGAAACCAGGTATCCATCCTGAATACGCCCAGATCACTGCCACCTGTACTTGTGGTAACGTTATCAAGATCAACTCCACTGTAGGTAAAGACCTGCACCTGGACGTGTGTGGTGCTTGTCACCCATTCTACACCGGCACCCAGAAAGTAGTTGACACCGGCGGTCGTATCGACAAGTTCAACAAGCGTTTCGGTATGCTTGGCAAGAAGTAATTGCTTCGGCAATGAATTCAGAAAAAGGCGCTCATCGAGCGCCTTTTTTGCATTCAGCGCCAACGAAAATCCCCCAGGCACTGCGGCAGCAGATCATTTCCCTGAAAGGGCCATTTTTGGAATATTCTTTGGTAAGTTTCAAACAAAACCCCGCTTAATTTGCGGTTGCAGGCCGGTGTTGTGTGAATGTTTCCGTATTAAAACTACAAAGTTAACTATTGGATAGCTAATTGTTTTCTTGAGTTAACTTATGAAAATAACGCTTTCAGGTGGTTAGTCCTCTTAAGTCGGTGAAATTTGTTAATCTTGGCTATAAACGGTCGGCGGATTGGCGTATCTTATTCCTGTTTCTAAGGGGTTTTTGTTGTCGCCCGCACCTCAGCCCCAGTGGACTCGGCCGCTTTTACATAACTCTTCGTCGTATTTCAGGATTAAAAAATGGCAGACCTTCGTCAACAAGCTCTCGATTATCATGAATTTCCGGTCCCGGGTAAGATGGCGGTATGCCTGACCAAACCCGCCGCAACCAGCATGGACCTTGCCCTGGCCTATAGCCCGGGTGTGGCCGAGCCGGTGCGTGAAATTGCCTCCAATCCCAACGACGCTTACCGCTACACCAACAAGGGCAATACTGTGGCGGTGATCTCCAACGGTACCGCCATTCTGGGTCTGGGTAATCTGGGACCTTTGGCCTCCAAGCCGGTGATGGAAGGCAAGGCGCTGCTGTTCAAGCATTTCGCCAACATAGATGCCACCGACATCGAAGTAAAACACCGCACCGCGGAAGAATTTATCAATGTGGTTGAAGCCATTGCCGACACTTTCGGTGGTATCAACCTGGAAGACATCAAGGCGCCCGAGTGTTTCGAGATTGAACGTGAGCTGATCGAGCGTTGCTCTGTGCCGGTATTCCACGACGATCAACACGGTACCGCCATTGTGACCGCCGCGGGCATGCTCAACGCGCTGGAAATCCAGGGCAAGAAGATAGAAGAAGCGGTATTTGTTTGTATGGGTGCCGGTGCCGCCGCCATCGCTTGTATGACCATGCTGGTCAAATGTGGTGCCCAGCGTGAGAACGTATACATGCTGGACCGCAAGGGTGTGATCCATACCCGTCGCGACGATTTGAACGAGTACAAGGCACTGTTTGCCAACAACACCGACAAGCGTACCCTGCAGGACGTGATCCGGGGCGCCGACGTGTTCCTGGGCCTGTCCGGTCCCGATGTGCTCAGCGCCGAAGACGTGCTGCTGATGGCCGATAACCCGGTGATCTTCGCCTGCTCCAATCCGGATCCCGAGATCAAGCCCGAGCTGGCACACGACATCCGTAAAGATCTGATCATGGGCACTGGTCGCAGTGACTACCCCAACCAGGTCAACAACGTGCTGTGTTTCCCCTTTATCTTCCGTGGTGCTTTGGATGTGCGCGCCTCGCGGATTAACGATGAGATGAAGCTGGCGGCAGTTTACGCCATCGCAGCCCTGGCCAAGGAGCCTGTGCCCGAGTCGGTGCTCAAGGCCTACCCCAAGGTCAGCAGCCTGAGCTTTGGCCCCGAGTACGTGCTGCCCAAGCCGATGGACCCAAGATTGCTGCCAAGAATCGCCACCGCAGTGGCCCAGGCGGCGATAGAGTCCGGGGTGGCGGCCGTGACAACCCTGCCGGAAAACTACCTCGGCTGATGTTCAGCAAAGGCAACCTTCAAGGTTGCCTTTTGTTTTTGGGTGCTCAATAATTCCGCCGGAACCCCTGTACACACCACCTTCTGGGTAGCTGGGGCAACCGCCCTGGTGGGCAACCAAATAAGAACAATAAATCCAGGACGGTATTTCCCATGCAACTGACCCGCATGCTGACCAAAAAACTCATCAGTTTCTGGATGATGTCTTTGTCCGCCATGGCCTTTGTGTTCCTGCTCAGCGCCGTTGTCAGCTTTATCCAGCTCACCTACCGCTTTCAACAGCAAAAGGTGAACGAGCTGGAAACCATGCTGGTCAATCACTATCAGAACCACAGTGAATGGGCCCTGGACAGCTGGCTGCCGCCCTTGCTGCTGGCCTATAACGCCGTGAGTTTCCGGCTGAGCGAAGCCGGAGAACCCGTGTTCGAGTATCAGGGCAATTTGGACTCCGAGCAGGTGCTGCAGTATGACAAACAGCTGGGCAGCCAGGGGCAGCTGAGGATGCAGCTGGTGTTGCCGCGGCCCTTTTCCCAATACCGCCTCAGTGAGGCCGAGTTACTGGTACTGCTGATAGGCCTCGGTGCCATAGCCGCCTTTGTCCGTTTCGGTTATCGCTGGTTCTCCACCGAGTTGGAGGGCGTGGAAGCCCTGGCCCAGCGCAGCAAGCTGATCCTCGATGGTCGCCATGAAGAGGCCGCCAAATCCCCGGGCAACGGCAAGCCCAGGCTGATTAACCGGGCTCTGTCGCGTTTGCTGGCGGAACTGGCCGATGCCCAGAAGGAGCGGGCCCGTTTCGATAAGTTTATCCGCTCCAACACCTTTCTCGATCCCCAGACCCGCATAGGCAACCGGCTGTTTCTCAAGAACCGCCTCGATGCCCTGTCCAGCGAGCGCGGCATGATGGCCCATGGCGTCATCTACCTGTTGGAGATGGAAGACCTGGATCTGCTGGAACAGGAACTGGGCAGCGAGCCTGTGTTGGAGCTGCTGCACGCCACCATTAACGGCATTAACCTGGTGTTGCAAACCCAGGCCAACAGCATCTTTGCCCGCCGCTCCCACAATCAACTGGCGATCGTGGTGCCACAGATTTCCCTTGCCGAAGCCGACAGCCTGGCGGACAGGTTGCTGAAAATTTGCCTCAGCCAGCCGCTGCCGCCCATTGAGACCAGGGATAACTTTTTCCATCTCGGCGGTGCCTTCTTCACCGAGGGAGATCAAATCGAACAGCTGTTGGATGAAGCCGATATGGCGCTGCGGGCGGCGCAGCTGCAGGGGGCCAGCAACTGGTTTATGTACGACAAGGGGGCGGTGGATGAGGAGTTTGCCAAGGGCTCGGTCCGTTGGCGCAGCTTTCTGGAAAACGCCTTGCTGGGGCGCCGGTTTGTGGCCTTTGCCCAACCTGTGATGGAAGGGGATGGCCTGCTGCATCACAGGGAAATTTTCACCCGCGCCCGGGATCCCCAAGGCAATCTGGTGCGTGCCAGCCTGTTTATGCCCATGGCGACCAAGTGCGGCCTGATGCCACAAATCGAGCGCCAGATAGTGGAGCGTACCCTGTTCGAATTGATGGCCGACGATAATCCCGGTGTGCATCACTACAGCATTAACCTGAGTCTGGACTCGCTGCAAAGCCGCGCCTTTGTGCGTTGGTTGCAGACGACCTTGCTGGAATACCGTCATTTGGCGTCCAGGCTGATTTTCGAACTCACCGAAGATACTGTCATCAAGCACAGGCAAGCCCTGGAGCCCAAACTGGATATGCTGCGCAAGATGGGGGCGCGCCTGTGTGTCGACCACGTGGGGCAGCAAGTGGTCAGCACCCAGTACATCAAGGAATTGAAGTTTGACCTGATCAAGTTGCACCGCTCCGTGGTGCGTCAAATCGATCTTCGTCCTGAAAATCAACTGTTTGTCCGCAGTCTCATCGGCAGCTTGTACCGCACCGAAGTGCAGGTGTGTGCCGAGGGCGTGGGTAGCTTCGAAGAATGGCAAACCCTGCAGATTTTGGGGGTCAGTGCCGCCCAAGGCAGCTATTTCGGCGACCCGAGTGAGACCTGAGTGGCATTTTGCTGTTGCGCACTTGTGAATGGCCGGTCATGGGCCTATCTTAGAGTGGGATTTCCCTGCATAATAAATATTATTAAAAAAGAAATAATTACTGAGTAAATCACCGGGGCGCCAGCCTTGGTGGTATCAGCTTCAGCGCGGTTTCGGGGAGGAGGGCTCAAGGCTCTTCAGGGCGTCCCGAGACCGTTCATGGACAGAGGAATATCGGGCATTCACAATGGAAAACAGTTTCTTGGCACGTTTGTCCTTCTGGAAAGCCAACCAAAGCAAGCGGCCCGCCGGCCTGTTTCTTGGCGAGTCCTATGCCTGGGTCTTCCTGCCGCAACCGGGAAAAGATCCCGAAGTGCTGCAATTCCCCATTGATGACAAAGATTGGTCTGCGCTGATGGCTCCCCTGAGTCAGCGCCTGGGGCCACTGAGTCTGGCGTTGGTGCTCTGTCCCGCCCGTTATCAACTCCTGACCGTGGATAAGCCTGCGGTGCCTGAGGATGAAGTGTCCCAGGCCCTGGTGTGGTCCATCAAGGACATGGTCAGTGAACCCCTGGATAAACTGCAAATCGACTACTTCAGCCCTCCGGTTGCCGGCAGCAATAAGCTGACCGTGGTGTGCAGTGCCAAGCCGGAATTGCAGGCCCTGGTGAAAGCCGCTGACGACGTGGGTTGTGAGCTGATGGGGATCAGTATCGAAGAGCTGGTCAGCAGTCGTCTCTGGGGTAAGGATTCCCCGGCCAGATTGGTGGTCAGTCATGTGCCTGAGCAGGATTTGCTGCTTACCGTGGTGCGTGAGGGCGAGCTGTGGATGCAGCGGCGGGTGCGGGGATTTCGTGAACTCAACGGCCTCAGCGAGCAGGACCTGACCTATGGTGTGGCCGACAACCTCAGTCTGGAAATCCAGCGCTCCATGGATTATTTCGAGAGCCAGCTGCGCCAGGCACCGGTAGCCTCCATTGAGGTTCTGGTCGAAGGTTCGGGCAGGGCATTGAGCCGCCTGTTGGCCGCCAACTTCAATCAGAAAGTCAATTATCTGGAAACAGACTCTGTGGCCGGTACCTTTGCCCGCCTGGGACTGGCCGAATTTGCCCCGGAGGTGCTGTGAGCAAGACGCGGATAAACCTCTACGACAGGTCGCTGTTGCCACTGAGGCAACGCCTGACCCTGGCGGCGTTGGGACGCACTGTGGCCCTGGTGTTGTTGCTGGGTATTGGCGCCATGGGCCTGGTGTATTGGCAGCAATTGCAGCTGCAGGGCCAGCTCAGAATGGCAGAACAACGCAAACAGCAACTCGATAGCGACAAACAGTTGCAGGAACAGGCTCTGGCCCGGCACAAGGCCGATCCTGCGCTTATCCATCAGGTGGAACTGGAAGCGGCACAGCTGGAGTTGAAGCAACGCCTGCTCAGTGAGCTTGGCCTGCGTACCCAACTGGCGAGCCAGGGTTTTGCACCTTTGCTGCAGGAGTTGGCAGAGGCCGCCGATGGCAGCCTGTGGCTTGACGGGATCCTGGCCGAAGAAGGTCGCTACCGTTTCAGCGGTTACACCCTTAAGCCGGCCCATGTCCCCCAGTGGGTGGAGCGCCTGAAGCAGAGTAACACCCTGAGGGGCCAATCGTTCGCCGCCATGACCATGAGCCGGGGTGAAGACAAGCCCCTGGGCTTTGTGTTGACCTCTGAACCCGAGGAGGTCAAGCCATGAGTGCTGTGCGTGAACTGGCCGAAAAATACAATGGCTTAAGCCGCCGCGAGCGCGGCCTGATTGCCCTGGCAGTTTTGGTGCTGCTGGCCGTGGTGCTGATGCAGCCTTTGGATGCCCTGTGGCAACAAACCCAGGCGATGAACCTCAGGCTCAAATCCCTGGTGAAGGAAAATGAGATTTCGGTGCAGCAGCTGGAACTGTACCGCCAGCGGCTGGCACTGGATCCCAATGCCAGTTACCGGCAGCGGCTGACCCAGCTGGCCGCTGAGCAACAACAACTGGATGCCAGGCTCGATGAGCAAATGGTGGCCATGGTACCGGCGAAATTCATGCCCGGGTTGCTCAGCCGGATGTTGGAGTCCATGCCCGGACTCAAGTTGCAGGAGTTTGCTTCCATTGCCCCCGAACCCTTGCTGCAGGTGGGCGAGACCGAGAAGTTGAATCTGTACTCCCATGGCATGCGTATGAAGCTGAGCGGCGATTTTTTCTCGTTGCTGCGCTTTATGCAGGCACTGGAGTCCATGCCCACCAAGCTGTATTGGAAGCGCCTGGATTATCAGGTGAAGGATTATCCCGGGGCGGAAGTGGAGCTGCTGCTTTATACCCTGAGCATCAATGAGGACTTTATCAGTGTTGCCAAGGATTAGTGTATTGCTGTTGGGACTGTTGCCGCTCGCACTGACTGCGGCTCAGGATCCCACCCGCCCGGCCATGTACGCCACCGCTGGCGAAACCCACAGCCAGGGTGGTCTCAAAAGCATAGTGCGCAATGGTAAAGAGGCCTATGCCATAGTGGGCAACCGCATAGTGGCGGTGGGGGATCAACTCAATGGGCTGAGGATCACGGCCATTGGTGCGGATTACCTGCAGTTATCCGATGGTTCACGGCTGACCTTGTTCAAGCCGGTTACAGAGAGATAGGAAAATAACAAGATGAAGCCAGGCCTTTACCTCACCCCTCTGTTGTCCCTGTTGCTGGTGGCTTGTCAAACCACGGACAGACCCCAACCGAAAGAATCCAAAGCGGAGCTGAATCAGGCGACCCAAGCCAAAGCCGAAAAGCCCACGCCGCCTCCGGTGCAATTGCCCGCCGCTGTCATGCAGGAATTGGGGGCCGCCAAGACACAATTGGCTCCACAGCAGCCGGTCGAGCGCCGCTTCGATGTGGCTGCCAACGATGTGGATGCCAGGGTGTTTTTTCCCAGCCTGGTGAAGGGCACCCCCCTAAGTGTCGCGGTGCATCCCAATGTGCAGGGGCGCATCTCCCTGTCCCTCAAGGGTGTGACCTTGAGCGAGGCGCTGCAGGTGGTGGAAGATCTTTATGGTTATGAGATCAACCGTCAGGGCAAGGTGCTGCAGATTTTCCCTGCCGGGATGCGCACCGAGACCTTCCCGGTCAATTACCTCTTTATGGAACGTCAGGGATTGTCGCTGACCTCAGTCAGCTCGGGCCGCTTGTCGGACAATAATCGCAACAACAATAACAACAGCAATAACAGCAACAATAACAATGGCTCCGGCTCGGATAATGGCTCGGGCAATAACGGCAACAACAGCAACAATATCATCAACGGCACTTTTATCCGTTCCCAAACCAAGACGGACTTCTGGAGTGAGTTGAAACTGACCCTGGAGTCCATGGTGGGCGCGGACGGACGTCAGGTGATGGTTACCCCCCAGGCTGGGCTGGTAACTGTGAGGGCCTTCCCCGATGAGTTGCGCCAGATCCGTCATTTCCTCACCACCGCCGAAACCCACCTGCAGCGTCAGGTGGTGCTGGAGGCCAAAATTCTTGAAGTGACCCTGTCCGATGGCTATCAGCAGGGGATCCAGTGGCAGGATGTGATGGGCACGGCCTTTGGCAATGGCAATACCCAGGTCACCTTTAACACAGGCGCTGGCGCCTTCGGGAACCAAATCACCCAGGCATTGGGTGGCATGACCTCACTTTCCGTCAAGGGCGCTGACTTTGGCGCCATGATCACCCTACTCGATACCCAGGGCGACGTGGATGTGTTGTCCAGCCCGCGCGTGACAGCCTCCAATAACCAGAAAGCGGTGATCAAGGTGGGCAAGGACGAGTATTTTGTCACCGAGGTGTCTTCCACCACTGTGGCCAGCAATACCCCTGTGACCACACCCCAGGTCGAACTGACGCCCTTCTTCTCCGGGATAGCCCTGGATGTCACACCGCAAATCGATGAGCAGGGCAATGTGTTGTTGCACGTCCATCCTTCGGTGACCGATGTGACCGAACAGAACAAAAATATCCGGGTCAGCGATGCCGAACTGGACCTGCCCCTGGCCCAAAGTGAGATCCGTGAGTCCGATACCGTTATCCGCGCCCAGTCCGGCGATGTGGTGGTTATCGGCGGCCTGATGAAGAGTGAGCAGTCCGAGCAGGTGTCCAAGGTGCCCTTACTGGGAGATATTCCCTTCCTGGGTGAAGCCTTCACCAATCGCAGCAAACTGACCCGCAAAACCGAGCTGGTTATCCTGCTCAAGCCGACCGTGGTCGGTGCCGACACCTGGCAACAGGAGCTGGAGCGATCCAAGGCCTTGCTGGATCGCTGGTATCCCGAGGGGCAATAACCGTGTATCTGCAGCACTTTGGCTTAAGCGAAGCGCCCTTTGCACTGACGCCAAACACCAGCTTTTTCCTCGCCATGACACCCCATGTCGAGGCCTTGCAGGTGCTGCAGACCGCATTGCAGACCGGGGAAGGCTTTATCAAGGTCACAGGCGAGGTGGGCACAGGCAAGACCTTGCTGCTGCGCAAGTTACTCAATGAATTGCCGCCACCGCTGCGCTGCGCTTACCTGCCCAATCCCTGTCTCAGCCCAAGCGAGCTGCGTTGGGCCTTGGCATCTGAGCTGGGGCTGAAATACTCGGCCAACATAGACCAGCAGCAACTGACCAGTTTAATTCAGCAGCAACTGCTGGCGCTTGCGGCCCACGGTCATGCCGTGGTCTTGATTCTCGACGAAGCCCAGGCGCTGCCGACCGACAGTCTGGAAACCCTGAGGCTGTTCACCAATCTGGAAACCGAGACCCGTAAACTGTTGCAGGTGGTGCTGTTTGGCCAACCTGAGCTGGACCAGCGACTGGCAAGTGCGGAGCTCAGGCAATTGCGGCAAAGGATCACCTTCAGCTATAGGCTGCGACCCCTGGATGAGCGCGAAACCCAGACCTATCTGAATCATCGCCTGGCCGTGGCGGGTTTTAAGGGCGCCCCCATGTTCGGAGCGGCCGAGGCCAGGCTGTTGCAGCGGGCATCACGCGGGATCCCCAGATTATTGAATATCCTGGCCCACAAGGCCTTGATGCTGGCCTTTGGCGCAGGCGACTCCAGGCCCAGCCGCAGTCAGTTGCGGGCCGCCATTAAAGACACAGAAGATGCCACCCAGGGCCACTGGCCGTTATCCTGGGCCGGTTGGCTGGCCTGCGGGGCGCTGCTGACCAGCCTGGTGCTCTGGTTCGGTGGCGTCGGTCAATGGGGGGCTGGTCTGTGAGCGTAATTAATCAGATGCTCAAGGATCTCGACAAGCGCCGGCAACCCCATAGCCTGAGCGCCATGCCCAACGTCTTGCCCAATGCCATGCAGGAATCGCGGCCAAGCCGCATCCGCCTGCTGTGGTGGCTGCTGCCGGCGGCCTTGTTGATGGCAGCTTGGCAGCTGTGGAGCGGGGCGACCAAGGTGCCGGTTGCTGCTCCGGCACCGGAACATGTTGCGGCCGCACAAAATCAGGTCGCTTCGGTTGAACCGGCAGTTGCCGAAGCCCAGGCCCCAACCTCTGATGCCGTTGATGAACCTGTCACAACCTCGCCAGCCACTGCGCCTGCTGCGTTAATTGCGACCCCGGCTTTGGCAAAGAGCGATGAACCTCATTCCGGTGAGCAGCAAGCAAAGACTAAACCTGTGGCCGAACCGCTGACAAAGGCGCTGCCGGTTGAGCTGGATGACACCCGGCAAAGTGCGCCTTCACCAGCTATTGCCGACAGCGGCTCCATCGCGATTACCGAGGTCAAGTTCAGCCCGGAGGAGCTGGCCCAAAAAAGCTATATGGAAGCCCTGGCCGCCCAGGATCAAGGCCAAGTGGCGGAGGCGGAGCGGGACTATCGTCGTGCCCTGGCGCAAAATTCTGCCCACCACGAAGCACGCACGGCGCTGGCGGCGCTGCATTTCGGCCGCAGCCAATTGGCCCAGGCCATTAAGCTGCTTGATGCTGGCATAGGCCAATTCCCGGAAATCACCGAATTCAGACTCCTGCTTGCCAAGGTGCAAATGGCGCAAGGGCAAGAGGCCGCTGCGCGCCTGACCCTGGACGCCATTGCCGACAGCGACAGTCTGGCGTTGGATAAATGGCTGCAACTGGCAGAACTGGCTCGGCGCCAGGATGATCAGCGCCTGGCGGAACAGGCCTATGCTGCGCTGACCGCCTTGCAGCCGAACGAGGGCCGCTGGTGGCTGGGACTGGCTTATGCCCAGGATGCCCAGGGACAGTATGTGCAGGCTGTAACGGCTTACCGTCGGGCTCTGGGGCTTGACGGCCTGTCCCGCGACGCGCGGGATTTTATGGAACACAGATTGATGCAGTTGGGAGAGAGCCGATGAAACCGAAACTCAAGATGCGCCTTGGCGATCTTCTGGTATCCGAGCAGATAATCGGTGAAGAGCAGCTGCAACAGGCGCTGGCTGAGCAGAAGAAAACCGGCCGCAAGCTGGGTCATACCCTGATTGATTTGGGCTTTATTTCCGAGACCCAGTTGCTGACCTTCCTGTCACACCAGCTCAATATCCCCTTTCTGGATATCAGCCGTCGCCCCGTGCCGCCTGCAGTAGTTAACCTGCTGTCCGAAGTGCAGGCCAGGCGCTACCGCGCCCTGGTGCTGGAGGACTTGGGGGACGAGGTGCTTGTCGCCATGAGCGACCCTGCGGATCTGCAGGCTTTGGATAACCTGGAATTATTGCTGTCGCCCAAACGCATCAATGTGGCCGTGTCACCCGAGGCCCAGTTGATGCAGGCCTTCGATAACCTGTACCGGCGCACCGATCAGATTGCCCAGATAGCCGGCAAGCTGGAGGAGGAATATGCCGCCGATGAGGTCTTTGATCTGGCGGCCCTGACCCAGGGCGACAGCGATAATGAAACCACTGTGGTCAAGTTGCTGCAGTCCATTTTCGAAGACGCGGTGCAGATGCGAGCCTCGGACATTCACATTGAACCCGGTGACAAGTCGCTGCGGATCCGGCAGCGTGTCGATGGCCTGCTGCAGGAAAACGTGCTCAAAGAGGTTAATATCGCCGCGGCCCTGGTGCTCAGGCTCAAGCTGATGGCCGGATTGGATATTTCCGAGAAGCGTTTGCCCCAGGACGGCCGTTTCCATATGGAAATCAAGGGCCACAAGATAGATGTGCGTATGTCCACCATGCCGATTTATCACGGTGAATCCGTGGTGATGCGTCTGCTGGACCAATCCGCCGGCCTGCTGACCCTGAATGAAACCGGTATGCCGCCCCATATCCTTGAGCGAGTCAGGCGCCAGATTAAGCGTCCCCACGGCATGCTGCTGGTCACAGGCCCAACGGGCAGCGGTAAAACCACCACGCTTTACGGCATTCTCAGCGAGCTCAATACCGCCGACCGCAAGATAATCACGGTGGAAGATCCGGTGGAATACCAGCTGCCGCGGATAAACCAGGTGCAGGTCAACCACAAGATAGGCCTGGACTTCTCCAACGTGCTGCGTACCACACTGCGCCAGGATCCGGACATCATCATGGTGGGTGAGATGCGGGATCAGGAGACGGTGGAAATTGGTTTGCGGGGCGCGCTCACGGGTCACTTCGTCCTGTCGACCCTGCACACCAACGACGCAGTGACCTCGGCCCTGCGTCTGCTGGACATGGGCGCCGCCGCCTATTTGGTGGCCAGCGCGCTGCGGGTCATCATAGCCCAGCGTTTGGTGCGGCGGGTGTGTCAGAACTGCGCCGCCGAGCATCAACCCTCGGCCCAGGACCGGGCCTGGCTTGCCAGTGTCAGCAAACTGGATTTCAGCAATGCCCGTTTCCGCATGGGCAGCGGCTGCCAGAGCTGCAACGGCACAGGTTACCGTGGCCGTATAGGTATCTTTGAAATCCTGGAGCTGGATGAAGCCATGGTGGATGCCATGCGAACCGGCAATCCCCAGGCCTTTGCCCATGCTGCCTATCAGAGTCCCAATTTTACCCCCCTGGCGGAATCGGCCATGGGCTACCTGCGTGAAGGCATGACCACCATTGAAGAGGTGGCCCGTCTGGTGGAGGACATGTCAGACAGCCCACAATCCCTTGCCGAAGACATGCAGCAGTTTGAGTGGGAGTCCTGAAAATGCCCCTGTACCACTACCGTGGCCGTAATGCCCAGGGCCAACAGGTAACCGGGCAGTTGGAGGCGACCAGCGAACACGCCGCCGCCGACCAGCTGCTGGCCCGGGCGGTGATCCCATTGGAGCTGACCGCCACTAAGTCCAGGCAAGGTTTCAGCCTGGAAAAGCTGTTTGCCCGGCAGGTGAGTCTCGACGAGCTGCAAATCTTTACCCGGCAGATGTATTCACTCACCCGCTCCGGCATTCCTATTCTGAGGGCCATTGCCGGCCTGTCCGAATCCAGCCATTCGGCCCGGATGAAGGAGGCCTTGCAGGATATTTCCGAGCAGCTCACCGCGGGGCGCAGCCTGTCATCGGCCATGAATCAACATCCCGATGTGTTTAACGCCCTGTTTGTCTCCATGGTGCACGTGGGGGAGAACACAGGTAAGTTGGAGGACATCTTCCTGCAACTGTCGGGTTATATCGAGCGGGAGCAGGAAACCCGGCGGCGGATCAAATCCGCCATGCGCTATCCGATATTTGTACTGATCGCCATCGCCATCGCCATGGTGATCCTCAATATCATGGTGATCCCCAAATTTGCCGAGATGTTTTCCCGCTTTGGTGCCGATCTGCCCTGGGCCACCAAGCTGCTGATTGCTACCTCCAACCTGTTTGTTCATTACTGGTTTCTGCTGTTGCTGGGGCTGCTTGGCGTCATTATCGGCATACGTTATTGGCATGCCAGCGAACAGGGCGAGAAACAGTGGGATCAGTGGAAACTGCATATTCCGGCGGTGGGCTCCATTATCGAGCGTTCGACCCTGGCCCGCTATTGCCGCAGTTTCGCCATGATGCTCAGTGCCGGTGTGCCCATGACCCAGGCGTTGAGCCTGGTGGCCGATGCGGTCGATAACGCCTTTATGCACGACAGGATAGTGGGTATGCGCCGCGGCATAGAGGCCGGTGAGTCCGTGCTTAGGGTGTCCAACCACAGCCAGCTGTTTACCCCGCTGGTGCTGCAGATGGTGGCCGTGGGCGAGGAAACCGGGCAGATAGATCAGCTGCTCAACGATGCCGCCGATTTCTACGAGGGTGAGGTGGATTACGATCTCAAGAACCTGACCGCCAAGCTGGAGCCCATTTTGATCGGCATAGTGGCCGGCATAGTCTTGATCCTTGCCCTGGGTATTTACCTGCCCATGTGGGACATGCTCAACGTGGTCAAGGGCGGCGGATAAATGCAACCCCAGCGGGAGGTGGAGGGCGAATTGATGGGGGTGTTCCGCACCCTGACGGCGCTGATCCTGCTGCTGCTGATTTTGGGTGGATTGGGCTGGCGTTATTTTTCCGGGTTGGAATCCGTTGCCGGTAACGGTCTGGCGCTGCAACACAGTCGCTTGCTGAATGTGCTGGGCATGGCCCGCTCCCAGTGGCTGAGTCAGGGGCAGCCGGGGGAAGTCATGCTGCAATGGGCCGGTGACGGCGGTCGCTCCGTGGTGAAGATGTCCAAGGGCGGTTGGCCTGTGCCCGATGAGGCGAGCGCCGACGGCTGCGCCCGTTTGTGGCAAGCACTGCTGAGTGTCAAACCCGAGTCGGGTTTGGTCAGTACCGATTACAGCGTCGAAGCGGATATTTGCTCCTTCACAACACATGATGGCGACAGGCTGGAATACAGTCTGTTGTCGGGTAAACTTCTCTTGGCCTCCCAAGAGTAATTATCTGTTATTTAAAACACTTTTAATGGTTTATTTAGCTGCTACAATGGAAAAATCGCTACGGAGGCAAGTATGAAAGCAAAGCAACAGGGTTTTTCTCTGATCGAGCTGGTCATAGTCATAGTGATCCTGGGGTTGTTAGCCGTGACGGCTATTCCCAGATTCCTCAATGTGACCGACGATGCCGAGGCTGCCAGCGTTGATGGCGTCACCGGTGGCCTGTCCACCGCCGTGGGTTTTGTCCGTGCCCAATGGGAAGTGGACGGTCGCAACAATGCCAGCGTGCTGCTTGATGGTACCAGCATTGCCCTGGATACCCGCTTTGGTTATCCCACGGGCCTGGTCAATACCTCGGCCACTTCAATGACCGATGCCAGTTGCCAGGAAGTGTTCAACACCATATTGCAAAGTGCGCCCCGTAACGTGCTGTATAACCAGGATGCCCGTAACCAGCGCTACACAGTGCGGGTGATTGATGGCTCGGGTGGCAGTGCCACGGCGCTCAATGGCACTGCGGTGGCCAACTTGGACCTGTGTGTTTATCACCAGGTTGCCTCCCTGGTGCTGGACCAAAGCAGCGGTGTGCCCACACCCGTGCCGGATCTGGCCACCACAGGTGCCCTCGGTATCACCTATAACCCGGGCACGGGGCAGGTGCTCAGCTTCACAAATTAACAGATTGAAACAGGCGAGCAGGGAACAGGTCGTGCTATAAAAACAACAATTGGGGTCAGAGGCAGGATGTCTCTGGGCCATCACACTGGAACTGGAATTTTTTATGCGTATGCAAAAACAACAAGGTTTTACCCTGATCGAACTGGTGGTGGTGATCATCATCCTCGGCATTCTGGCGGTTACCGCAGCGCCCAAGTTTATTAACCTGCAAACAGATGCCCGCAAATCAACGGTTGAAGGGGCAAAGGCAGCCTTGCAAGGCGCCAATTCTCTGGTTTATTCCAAGGCAGCATTAGCTGGTAAGGAAGCTGCCGCGGGACAGACGGTGACCATGAACACTGGCGTGACTGTGACCACGGACTTTGGCTACCTGGCCGGTAATGCCACAGTGGCAACCATTGCGACTGATCTTGAAAAAATATTGGAAATGAATTTTCAGGCATTGGCTGATGACAGCACGACAGTAAGTAATGAGGATTGGGGCGTGCGTGCTGTGAGTGCCACCAGTTTCAAGATAGTACCCCGTGGTAGGACTGCAGATTCGACGGCCGCTAATGCCTGTCATTTGCTCTATACGGCAGCAACTTCAACGATCGTTGTACCAACATATACAATAGTGAATACAGGTTGCTGATAAAAGGCCCGCATAGCGGGCCTTTTTCTTGTCTATTTAACATCTTGCACATCAAGTATTTGCCTATTTGCCGTCCATGTTGGAAACTTGGAAAGGACGATTTCCGGCGCGGGGCGGCCAATGTTTGGCTCTCACTTTTTTTATCGACGGCACAGACAGGGATTTACCCTGATTGAACTGGTCACCACCATACTCCTTATCGGGATACTGGCCGTGGTGGCCTTGCCGCGCCTGCTTGGTAAGAGTGACTACAGCGACCATGGGCTGCGCAGCGAGCTGATTTCCAGGTTACGGCAGGCCCAGCTGATGGCGCTCAACAATACCGATCAATGCGTGCGCATCCAGGTGTTAAGTGGCAGTGGTTACCGCCAGCAGCGCTTCGATGGTCGCAGCGGTGCTCTGTGCAGTGGCACTGAGCAATGGAGCAGTGATTGGCAGTCGCTTCAGGGCGATGCCACCCTGACCCTGGTGGCCGGAGGCAGCGACAGTTTCAATCTCGATTTCGACGCCCTGGGCCGCTTGCCGGGCAGCGGTTGTAACGGTCCTTGTTTGCAAACAGGAGCGCTGCAAATCGGCATCAGCCGGGAGGGCTATATCTATGCCCTGTAACTCGATGTCCTGTAACTCTTTGTCCTGTAGAAATGGCTCCACAAGCGCTAAAGGAAGGGGCTTCACCCTGATTGAGTTGGTGGTCGGCATGCTGGTTATCGGCATAGCCCTGGTGATGATGTCGACCATGCTGTTTCCCCAGGCCGACCGGGCAGCCGTTAACCTTTACCGGGTACGCAGCGCCGAACTGGCCCATTCGATTATGAATGAGATCTGGGGCAAACGCTTTGATGAGGCCAGTGTCATAGGTGGTACCCCGGCCTGTGGCTCCGCGGCGGGGGCGCTCTGTTCCATAAGCCTGGGACCCGATGGTGGTGAGGGGCGCAACGACTTTGATGATGTGGATGATTTTAACGGCCTGAATGAAACCGCCACCTTGCTCGGCAGCAGTGATACCTATGCCGACCGCTATCCGCGTTTTAAGCTGCTGGTGACAGTCAGCAACCAAAAAGCAGGCATGGAAAAGCTCATTCAGGTCGATGTGACCACACCCGCAGGTGAAGTGATCACTTACCACGCGCTCAGGAGTAATTACTGATGCGCCAATTCAAGAGCAGCTTGGGCTTTACCCTGGTGGAGATGGTGACCGTCATCATCATCCTCGGGGTGCTGGTGGTGGGCGTCAGCAGCTTTATCATTTTCGGCACCCGGATTTTTGTCGAGTCCAGTGCCGTGGATCAGGTGATGGCCGAGAGTCGCTTCGCCCTGGAGCGCATGACCCGGGACGTACGCCAATCCCTGCCGGGCAGTCTGAGACTTGCCAGCGGCTCCGATGGCAGCCGCAGCTGGCAATGCCTGGAGCTGGTGCCTGTGGTCAGCAGCTCCAGCTACATAGCACTGCCGGTGTTTCCCGACCCTGTCGCCACCACGGGCACGGCGCTGTTGGATTCCGGTTCCTCCCGGGTGGCAAGCGGGCAGTGGCTGTTTGTCTATCCCCTGACGGCGGATGAGGTATATCAGGCTGCGGCCGGGGATACGGGCAAGCGGGTAGCTTTGCAGGATGTGAGTGTCAGTGCCAACGAGCTGAACCTGACCTTTGCTTCGGCGTTCCGCTTTGTGGAGGCCTCGCCGCGGCAGCGGGTTTATTTTGCCACCACGGCTCTGAGTTACTGCTTTATCCAGACATTGGCCAGCGGTGATATTTCCTTGTGGCATTACAGCAATTTTCCCCTGCTGGCGACCCAGGCGTCTCCGGCCGACATGCTGTCCCAGGGGGCCACAGAGTCCTTGATGGCGCGCCACATTACCACCGCCAGTCCGCTCAGTCTTTATGGCGCCACCTTACTCAATAATGCCATGGTACAGCTGGATCTGGGGTTTAATGTCAATGGCCAGGTATTCAGTTACCAGCATCAAATGCAGGTGATCAATGTTCCCTAAGCCAACCGGGGCCGAACGGGCCATACAGTTTCGCACCCGCCAGCGCGGCAGCGCCCTGGTGATTGGCATCTTTGTGCTGACGGCCATGTTTCTGTTGGCGGCGGCCCTGATCAATATGGCCAGTGACAGCGACAGCGCCCTCAATCAGGAGGTCTGGGGCACCCGGGCGCTGGCGGCGGCCAACAGTGGCGCCGATGCGGCCATGGCACGCTTATTTCCCCTGGATGGCACCGAACCCGGCTGCACTGCGGTTGACAGTGACTGGACGCCACCCAACGTACTGGGCTTTCATGCCTGCCAGGTGTTCCTTTCCTGTCAGGCCATCACGGGTTCGGGTATGACCCAGTACCTGCTGCAAAGCCATGCCGTATGTGCCAGCGGTGATATCCGTGTCAGTCGTCAGGTGGAGGTCACTGCCCGTGGTCATTAACTGGAACTGGTTGCCTAAGCTTTGCCGGCTAACCTGCGTCAGCCTGACGCTTATCTTGCTGTCACCCTCGCTGCAGGCCGTGCCGGTTTGCTCGGATATTTTTACCGACCCGCCAACTGGTTCCCACGACCCTAACGGTTTGGTAGCACCATCGGAACTCAAAGATCTTGGCGCTTTCAGTTGTAACAAAAAGTTTTGCCCCGATGATAGCTTTAGCCCGGGTGACTATAACTTCAGGGATGGCAGTTTCAGTCAGGGTTATTACATCAGTACCAGCGGTGCCACCACCCGACTGTATTTCGATAATCTGACATTGAACAATGCAGACATCAACACCTCGGGCAAACCGGAAAACCTGCTGATCTTTGTCCGTGGCAATGTGCATATTTCGGGGCAGAGCAGCATCAACGCCATAGTCTATGTGGCCGGCACTGCAACCTTCAGTGGCCATGCCAGTATCTCGGGCGCTGTAGCGGCCGGTGGCAGCCTAACCTTCAGCGGCAACAACGCCCATGCCAATGTGGACTTGAGCATCATAGACAAGGCCGATTTCGGCGGTATGTGCACCAATACCGCGGCTGTGGTGGATCACTTTGAGTTCCAGTTGTCGGCCAATCCCCTGACCTGTAAGGCCGAAACCGTCACCCTCAAGGCCTGCGCCAATGGCGATTGCAGTTCCCTGATTACGGATGCGGTACAGGCCAACCTGCTAGTCAGCGGTTCTTCCTCTGCCTATTGGGTGGGCGGCAACAGTGTCAGTTTCAGTGGTGGCTCGACCTCGCTGTCACTGCGAAGTACCACCACTGAATCCATCACCCTTGGCATCACATCCTCCACCCCAACAGCCCTGAATAACACCCTCTGTCGCCTGGGGGCTCTGGCGCCGAGTGCCGCGGCCTGTACCCTGAGTTTTGCCGACAGCGGCTTTGTGTTTGAGGTGCCGGATAAGCTGGCCAATAAGGCCGCGGATGGCATCAAGGTCATGGCGGTGAAAAAAGATGACAGCAGCCAGAGCTGCGAGCCCGCCTTTGTCAGCACCACTAAGAGCCTGAGCCTGTGGAGTGACTATTTGGATCCAAATGCCACGACCCAGGTAAGCAATGCCAAGGTGACGGTCAATGGCACTGCGATAGGCACCAGCCAGGCCGATGCCACGGTTCAAAACCTCAACTTTGATGGGGCAGGTGAGGCCACGATTCAGGTCAATTATCCCGATGCGGGCCAGATGCAGCTGAATTTGAGTTACTCCGGCAGTGGCGAAGATGCGGGCCTGTCTATGTCGGGCTCAGACACTTTTGTCAGTTTCCCTGCGGGCCTGTGTATCGCGCCCGAAGATCCCGGCGCCATATGCACCGCAGGCGATGCCTCTTGCCCCGCCTATACACAAGCAGGTGAGAGCTTTAATCTCAAGCTCCAGGCCATGGCCTGGGAGTCTGATGACGACAGTGACTATTGCGATAATAAGACGACTACGCCCAATTATGCCCAAGCCAACATAGTGCTTGGCAGTGAGTTGGTGGCGCCCAGCGGCGGCGAGCCGGGCATACTTGCCAATGAAAAGTACAATCATCAGGTGGCTGCATCCGGCCTCAATATCCAGAGTCAGGCCATCGGTGAGGTGGGGGTATTTAAATTTACCGCCGAGCCTCCCGCCACCTATCTCGGATCCAACTTTTACACTATTCCCCAGGCCAGCAGTGTCAATGTGGGGCGTTTTATTCCCGCCAGGCTTGAATTGCAGGACCCCAGCGTATTAGCCGCCTGTGGGACAGGCAACTTCAGTTACCTCGATCAGCCCTTCGGCTTAAGCCTGAGCTTGAAGGCCCTGAACACAAAGGATGAGGTGACCCAAAACTATCGGGGAGAGTTTGCCAAGGGCCTGGCCCAGTTGGTGCTGGAAAATGGCAATGATGGTAAGGACCTGGGTTATCGCATTGCCGATCTGCCCTCCTGGGATAAGGGTATGGTTGAACTGCCACTGGACTTCAGTACCAGCGTCGCTCGCTTACCGGCGCCGGGCGTGGATGGTCCCTTCAGTGCTGCCATGCTGGGGATCAAGGTTGCGGATACGGATGGGGTTGAACTCACGGCTGCCGATATGAATGCCGCCACCACGGGTAATTGTGCCGACACAGATGATTGTGATGCCATCGCCCTGTCCAGCCAAAGCTACTTCCATGGCCGGGTGGTGTTGGACAATACCTATGGCCCCGAGGATCAATGGCTCACCATGGCGGGTCGGGTGCAGTATTGGAATGGGTCCGCCTGGGCGCTGAATCTCAGCGACAGTTGCAGCAGTTTTGCGCCGGCATTGGCCACTCAGGTGGATGATACTGTGCTGGGGTATGGGTTTAACCCGGCGCTGGGCGTCAATCAAGAGGTTGAGCGTTTTGTTGCGGGGCCTGGCACCATGACTGAGGCCGCCGCCGGGAACTTCAGCCTGCTATGGCGAGCCCTTACCGCTGACACTTTGGGGGGCTATACCGGACAGGTGACCGCACCCCTTGAGGTGCCCTTGTGGTTACAGTGGTATTGGAACTGGAATGGCCTGGATGCCAATGCCCTGAGTAACCCAAGGGCCAGTGCCTATTTCGGCCGTTATCGGGGTCATGACAAGGTGATCTACTGGCGTGAGGTCTATTGACGACTGTCAACAAAACAGCGCTCCGTTGCGCTGTTTTTTTAGGCGCTAAGGCCGGTGAAATTGTTCAAAAAACCTTTGCTTCAAAAAAAATCACTTCATTAGCGAATGTTAACCCCCGCGGTCTTGTGGAATCAGGGTGGCATTGATAAAGTTAGCTGATTTTCTTTCTCTGGCTCCACAGAATACAGGCTAGTTACATGTTCAAGAAGCTGCGTGGCATTTTTTCTAACGATCTGTCGATCGATTTGGGTACAGCTAACACCTTAATTTATGTTCGTGAAGAAGGCATAGTGTTGAATGAGCCTTCGGTGGTGGCGATACGTGGTGAGCGCAACAGCTCTGGCCAGAAATCCGTGGCAGCCGTGGGGACCGAGGCCAAGCAGATGCTGGGTCGTACCCCTGGCAACATCCAGGCCATACGTCCGATGAAGGACGGTGTGATTGCCGATTTCTATGTGACCGAAAAGATGTTGCAGCACTTTATCAAACAAGTGCACAACAACAGTTTTTTCCGCCCCAGCCCCCGTGTGCTGGTGTGCGTGCCTGTGGGAGCCACCCAGGTTGAGCGTCGTGCCATCCGCGAATCCGCCATGGGAGCCGGTGCCCGCGAGGTTTACCTGATTGAAGAGCCGATGGCCGCGGCAATAGGTGCCGGTCTGCCGGTTTCCGAAGCCACAGGTTCCATGGTGGTGGATATAGGTGGCGGTACCACTGAGGTGGCCATCATCTCCCTCAACGGTGTGGTTTACTCCTCTTCCGTGCGCATAGGTGGTGACAAGTTCGATGACGCCATCATCAACTACGTGCGCCGTAACTATGGCAGCCTGATAGGTGAAGCCACGGCCGAACGCATCAAGCACACAATCGGCACAGCCTATCCCGGCGACGAAGTGCTGGAGATTGAAGTTCGCGGCCGCAACCTCGCCGAAGGTGTGCCAAGAAGCTTCACCCTCAACAGCAACGAAATTCTCGAAGCCCTGCAGGAACCCCTGTCCGGTATTGTCAGCGCCGTGATGGTGGCCCTGGAACAGTCTCCTCCGGAATTGGCATCAGACATCTCCGAGCGTGGCATGGTGCTCACCGGCGGTGGCGCACTGCTGCGTGATCTCGACCGTCTGCTGATGCAGGAAACCGGCATCCCTGTGATGGTGGCCGAAGACCCGCTCACTTGCGTGGCCCGTGGCGGCGGCAAGGCACTGGAAATGATCGACATGCACGGTGGCGATCTCTTCTCCGAAGAAAACTGATCCCTGATCAAATAAGGCGGTGAATCACCGCCTTGAGTTTCTATGAAGCCAATTTTTGTTCGCGGTGTGTCGAATCAGTTCCGATTGACACTGGCAATCATATTGTCGGTGATCCTCATCGTGGCCAATGATCGACTCGACCCCGTACGCCAATCCATGGCGACCCTGCTCAGTCCCCTGCAATACCTGGCCAATGTTCCCGGCGATATGCTGGATTCGGTGGCCGAAAACCTCGCCAGTCGCGCCATGCTGCAGTCCCAGAATGCCGAATTGATGCGCCAACAATTGCTGATGAGTGAGCGCCTGCAACGCTTTGAGCACCTGCGCCAGGAAAACGAACGCCTGCGGGCCCTGCTTGGCTCACCATTGCATATGGATGCCCGCAAAATGGTGGCCGAAGTGGTCGAGGTGGCCAGCGATCCCTTTCATCAATACGTGGTGATTAACCGCGGCAGTCAACATGCGGTTTATGTGGGCCAGCCTGTACTGGACGCCCAGGGCATAGTGGGGCAGGTGGTGCAGGTCAGTGCCATCACCAGTCGGGTGCTGCTGATGTCCGATGTCAGCCATGGTATTCCGGTGCGCATCACCCGTAACGATGTGCGTCTGGTGGCCAATGGCACAGGCGAGCTGGACGAGATTGAACTCAAGTATGTGGCCAAGAGCACCGACGTGAAGGTCGGTGATCTGCTGGTGACTTCGGGCCTGGGCAACCGTTTTCCCGAGGGGTATCCGGTCGCCAGGGTCATGCAGGTACAACGTGATGATGGCCAGAGTTATGCCCGGGTTACGGCCCAGCCGGTGGCGGCCCTGGACAGGATCCGTTATCTGCTGCTGATCTGGCCGGAAAAAGCCGCGGAGAATTCACCGGAGTCCGCGCCTCCCGCCGCCGAGGCCAACACTGATATCAAAGGGGAGGCCCAATGACATTACAGGCACCCCGTGGCAGGTTGGTGGTCTGGTTGACCTTACTTGCCGGTTTGGTTTTTCAAATCATGCCATTGCCGGCGCTGGTTGAGGGTTGGCGCCCCGACTGGCTGCTGATGGTGATGATCTATTGGGCCATGGCCCTGCCCCACAGATACAATATCCTCACCGCCTGGCTCCTTGGGGTGGTGCTGGATGTGATGCTGGGGGCCACCTTCGGGGTTCGTGCCCTGGCATTTTCCCTGGTCACCTACGTGGTGGTGCTGCATTTTCAGCGGCTGCGCAACTTTCCCATGTGGCAGCAGGCCCTGGTGATCACCAGCCTGATAGTGCTCTATCACCTGGTGGTATTTTGGGCCGAGTATGTGCTGCAAAAGGTGCAATTCAATGTGGACGTGTTCTGGCCGGCACTGTCGAGCCTGTTCATTTGGCCCTGGGCCTTCTGGCTGCTGCGTCGACTGCGACGCCGTTATAAAGTCCGCTAAACAAAGGAAATTGAAATGACTTTGGTACTTGCCTCCCAATCTCCCCGTCGTCGGGAACTGCTGTTGCAAGCCGGGCTTGGACGTGCCGATTTCAGGTTCGAACGGGTCAATCCCGATATAGATGAAACCCCGCTGCCGGATGAGACCCCGGAAGCCCATGTGGAACGTTTGGCACGGGAAAAGGCCCTGGCCGGTCTGTCACTGGCATCAGGTTTTGAACAGCCAGTGGTTTTGGGCTCTGACACCATAGTGGTACTCGATGGCCGCATCCTCGGCAAACCCAGGGATGCGGAGGATGCCTGTGCTATGCTGAGCGCATTGAGCGACCGTGAACACCTGGTGATGACGGCGGTGGCCATCAGTGATGGCAACCAGACCCGCAGCACTGTGGTGCAGACCAAGGTACGCTTCAGTGTGCTGAGCGAAGATGACATCCGCCTTTACGTCGCCAGCGGTGAGCCGCTGGACAAGGCCGGTGCCTACGGGATCCAGGGCATGGGTGGTGCCTTTGTCAGCGCCATTGACGGCAGCTACAGCGCCGTGGTGGGCTTGCCGCTGGTGGAAACCCGGGCCCTGTTGCAATCTTTTTCCCTGCTGTGATTGCGGGCTTAACCGAGATACAAAAGCAATTCCCTTGAGGGGGTGGCGGTGCAAAGTAATCGAAATTCAGGTGCAAGGCTTCCACGCAAGATGGGATCCGAGTTGCTGATCAATGTCACGCCCACCGAGGCCCGGGTGGCCCTGGTGGAGCACGGCCTGTTACAGGAAGTCCACGTAGAGCGGCGCATGAAACGCGGCCTGGTGGGCAATATCTACAAGGGCAAGATCAGCCGGGTACTGCCGGGTATGCAGGCTGCCTTTGTCGACATTGGCCTGGACAAGGCCGCCTTCCTGCACGCTTCCGATATAGTGCCCCACACCGAGTGCGTCGCCGATGTGGAGAAAGGCAACTTTGTGGTGCGCGACATCGCCGAGCTGGTGCGCCAGGGCCAGGACATCATGGTGCAGGTGGTCAAAGATCCCCTCGGCACCAAGGGCGCCCGCCTCACCACAGACATTACCCTGCCTTCCCGTTATCTGGTGTTTATGCCGGGTTCCGCCCATGTGGGTGTATCCCAGCGCATCGAGTCCGAGGAAGAGCGCGCCCGCCTCAAAGCCATCACATTGCCATTTGTCGATGATGACGGTGGTTTTATCATCCGCACTGCGGCCGAGAATGTCGGCGAAGATGAGCTGTCCCAGGATGCCGCGTTCCTGCGACGGGTATGGGCCAAGGTCAGCGAGCGCCGCAAACGCAAGGGCGCGACCCTCTTGTATCAGGATCTGGCACTGCCGGTGCGCATAGTGCGCGATTTTGTCGGCCAGGAGCTGGACCGGGTGCAGGTGGACTCCCGCAGTACTTTTCTGGAATTGCAGCAGTTTGCCCAGGAATTCATGCCCGAGTTGGCGGATAAGATTGAGCACTACCAGGGCAATGTCCCTATTTTCGACCTGTACGATGTGGAGAACGAGATCCAGCGGGCCCTGGGGCGCAAGGTGGAGCTCAAGTCCGGTGGTTACCTCATCATTGACCAGACCGAGGCCATGACCACGGTCGATATCAATACCGGCGCCTTTGTCGGCCACCGCAATCTGGAAGAAACCATATTCAACACCAACCTGGAGGCAACCCAGGCCATTGCCCGGCAACTGCGGCTGCGCAATCTCGGCGGCATCATTATCATAGATTTCATCGATATGCTGAACGAGGACCACAAGCAGCGGGTGCTTGCCAGCCTGACTGCGGCGTTGGCGGCGGACAGGGTCAAGACCAATATCAGCGGTTTTTCCGGTCTGGGGCTGGTGGAAATGACCCGCAAGCGCACCCGTGAGAGTCTGGAGCATGTACTCTGCGGTGAGTGCCCCGCCTGCAAGGGCACGGGCTCGATGAAGACGGTGGAAACCGTCAGCTATGAGATCTTCCGCGAAATTATCCGCCTCAACAAGGCCTATGCGGCGGACGAGTTCCTGCTCTACTGTTCCCCGGCGGTGCACCACAGTCTCTCCGGCGATGAGGGGCACCTGCTGGCTGAGTTGGAAGTCTATATAGGCAAACGCATCCGGGTGCAGAACGAACCCATGTATGCCCAGAACAAATACGATGTGGTGATGGTCTAGTGTCCCTGTCCCTGCCTGCCCGTTGGGGCCGAATCTGCGGGCAAATGCTCGCGCTGGCGCTGGTGCTGTTTGCCCTGGCGGTCAGCCTGATCCGCGGCCTGTTACCCCAACTGACCCAGGTACGGCAGGACTTGGTTGACTACCTCCATGAACAATACCAGGTGCAGGTGCAGCTGGGCTCTCTGTCCGCCGAATGGCAGGCCTTTGGGCCGGCGTTGACGGTTGACCATCTGGTGTTGCCGCCCCAGCCGAAATTGCCTGTGACCCTGATAGTGCAGCGCACCGAGTTCAAATTGGATTTCTGGCAAAGTCTGGTCAACCGCCGGCCGCAGATCGAAAACGTGAAGTTCGATGGGGTTGAGGTGGCCATCAATCTCGACCAGCTCGAGGCCGGCGAAGGGGAGGTCAACCTCGATTGGCTCTATCGCCTGTTGCTGGAGCAGCTGGAGCGTTTTGCCATGGACAGGGTCAGCATTCAGTTGCTCAGCCAGAATCACACCATACGCCCCATCTTCCTCGACAAGTTGCGTTGGTTTAACACCGATGGCCGCCACAGAGCCGAGGGCTTGTTGTTCCTGCAGCAGGGGGCATCGGCGCGGGAGAGTCTCAGTCTGCAGGTGGATCTGCGTGGCGATGGCAATGACCCCGACAGTATTCGTGGCCAGCTCTATCTGGCAGCAAAGGAGCTGGACCTCGGCGCCTGGGCTTCCCATCGACAGCAACTGGTCAATCAAACCGATGCCCTGCCCATGAACGGGGTGGTGAATCTGCAGGCCTGGCTGGATCTCGACCGTCGTCATCTGGAATCGGCTTTGGTGCAGTTTCAGCCGAGCCACCTGGAGTGGCAGTTACCCGGTGAGGACATCAGCCAACGTTTCGAGATATCCAAGGGCAAGCTGCTGTGGCTTAAAGACAAACAGCAGGGTGGTTGGCAACTGCTCAGCCAGGATCTGACCCTGGCCAGCAATGGTCAGCCTTGGCCCGAACTTATGCTCGGGCTCAGGTATGCCGATGGCGACCTGGCTGCCCATATCAATCAGCTGGAGCTGCCCATGCTGCTGCCCCTGGCAGTTTTGGCGCCGACCGTGGGGCAGGCTCAGTTACAGCGATTGTTGCAGCTGGCGCCACAGGGACAGATTGCCGATGCCAGAGTCATTCGTAATGGGGCGGGGATGAATGCCAGTGCCTCCCTGCGCCATCTGGCCTGGCAGCCATTTGAAGGGATCCCCGGCAGCGACGCCGCCAATTTCCGCCTGATGCTGGATACCAATGGCATCACCCTGGCGGCGCCGGCCCAGTCCTATCGACTGGATTTCGCCGGTGGTTTCAAAGCGCCGCTGGCGCTGAATGCCAGGCCCTTCAAGGCCAGGGTCGACTTTGCCGAACAGGCCTTGCTCCTTCCAGGCATCCATCTGGACAATGACGATATTGCCATAGACGCCGCCATGCGCCTTGGCTGGCAGGAGCGGCTCCATCTGGCGCTGGCGGCCGCCGTGGATGTTAAGCGCGCCGACCAGGCCGGTCTCTATTTTCCGCGGCAGGCCATGGGCGAGCCCCTGGCCGATTATCTGGAAGGGGCCATCAAGGCCGGCCACAGCGATGATGCCCAGATGGTTTGGCATGGCTTTCTGGGGGATTTCCCCTACGGCGAGCACCAGGGGGTGTTCCAGGCCGGATTCAGCCTGAAGCAAGGCGCCTATGCCTTCCAGCCGGATTGGCCGACGGTCACCGAGTTGGAGGTACGGGCCCTGTTCGAAAATGCCCGCATGGATATCTGGGCTGACAAGGGCAAGCTGTTGAATGTCAAAGCCGATGGCGCCCACGTGTACATTCCCACCATGGATGAGCACAGCCTGTTGCGGGTTGAAGCCAAGCTGGCCACCTCGGGGCCGGCGGCAACCGCAGTGTTGAAGCGCTCGCCCTTGGCCTCCTCAGTGGGTGCCACCCTGGATGTGGTGCAGGTGCTGGGGGATGTGAGTGGCAAACTGGATTTAAGCATACCTCTGTGGCACGGCGCCCGGCCCGAAATTCTCGGTGAAGTGGTGTTTGACAATACCCCTGTGTACCTCAGTCAGCCCGGTGTGCGCCTCAGTCGGGTCCGTGGCAAGGTGAATTTCCATAACGACAAGGTTTGGGGAGAGGGGATAAACGCCAGGCTGTTTGGTCAACCCCTTGGCTTCAGTTTTAACAGTGGCGATGATCAGGGTTTGTACCAGTTACAGGTGGATCTCAATGGCCACTGGAACCTGGATGCCTTGCCGGAAGAGTTGGCCAATCCCCTGAGTCCTTTTTACAGTGGCGTCCTCGACTGGCAGGGCGATCTGCGGCTGATGTTTGACCCCGCCGGATTCAGGATCCAGGGCCTGGTGGAAACCGAACTGGTGGACGCCAGGTTGCAGTTGCCGCCCCCCTTTGGCAAGGGCGCCGCCGAAATCAGCGCGCTGCGGGCCGAGATCCTTGGTGACAATAAGCAGCTGAACCTGGGGATCCGCCTTGAGGACAAGGGCGAATTCTGGGGCAGCTTCGACATGGAACAGGGAGGCTCGGGCCCGGTACTGAGCCATTATGACTTGCTCCTTGGCAGGGGATTTCGCAGCGGTGACGGGCTCAGAAAGGACAATGGTCATTTGCAGTTGGCCTTGCCCAAGGTGGATTTCGCCCAGTGGCTGCCTCTGATCCGGGCCTTTGTTGAAGCTCCCGCCGCCGAAGGCCGGCCCTTGTTCCCACCTTTGGCTCGGGTCGATGCGCAAGTCGAGGCCATGGATCTCTTTGGCCAGCCCCTGAGCCAACTGAACTTCAGTGCCGAACCCAGCGACGGCCTGTGGCGACTCGATGCCGAAGCCGACGAGTTCAAGGGCCATGTGGATTTCTTCCCCGACTGGTCAACCGGCGGCCTCAAGGTGGCTGCCGAGCGGCTGGACTTACAACTGGATGGTTCCGGCCAGCAGCTCAATGACGATGATATTCGCCAAAGTCTGCCACCTCTGGCGGTCAATGTGGCCGACCTGCAATGGCGGGGCAAATCCCTTGGCAGCCTGACGCTGCAGGGCACGCCGGATGGCAATAATTATCAGATCCAGACCCTGGAACTCACCAGTGCTGATGCCGGCCTGAGTGGCGCCGGCAGCTGGCTTAACGAGAATGGCATCAGCCAGACCGAATTGTCCCTGTCCCTCAAGGCCGACAAGTTTGACAGCGTCAGTGCCCGTTTGGGAATCGATCCCGGCATCAAGGAG